>JAEWNY010000032.1 GCA_023461075.1 Pseudomonadota bacterium | reverse complement strand
TTCATCGACCACCCCGCGCGCGCGCGCCTGCGCGCGGCTCCAGCCGCGGCCGCGCGCGACCGCGTCGATCGCATCGACCGGCTTGTTGCGCGCCTGGGCGACCTTGCCGGTGAAATCCCTGTACCCCTTGTCGATCACCGACTGGATGACGCGGCCGACTTCCGGATCCAGCGGGCGGGTCGGATCGAACGCACCGGCCCAGCGGGTGGTGCCGACGCCATCGGTGTGCACGCCGATCTTGTCGAGGGTGCGGGTGAAGTTGGGAATCAAACCGAAGATGCCGATCGAGCCGGTGATGGTGGACGGCTCGGCATAGATGCGATCGGCATTCATGCTGACCCAGTAGCCACCGGACGCGGCGACATCGCCCATCGATGCGACGACCGGCTTGCCGGCGGCCTTCAGCGCGACCATCTCGCGGCGGATCAGTTCGGAGGCGAAGACTTCGCCACCCGGCGAATTGACCCGCAGCACGACCGCCTTGACCTTGTCGTCCTCGCGCGCATCACGCAACAGCCGGGCGACGGTCTCGCCGCCGACCACGCCACGCGGCTGGTCACCGGGAACGATCTCGCCCTCGGCCACCACCACCGCAACCTGCGGTCGCGCATCGGCCTCGACCGGCAGCTTGGGCGCGATGTGGCGCAGATAGTTGGCGAAGCCGATCTGGCGGAAGCCGCCGTCGGCCTTGTCGTCGGCGACGCCGCGCTCGACGAGCAGCTTCTCGAGTTCCTCGCGCGTCTTCAGCCCGTCGACCAGCTGCTGCTGCAACGCGTACTGGTTGAGGTCGCCCTGCACGGCCTCGATGCCGGCGGCCATGCCATCGATGTCGGCGTTCAACTTGGCCACGTCGATCTTGCGGCGTGTGGCGATCTCCGCGAGGTAGCGATTCCAGACATCGCTCATCCAGTAGAGGTCGGCCTCCTTGGCCTCGGGCGATGCCGAATCGCGCACGAACGGCTCGGCGGCCGATTTGTATTCGCCGACCTTGAACAGCTGGAAATCGATGCCGAGCTTGTCCTCGAGGCCTTCGCGCATGTAGGGGCGATGGCCGGACAGGCCTTCGAGCACCACGCCGTAACCATCGGGATCGAGGTAGACCTCGTCGGCCTGCGCGGCCAGCAGGTATTGCGCCTGGCCCATGCCCTGGCTGAAGGCCACCACCTGCTTGCCGGACTTGCGCAGGCGCTGCAGCGCGCGCGCGACCTCGTCCAGCGAAGCGAAGCCGGAAGGCTGCAGGTTGTCGACATCCAGCAGCACGCGCTCGATGCGCTTGTCCTTGGCGGCGGCATCGATCGCGCCGATGACATCGCGCAACTGCACCTGCGCATTGCGGTTGCCGCGGCTGCTGCCGGCCAGGGCGCGGGTCAGCGCATCGCGGCTGTCCTGCTCGACCAGGCGGCCTTCCGGCGCCAGCACCAGGGTGGTGCGATCGACCAGTTTCGCCCCCTGCCCGCCGCCGAACATCGCCGCCAGCACGATGATGAGGAAGACGAACAGCAGGAAGAAGAACAGCAGGTTGAGGATCAGCCGCCGGGTGAAGTTCATCGCATCCCACAGGCCGATGAAGAAACGCGCGATCGGGCCACGTTCTGGCCGGGCGACGGGCGGGACAGGCGGCGGGTTGGCGGGCAGCGGCGGCTGCATGGTGGTGTTCATGGGCGGTAAGTCTCGGAAACTGCGGTCAGGCTAACGCGGCGCATGTGGACGGCGCATGCATCGAAGGTCACGTGGTTTGCGCGCGCCTTCAGCCGGCAGACATGGGGATGGCGCGGGCGCTGCGCAAGAAGCGCCGCGCCAGCAGGACCGCCGCGCAGCACAGGCCTGCGATCAGGCCGATCCACATGCCTTTCGGCCCCCAGCCCAAACCGAGTCCCAGACCGGCACCGAGCGGCATGCCGATGCCCCAGTAGGCGATCGCCGCCAGGAACATCGGCACCCTCGTGTCCTTGAGGCCACGCAACGCGCCGGCCGACAGCACCTGGATACCATCGGGGAACTGGAACGCAGCGGCATACAGCAACAGGCTGCCGCCCAGCGCCACCACCGCGGCATCGCCGCTGTAGCCACGGGCTATGAGGTCATGCCCGAACACCATGAGCAGCCCGGACAGCAGTTGCGTGCCCAGCACCAGCGCCAGGCCGGCCTTGGCCACGCGCAGGATGCCGGCGCGGTCGCCGCGGCCGAGCGCGTTGCCGACCCGCACCGTGGTCGCCTCGGCGATGCCGAACGGGATCATGAAGCACAGGCTGGCGACATTGATGGCGATCTGGTGCGCGGCGGCCGGCACCTCGCCCAAGCGGCCGATCAACAACGCGGTGACGATGAACAGGCTGCCTTCCATCGTCACCGTGACACCGATCGGCAGCCCGGTTCTCAGCAGGCTTGCGATGGGCGAGCGTGCGGGTGGATCAAACCGCGCGAACAGGCCAAGCTCGCGGAACCGCGGCGACATCGCCAGGTAGATGGCGAAGCCGATCGCCTGCATCCACATCATCACCGCCGAGGCGATGCCGAGCCCGCCCGCACCCAGTTCCGGCAAGCCCCAGCGCCCGAACGCCAGCGCATAGCCCAGCGGTGCCAGCACCAGCAGGCCCCCGATGCCGAACAGCATCGTCGGCAACGACCAGTGCAGGCCATCGCAGAGGTAGCGCATGGCCAGGTAGAGCGTCAGCGCCGGCACGCCCCAGCGGATGCCGTCGAGGAAGGCGCTGGCCCCTGGGCGGATCTCCGGCGCGATGCCGATCATCGCCAACACCATCGGGAACAGCGAGATCAGGCACCACAGCAGCACGCCCAGCGCCATGGCCAACCACAGCGACTGCCGGAACAACGGGGCGATCTCGCCGCGGCGACCGGCGCCATCAAGCTGCGAGATCGACGGCGGCAGCGACATCAGGGTGCCCATCGGGATCATCATCGGCAGCCAGAACATCGCGGTGCCGACCGAGACCGCGGCGAGCGTCGCGGTGCCATGTCGACCGGCCAGCAGCGCATCGACCAGACCGATCATCCCGGTCGCCAGAT
>JAEWNY010000031.1 GCA_023461075.1 Pseudomonadota bacterium | reverse complement strand
GCCAGCAGAGCATTGAGGTTGGCGAAGACTTCGTCGCCGGCCGGCTTCCACGCATCGGGATCGCCGGGCAGCACGATTTCGGCGCGCACCCGCGCGTCGGTGGTGATCGATACGCCTTCGGGAAGGCCGTCGAGGTCGGTCAGCGCCGCATCGAAATGACCGTTGACGTAGACGATGCGAGGCGCGGGAATGTCGTTGATGCTTTCGGCATGCGCATTGATCGGCCGGGCCGGCGAAAAGGCGCGTCGCTCGAGCGCGCGCAACGATGTGTACTTCCACGCTTCGGAGCGCGGACCGGGCAGGCCGGCATCGGCGATCGCGTGCGCCGCAGGATCGTCGTGGCCCGCGAGCAGGGAGTCGAGCAGGGCGCTCATTTCAGGCCGCTGCCTCAGGCGCGATGCGATCTTTCAGCCAGGCGTAGCCGTGCTCTTCCAGCTTCAACGCGAGTTCCGGCCCGCCGCTCTCGACGATGCGGCCATCGGCCAACACGTGGACCACGTCCGGCTTGATGAAATCGAGCAGGCGCTGGTAGTGGGTGATGACGATGAAGGCGCGATCCGGCGAGCGCAGCGCGTTGACGCCATCGGCGACCGCCTTCAGCGCGTCGATGTCGAGGCCCGAATCGGTCTCGTCGAGGATCGCCAGCCTCGGCTCCAGCACCGCGAGCTGGAAGATCTCGTTTCGCTTCTTCTCGCCGCCGGAGAACCCCTCGTTGACGCCGCGGTTGAGCAGGCTGTCGGGCAGGTGCAGCACCTTGATCTTCTCGCGCACCAGCTTGAGGAACTGCACGGAGTCTAGCTCCTGCTCGCCGCGCGCCTTGCGCTGCGCGTTGAGCGCGCTGCGCAGGAAATAGGTGTTGTTGACCCCAGCGATTTCCACCGGGTACTGGAAGGCGAGGAATACACCGAGCGCGGCCCGCTCCTCCGGCTCCAGCGCCAGCAGGTCGCGGCCTTCGAACATCACGCTGCCGTCGGTGACGTCGTAGCCATCGCGACCGGCCACCACGTTGCCGAGCGTGGACTTGCCGGCGCCGTTCGGGCCCATGATGGCGTGCACCTCGCCGGGCTTCACGTGCAGGCTCAGGCCCTTGAGGATCTCGCGCGTGGCGACGCGCGCGTGCAGGTTGTCGATGTCGAGCATGGGTCAGTCCACGAGGTGTTGCAGGTCGGCCGGGATCGGCATGGGTTTGAAGGCACTGACATCGGCGCCGCCGGTATTGCCGCGCGGCACCCAAAGCAGGGTCTTGGTCAATGCCGCGGGGATACGCAGCAGCTGGCCGCTGATCTCTCGCACGTCGCGGCGCAGCCAACCGACGCGCAGCATGCCGAGGTGGGCGCGCGCGTGCGCCAGCACGTTGCGTTGGCCGATGATGTGGGCACGTTCGAGATGCGCGAAAGCATTGTCGAATTCACCCATGGCTCGCGCGGATTCGGCACCGCGGATCTCTCGCGAAAAGGCAGTGCGTTGGGCGGGACGAAGCTTCATCCGACCGCCCCTTCCAGCGAGACTTCCAGCAGCTTCTTGGCCTCGACCGCGAACTCCATCGGCAATTCGCGGAAGACCTGCTTGCAGAAGCCGTCGACGATCATCGAGACCGCGTCCTCCTCGCCGATGCCGCGGCTGCGGCAATAGAACAGCTGGTCGTCGCTGATCTTGCTGGTGGTCGCCTCGTGCTCGACGGTCGCATCCGAACGCTTCACCTCGATGTAGGGGAACGTGTGCGCGCCGCATTTCTTGCCGATCAGCAGGGAATCGCACTGGGTATGGTTGCGCGCGCCTTCCGCGCCGCGCTCCACCTTGACCAGGCCGCGATAGGTGTTCTGGCCATGTCCCGCGCTGATGCCCTTCGACACGATCTTCGACTTGGTGCGGCGGCCCACGTGGATCATCTTGGTGCCGGTGTCGGCCTGTTGGCGATGGTGGGTCAGCGCGACCGAATGGAACTCGCCCACGCTGTCATCGCCCAGCAACACGCAGCTCGGGTACTTCCAGGTGATCGCGCTGCCAGTCTCGACCTGCGTCCACACCACCTTGCTGCGCGCGCCGCGGCATTCGGCGCGCTTGGTCACGAAGTTGTAGATGCCGCCGATGCCGTTCTCGTCGCCCGGATACCAGTTCTGCACGGTCGAATACTTGATGTCGGCGTCTTCCAGCGCGACGAGTTCCACCACCGCCGCGTGCAGCTGGTTCTCGTCGCGCATCGGCGCGGTGCAGCCTTCCAGATAGCTGACGTAGGCCTTGTCCTCGCAGACGATCAGGGTGCGCTCGAACTGGCCGGTATGCCCGGCGTTGATGCGGAAATAGGTCGACAGCTCCATCGGGCAACGCACGCCTTCGGGGATGAAGACGAAGCTGCCATCGGAGAACACCGCGGAATTGAGCGCGGCGAAGAAGTTGTCGCCGACCGGCACCACGCTGCCGAGGTACTTCTGCACCAGTTCCGGATGCTCGGCGATCGCTTCGGACATCGAGCAGAAGATGATGCCTTTCTCCGCCAGTTCCTTGCGGAAGGTGGTGCCGACGCTGACCGAATCGAACACCGCATCGACTGCGACGCCGGCAAGTTTCGCGCGTTCGTGCAGCGGCACCCCCAGCTTGTCGTAGGTATCGAGGAGTTCCTGCGGCACTTCGTCCAGAGACTTGTATTTGGCTTTCGGCGCCGAGTAATAGGAAAGCGCCCGGAAATCGATCGGCGCGATATCGAGCTTGGCCCATTCCGGCATCGGCATGGTCAGCCAGTGGCGGTAGGCGGCCAGCCGCCATTCGGTCATCCATTCGGGCTCACTCTTCTTGGCCGAGAGCGCGCGAATGGTGTCTTCGTCCAGGCCGGGCGGCAGCGAATCGGATTCGATCTCGGTGACGAAGCCGGCCTCATACTTGCGGCTCAGCTGGGCGTGGATGTCGGCGTTCGCGCGCGCGGCCTCGGCCGGCTGCGGTGCGTGGGTATCGATGTCGGAGATGCGGGTGCTCATGGCGTGCTCAGGCCGCGGCCAATCGGGCGGGGATGCGCTTGCGCGCACTGGAGCCGGTCTCGCCATCCAGCATCGACTGCAGGCTGATGCCGCGCAGGGCTTCGGCGATCACGGCGTTGACGCGCTGCCAGTTGCCGCGCACGCCGCAGGAATCCTCGATGCCGCATTGGCCTTGGTGGATGCTGCATTCGGTCATTGCCAACGGGCCTTCCATCGCCTCGACGATGTCGGCCAGCGTGACTTCGCCCGCATCGCGCGCCAGCCGATAGCCGCCATTGGCGCCGCGGAAGCCTTCGACCAGGCCGGCCTGCGCCAGCGGCTTCAGCACCTTGGCCGCGGTCGGGACTTCGATGCCGGCGCGTTCGGCCAGTTCGTTCGCGCTCAGCACCGCATCGGGCGCGGCCGCGAGCACGGTCATGACCAGGGTGGCGTAGTCGGTGAGCTTGGTGACGCGCAGCATCGCGTGGCGGCCGGTTAAAACGGACCGATATTGTACGGAT
Source organism: Pseudomonadota bacterium (assembly GCA_023461075.1). GTDB lineage: Bacteria > Pseudomonadota > Gammaproteobacteria > Xanthomonadales > Xanthomonadaceae > Solilutibacter. Next base: position 1,222 of record JAEWNY010000031.1, on the reverse strand, counting down.
TCGCGCGCGCCGACTCAAATGCCGGCACGCGGTGCCGGCAGATGCGCACGCCGTGGCTCGCATCGAATGTCGGCCTCGGCCACAATGAGGGTTCCCTCCATCCACGGCCCCGTCCATGCCGAAGACCAGCAAGCACAAGATCGAGCGTCGCCAATCCAGCATCCACGGCAATGGCGTGTTCGCGATCGAACCGATCGCCAAGGGCGAGCGCATCGTCCGCTACAAGGGCAAGCTGTGCACACATGCCGAGGTGGACGCCGAATACGGCGCGGTGGACGAGGACGGACACACCTTCCTGTTCACCCTCAACGACGATTACGTGATCGATGCCAATGTCGACGGCAACATCGCCCGCTGGATCAACCACAGCTGCGCGCCCAACTGCGAGGCGGTGCAGGAAGAGAACGCCAAGGGCAAGACGCACAAGGACAAGGTCTTCATCGAGGCGATCCGCGACATTGCCGAGGGAGAAGAGCTGTCCTACAACTACGGCATCGTGCTGGACGAGCCGCATACGCCGGCGTTGAAGAAGTTGTGGGGATGCCGGTGCGGTTCGGCCAAGTGCACGGGGACGATGCTGCAGCCCAAGCCGGGCGAGACGAAAGCCGCCGCATCCAGGCCGAAAAAGGCCGCGGCACCCGCGGAGAAGGCGCCGGCCAAGCGCGGCAAGAAGGCCGGTGCGAAGAAGCGCGGAAAAACCGCGAAGCGCAGCAAGGCCGCCAAGCGCGGTTGATCAGGGATCGTCCTGGCCGGGGAAGGAATACATCAACTCCCCGACCCGGATGACATCGCCGGCCTTGGGCCAGCGCTTGTCGTCGCTGCGCTATCGCCCTGCGGATAGCTGCCTGCGGGTGCATCCGACGCGGACGTGAGCCGCACGCCGTAACGGCCCGGCAGGCCGGACATGGTCTGCAGCTTGCCGCCGTGCCAATCGATGACGTGGCCACCGTAATCCCAGGACAGGCCGTAGTAGGTGAGCGGCGCGCCGTTGAGCGCGACCAGTTCCTTCAACGACATGCCGACACGCACGCCGTTGTCGAATCGCCAGCGCGATTGCGCATCCTCGATCACGATGCCTGACAGCCCGAGCAGCTCGTCGCTGTCCTGGAAATAGACCGTGGCGCGGCGGACCGGGTCGTCGGCGAACAGCAGCACGCCGCGCGTGGTTTCGCCTTCGGCCATCGGCAGGTCATCGACGATGCGGACATTTTCGTCGCCGAAG
>JAEWNY010000030.1 GCA_023461075.1 Pseudomonadota bacterium | reverse complement strand
TGTGGGGGGGGGGCGGCGCGCCGCGCCGGCGCCGGCCCCCCCGCGACGAATCCTGGCCCCATGGCGATCCGGGCCAGGTGTTCGCGTTGTTCTCGGCGTGGGCCACGCTGCCGGATGCCACCGGCCTGCATTCGCGCACCGCACGTGCGCTGGCAGAGAGCCTGCCGCTGGTGCCCGATTACGGCAGTGCGCCGGCTGGACTGCGCGCGGAGTTCATGCGGTTGCTGCAGCAGCCCGAAGCGGTGCAGACGCTGAAGCGGATGTCGCAACTCGGCGTCCTGGCGCGCTGGATCCCGGCCTTCGCCAGGGTCACCGGGCGCATGCAGTTCGACCTGTTCCACGTCTTTACCGTCGACCAGCACACGCTGGCCCTGCTTGCCAACTTCGCGCTGTTCCAGCAGGGCGAGGACCACGAACGCTTCTCGATGGCGCACGAGGTCTGGCCGCTGCTTCGCAAGCCCGAACTGCTGCTGCTGGCCGGGCTGTTCCACGACATCGGCAAGGGTCGCGGCGGCGACCATTCGGAACTCGGGGCGGCCGATGCCGAGGATTTCTGCCGCGCGCATGGCCTGTCGACGGCGGAAACCGAACTGGTCGCGTGGCTGGTCCGCAGGCACCTGCTGATGTCGGTGACGGCGCAGAAACAGGACATCTCCGATCCCGAGGTCGTGCAGCGTTTCGCCGAGGTGGTGGCCGACCGCGAACACCTCGACCATCTCTACCTGCTGACTTGCGCCGACATCGCCGCGACATCGCCCAAGCTGTGGAACGCGTGGAAGGACCGCCTGCTGGCCGATCTCTATGTCGCCACCCGCTTGGCGCTGCGCCGCGGGTTGGAGAACCCGGTCGCCGCCGCCGAGCGCATCGCCGAAACGCGTGCCAGCACCCGCGAGATCCTGCTGGCCCATGGCGTGAATGCCGACGCGGCGGATGCGTTGTTCCTGCGCATGCCGGAGGAAAGCTTCCTGCGCGGCCACCCGGAGCAGGTGGCGTGGCAGGCGGGTGTGATGTCGGCCGATGCCGAGGCCGCGCAGCACGTGGCCGTCCGCGCGATCGGCGATGGCGTGCTCGAGGTCTTCGTGCGTTCGCCCGACCGCGACGGCCTGTTCGCGGCGATCGCGGCCACGCTTGATCGCGCCGGCCTCGCCATCCAGCAGGCGCGGCTGTTGCAGGGCCCGCGCGAGGATGTCTTCGATACTTTCCAGTGCGTGCCGATCGACCCGCAGCGCCCAGTGGATGCGGCGAGTGTGGCGCAGCGACTGGCGAGCGCATTGGCCACAGACGACCTGTCCAGAGTGCGACCGCCGCGCCGCGCCCAGCCCGGTCATCTCAGGCATTTCCGCATGCGTCCGCAGATCGACTTCGCCGATGCCGCCAACGGCCGGCGCACGCTGATGAGCCTGGTCTGTACCGATCGCCCCGGCCTGCTCGCCGATCTTGCTCAGGTGCTGCGCACGCAACGCCTGCGCGTCCATGACGCCCGCATCGCGACCTTTGGCGAGCGTGCCGAGGACGTGTTCCTGCTCACCGACGAGTTCGACCGGCCGCTCGACGAGGCGCGAAGGCAGGCGCTTCGCGACTTGCTCTTGAACCAACTTTCCGGAGAAACCGAACGATGAACATTGGCGCCCACGCCGAACTGCGCGATCGCATCGAAGCCGCCTTCGAACGCCGAGCCGAACTGGATGCCGCGGGACTGGCCGCATTGCAGCCCGACATCGAAGCCGCCATCGCCTTGCTGGAGTCCGGTCGGGCGCGCGTCGCCGAGCCCGATGGCAGCGGCGCCTGGACGGTCAACCCATGGCTGAAGAAAGCCGTGTTGCTGTTCTTCCGCACCCACGACATGCAGGTGATGGAAGGCGCGCCAGCGCCGTATTGGGACAAGGTGCCGCTGCGTTTCGACGGCTACGACGCCGAGGCGTTCAAGCGCGAAGGCGTGCGCGTGGTGCCGGGCACGGTGGCGCGGCGCGGTTGCCACATCGGTCGCGACGTGGTGCTGATGCCGAGCTTCGTCAACATCGGTGCCTACGTCGGAGAAGGCACGATGGTCGATACCTGGGCCACGGTCGGTTCGTGCGCGCAGGTCGGCAAGCATTGCCACATCAGCGGAGGTGCGGGCATCGGCGGCGTGCTGGAGCCGCTGCAGGCATCGCCGACGATCATCGAGGACCATTGCTTCATCGGCGCGCGCTCGGAAGTGGTCGAAGGCGTCATCGTCGGCCACCACAGCGTGATCGGCATGGGCGTGTTCATCGGCCAATCGACCCGCATCTACCATCGCGAGACGCGCGAAATCAGCTACGGCGCGGTGCCCCCGGGCAGCGTGGTGGTATCAGGTTCGCTGCCGGCGGCCGATGGCTCGCATTCGCTTTACTGCGCGGTGATCGTCAAGCAGGTGGACGAGAAGACCCGGGCCAAGACCTCGGTCAACGAGCTGCTACGCGGGCTGGCCAGCTGAAGCCGCAGCACCGGGCATGACCTTTGGCAGGGGGCGATGCCGCCGCAGCCTGCGAACAATGCGGGATTCCACGAGGAGTGTCCCGATGCGCCATCCCATCGTCCTCTGCCTGGTCTCGGCGATCTCGATCGGCTTGGCCGGCTGCACGTCGCAGGCGACTCGGCCGGCCACGCCTGCCATCGCGCCTGCCTCGCAACAGTCGCCGGCCAATCCGGCGGGAGCCGCCAAGGCCCGCGCCGATCACATCCGCACGCGCTACGACAAGCGCGAATACGACATTCCGATGCGCGATGGCACCAAGCTGCACACCGTCGTCTACACCCCGAAGGATGCCGGGCCTGAGCGGCGCTATCCGATCCTGATGCAGCGCACGCCGTATTCCTGCGCGCCCTATGGCGAAGGCAAGTTCGCCGAGCGGCTGGGCCAGACCGCGGACTACGAACGCGACGGCTTCATCTTCGCCTGCCAGGACGTGCGCGGAAAATACCTTTCCGAAGGCGAGTTCGTGAACATGCGGCCGGTCGAGGGCGCGATCAACGACAACACCGATGCCTGGGATACGGTCGATTGGATGGTGAAGGAGTTACCCGGCAACAACGGCCGGGTCGGACAATGGGGCATCTCCTATCCGGGCTATTACACGGCCGTGTCGGCGATCGATACCCATCCTGCGCTGGTCGCGCTTTCGCCGCAGGCGCCGATCGCCAACTGGTTCCTCGGCGATGACATGCATCGCAACGGCGCATTCAATCTGGGTCTTGCCTATGCGTTCTTCCATGCGTTCGGCTTCGGTCATCCGCGCCCGCAACCGAGCGCCGAGTCGCCGCCGCGCTACGACTACGGCACGCCGGACGGCTACGATTACTTCCTGCGCCTGGGCGCGTTGTCGAATGCACCGAAGCGTTTCCGCGCGCCGATCGCGTTCTGGGACGATGTCGTCGCCCATCCCAATTACGATGCGTTCTGGCAGTCGCGCGACTTGCCATCGAAATTGCACAAGGTGCGCGCCGCCGTGCTGGTGGTCGGCGGCTGGTTCGACACCGAGGACCTGTACGGGCCGCTGCACATCTACCAGGCGATCGAGAAGAACAACCCCGGCATCACCAACACTTTGGTGATGGGGCCGTGGACGCATGGTGGCTGGCTGCGCACCGATGGCGAGACCGTGGGCGATGCCGAATTCGGGCGCAAGACCTCGCTGGATTACCGGCCGGTCGAGTACGCGTTCTTCAGGCAGCACCTGAAAGGCGACGGCAAGGCCGACTTGCCGGAAGCGTGGATGTTCCGCACCGGCGGCAATGCGTGGGAGCGCTTCGACCAATGGCCGCCGAAAGGCTTGCAGACGCGCACGCTGTACTTCCAGCCGGCGGGTGGTCTTGCCTTCGATGCCAAGCCGACCGCCGCGCGCGGGTTTGACGAATACCTGAGCGATCCGGCCAAGCCGGTGCCGTACACCACCGAATTCACCACTCGCTGGAGCAGCAATTACATCGCCGCCGACCAGCGCTTTGCGGCGCAGCGACCCGATGTGCTGGTCTACCAGACCGCGCCGCTGGCCGAGGACGTGACGCTGGCCGGACCGATCAAGGTGAAGCTGTGGGTTTCGACCACCGGCAGCGACGCTGATTTCATCGTCAAGCTGATCGACGTGAACCCGGACGATGCGATAACCAACGAGGCCGATCGCGCCGCCGGCAAGGCGCGTGGTGGCCAGCAGACCCTGGTGCGCGGCGAGCCGATGCGCGCGCGCTTCCGCAACAGCTTCGAGCATCCCGAACCGTTCGTGCCCAACCAGCCGACCGCGGTGAACTACACGCTCAACGACGTCCTGCACACGTTCAAGAAGGGCCACCGGATCATGGTGCAGGTGCAATCGACCTGGTTCCCGTACATCGACCGCAACCCGCAGAAGTACGTGCCCAACATCTACAAGGCGACGGACGGCGACTTCATCAAGGCCACCCATCGCGTCTACCGTGATGCCCGACATCCCAGCGCGCTGGAAGTGGGCGTGTTGCCGATGCGCTGAAAAGGCAGCGGCCACGAAGTAGACCCCCGCCAGCGCACGAAAAACGGGCACCCGGGTGCCCGTTTCCTTTTCGCCCACACTTGGTTGTGCGGGTCAGCCGCGCGTGTAGCGATAACCGCGTCGCTGGCAATCCATCTTGCCGTGCCTGGCCAGGCACTGCGCCGCCGTCATCCGCCGCTGGTGAGATTGCTTGATCGCCGCACGATGGCGGGCATGGTCCCGCCTCAGCACGCGCTTGTGGCGCTCGTGGGCGCCGCGCAAATTGCCGTTCCTGAGATCGCGGACATCCTGTTTCACATTGCTGGTGACGCTGCGGAAATCCGCCTTGATGTTCTGCTTGATGCTGCGCGCCTGGCCCGCCGGAGTGCTCTGGGCCATCGCCTGGCTGCCGATCATTGCGATGCCAAGCGCCGCAGCGATGATGATGTGGCGGTATCGGATGTGCATGGGGATTTCTTCCGTTCTTCGGTCGATGTGCGAACCGTAGGCGCCGAAGGATGAACTGCGTCGATATCGACGTTGAAACGCCGTGCTTCTGTTCAGGCATGCGCGCAATGGGCGCGCGCATTGGTATCGGCTCGCGCCGGCCCCATGAACAGGAGTCTACTCGCCGGTTCTCGGCGGTTGTCGCTGCCGGAGTGCTCCCTTTGCCGATCTTCCTGTTGTTGATGGCCGTCATCGGCCTTTACGTGGTCTGGCGTGGCGTAGTGCCGCTGGGCTTTGCGCGCGTGGCAACCTGGGCGCTGTCGGCCTTGGTCATCGCCTTCATCCTGCATTACCCGGCGCTCGGCCGTTTCTGGGGCAGCATGGCTTCGCTGGAAATCCCGCGGCCGCTCCTGGTGGTGATGATGACCGGCTTCGTCGCGGTGCTGCTGTTCGCGATGCTGCTGCTGGTGAAGGATCTGTTGGGCCTGCTGGCATGGCCGGTCTCCAGGCCGACATCGGGTCGGCTGTTGCGCAGCCCGCGCATCCCGATGGGGCTCGCGGCGATCGCATTGCTGCTCGCAGGCTTCGGCGTGTGGCAGGCGGTCAAGGTGCCGGAGGTGCGTCGGGTCGAACTAACGATGCAGGGACTGCCCGCGGCCTTCGACGGCTACCGCATCGTGCATCTGACCGACATCCACCTCAGCCGTCTGCTGCAGGGGCCGTGGGCGGAAGCAGTGGTGGCGCGCAGCAATGCGCTCGAGCCTGACGCGATCATGATCTCCGGTGACCTGGTCGATGGCCCGGTCGCCGACCGCGCGGCCGACTATCCGCGGCTCGGCAGGCTCGCCGCGCGCGATGGCGTGTACGCCGTGCCCGGCAACCACGAGTACTACTCCGGCTATCTGGAATGGATGCAGGTGTTCGAGCAGCTCGGCATGCACATGCTGATCAATCGGCACGAGACGATCGAGCGCGATGGCGCACGTCTGGTGGTCGCCGGGGTCACCGACCAGCAGGCCGAGGGTTTCGGTCAACCTGTCCCGGACCCGGTCGTGGCGCTGTCCGGGGTGGCGAAGGACGCCAGCGTCATCCTGCTCGACCACCGTCCGGGTAATGCGCCGCGCAACCGCGCGCTGGGTGTCGACCTGCAACTGTCCGGGCATACGCATGGCGGCCACATCATCGGCTTCGATCGCGTGGTGGCGCGCTTCAACAACGGATTCGTGTCCGGGCTTTACGACGTCGATGGCATGAAGCTATACGTCGGCAACGGCGCGGGCTTGTGGCCGGGTTTCGCGGTGCGCATCGGACGGCCTTCGGAAATCACCGAGATCACGCTGCGCACGGGCGGTTGACGCGGCATGCGGCATGATGTCGATGCATCGGGAATACCTGCCCACGACATCGACGCGAAATGACCACGCTCCACGGACTGAAAAATTGCGATACCTGCCGAAAGGCGCGCAAATGGCTGGATCGCTTCGGCATCGAGCATCGTTTCGTCGATGTGCGCGATGAGCTGCCCGCACCCGACACCTTCGTGGCGTGGAAGGATGCGGTCGGCGGTTGGGATGCACTGGTCAACAAGTCATCCACCACTTGGCGCCAGTTGCCGGAACATCGCAAGTCCCCGGGTTCGGACGCGGAATGGAGGCTGCTGCTGCGCGAGCACCCGGCGCTGGTGAAGCGACCGCTGCTGGTGATGGACGATGGCCGCGTCGTGCAGGGTTTCAGCGACAACGCCTTCAAGAAGCTGTTCGGTGTTGCCTGAAATGGCGGCAGACGACAGCGTGATGCATGAAGTCATCGCACTCACCCGCGAACTCATCGTGCGGCCATCGGTGACGCCGGAGGATGCCGGCTGCCAGGCGCTGATCGCCGGGCGCCTTGAACGCGCCGGCTTTGCCATCGAACACCTGCGCTTCGGCGAGGTCGACAACCTCTGGGCCGCGCATGGCGATGGCCGGCCGGTGCTGTTGCTGCTCGGCCATACCGACGTGGTGCCGCCGGGGCCGCGCGAGGCGTGGAGCAGCGATCCGTTCGTGCCCGAAATCCGCGACGGATTGCTGTACGGGCGGGGCGCGGCCGACATGAAGGGCAGCGTGGCGGCGTTCGTCATCGCGCTGGAGCAATTCGTCGCCGCTGATCCGGATCACGCCGGCACGGTCGCGCTGATGCTGACCTCGGACGAGGAGGGCGCGGCGA
>JAEWNY010000029.1 GCA_023461075.1 Pseudomonadota bacterium | reverse complement strand
GCCTTCCCGAAGGCGTATCGATCACCACCGACGCGCGGGTGCGCGCCGAAATCGTGCTGCCCGGCGATCCCGATGCGTGGAAGCCGGCCGGCGACGAAGTCTTCGCCAACCTCAATGCTCTGCTGGCCAGCGGCGGTGCGCGGATCGAAGTCGGCACGGCGACCGAGACCACGCTGCACCTGGTCAACATCCAGCAGGCCGATGAGGCGGATCGCGCCAGCCACCTGCACCATTCGGTGCGATTGGCTGCAGGCACATCACTGCTGATGGTCGAACACCAGCTCGGCGCAGGCGCGCATGCCAACCTCGACAATACACGCCTCGAAGCTCACGTCGGCGAAGGCGCAACGTTGCGCCATCTGCGCATGCAGGACGATGCGCCCGGCGCTACGCGCATGCAGCGCACCGATGCCACGCTGGCCGCGCACGCGCGTTATCGTCGCCTCGATCTCGAATTGGGTTCGGCGATGTCGCGCCATGAACTGAACATCCGGCTCGCTGGCGCCGATGCTTCGGTCCACGCCAGTGGCGTGCTGCTGGCCGATGGCCGCCGCCACCTCGACACCCGCCTCGGCATCGTTCACGCGGCGCGCGATACCCGCAGCGAACTGCGCTGGCGCGGGCTGGCGGATGGCCGCGGGCGCGTGGTGTTCCATGGCGGCATCCGCATCGATGCGGGCGCCGATGGCAGCGTCGCCGACCTGCAGAACCGCAACCTGCTGCTGTCGGAGAGCGCGGAGATCGACACCCAGCCGGTGCTGGTCATCCATGCGGACGAAGTGCAGGCCGCGCATGGCGCCACCGTCGGCCAGCTCGATCCCACCGCGCTGTTCTACCTGCGTTCGCGCGGCATTCCGGAAGCCGATGCACGCCGCATCCTGACCGCCGCCTTCGTCCGCGACCTGCTCTCGACGATCGAAGACGCGTCGCTGCGCGCGCTGCTTGAAGCGCGGCTCGACGACGCCTTGGCCCGGATGCAGGCCGCATGAGCGACGCCACCGCCATCGACTGGCAAGCCGTCCGCGCCGACTTCCCGCTCCTCGCGCGCGAAGTTCACGGCAAGCCGCTGGTCTATCTGGACTCCGCCAACACCAGCCAGAAGCCGCGCCCGGTGATCGAGGCCGTCGACCGCTTCTACCGCCACCACAACGCCAACGTCAGCCGCGCCGTCCACCAGCTCGGCAGCGAAGCCACCGAGCAGTACGAAGGCGCGCGCAGGAAACTCGCCGCCTTCCTCAACGTCCGCGCCGACGAACTGGTGCTCACCAGCGGCACCACCTTCGCGATCAACCTGGTCGCGTATTCGTGGGCCCTGCCACGGTTGAAAGCGGGCGACGTCATCCTGCTCTCGCGCATGGAGCACCACGCCAACATCGTGCCGTGGCAGCTGGTGGCGCAACGCAGCGACGCGACGATCCGCGTGGCCGAGCTGCTGCCCGACGGCAGCCTGGACCTGGAAGCGCTGCACGCGGCGATGACGCCGGAGGTGAAGCTGCTCGGCATCACCCACGTCAGCAACGTGCTGGGCACGGTCAACCCGGTCCGCGACATCTGCCGCGAGGCGCGCCGGCGCGGCATCGTGACCGTGGTCGACGGCTCGCAGGCGGCGCCGCACATGCAGGTGGATGTCGCGTCGATCGGCTGCGATTTCTACGCCGCCACCGGCCACAAGCTGTGCGGCCCGACCGGCACCGGCCTACTGTGGGCGCGGCGCGAACACCTGGACGCGATGCCGCCCTTCATCGGTGGCGGCGAGATGATCAAGGAAGTGCGTTTCGAAGGCAGCGTGTTCAACGACCCACCGCACAAGTTCGAGGCCGGCACGCCGAACATCGCCGGCTTCGTCGGGCTGGGCGCGGCGGTGGACTACTTCGGCGGCATCGGCATGGACGCGATCCACGCGCGCGAATCCGAACTGCTTGCGCACGCCACCGAGGCGATGTCGGCCATCGACGGGATGCGCATCCTCGGCACCGCGCCCGGCAAGGCGGCGATCATCTCGTTCCTGATCGACGGCACCCACGCCCACGACCTCGCCACCCTGCTCGACCTGGAAGGCGTGGCGGTGCGCTCCGGCCAGCACTGCGCGCATCCGCTGCTGCAGTCGTTCGGCGTCAGCGCCACCTGCCGCGTGTCGCTCGCCTTCTACAACACCCATGACGACGTGGACGCACTGATGCGCGCCCTGCACAAGGCGAGGACGCTGCTCGCATGACCCTGACGTTCCGGCGCGCGACCGCCGCCGACATCCCGATGCTGGTCGAACTGGTGACATCCGCCTATCGCGGCGATGCCAGCCGCACCGGCTGGACCACCGAGGCCGACCTGCTCGACGGCGCACGCATCGACGCCGAACGCCTCGCCGCCGACATCGAACGCCCGCGGAGCGTGATCCTGCTCGGCGAAGCCGGGGGCGAAACGCTGGCCTGCGCGCATGTCGCGGTCGAGGACGGCGCCGGCTACTTCGGCATGTTCTCGGTGCGACCATCGCTGCAGGGCCAGGGCATCGGCAAGGCGATGCTGGACGAGGCCGAGCGCATCGCCCGCGACGAGTTCGCGCAAGCTGCGATGCGGATGACGGTGATCGACGTACGCGACGAGCTCATCGCCTACTACGCGCGGCGCGGCTACCGGCGCACCGGCCTCCACAAGCCCTTCCCCTATGGCGACGAACGCTTCGGCATCCCGAAGCGCGACGACCTGCGCTTTGAGGTGCTGGAGAAGACGCTGTGAGCGACGACCTGCGCGGCTGGGAATTCGTCTGCACCGAGGCCGAACTGCTGCCCGGCGAGAAGAAGACCGTGTGGGACGGCGACACGCCGATCCTCGTCGTCAATCTCGATGGTGTTTATTACGCCGTCGAGGACCAGTGCACGCACGAGGACTTCGAGCTTTCCGCCGGCGAGGTGGATGCCGCGACCGGCGAGATCGAATGCGTGCTGCATGGCGCGAAGTTCGACCTGCGCAGCGGCGATGCCACGTGCGCGCCGGCCTACACGCCGGTGGCCAAGTTCCCGGTGAGGGTGGTCGACGGCGCGATCTGGACCCGCGACGACCGCTGACGCGCGCCCGCGCCGCCGCACTCAGAGCATCGGCAAGCGGTAATGCATCGGCGACAACAGGTCGATGCCGCACTCCAGCCGCTGCAGCCAGTCCAGGAAATCCGCCATCGCCTCGCCCTCCATCGGCAGGCCGTGCTGCGGCACGATCATCCGCGGCTTCAGCGCGCGCACCATCGCCACCCACATCCCGGTGACGCGGTTGGACACCATGTAGCGGCGATGGAATCCCTCCATGCACCGGACATGTTCATCGAAGCCCGATTGGACAAACCGGTACGGCTCGCCGCTCGGAATCATCGACGCTCCCACGTCTCCCGAGAACAGGATGCCGCTGGTCTCGTCCCAGAACGAGAAATTCCCCACCGAATGCATGAAGTGCGCGGGCAGCAGGTGGACGCGATGGCCATCGAGATCGACATGGCCGCCCTCGTCGCCGATCAGCGTGTAGCGCTCACGCCCCGCATTCTTCATGTAACCCGGCACCACGTGCGGCACGAAGCGGCCCCACAGCTGCGAGCACACGATGGTGGCCTGCGAATACAGCAGCCACTTGTCGACCGAGCCGATGATGTCCGGGTCCTGGTGCGAACACAGGATGTAATCGACCTTCGTCGGCTTGACGTAATCCCCGATCGCAAGGATCAACGGGTTGTACAGCAGCGCACCGCCTGGATCGAGCAAGGCCGCGTGATCGCCGTGCTGGATCAGGAACTGGTTAGCCTGCACTCCGTCATCGCCACGCACCAGATCGTTGAACGCCACGCAGCGGTGGTTGGCGGATTCGTAAAGCACGGTGGCCATCGGTTCGGGTCCTGTTCGATTGGTCGCCACCTTAGTCATCGAATGCAGAAGAGGCTTGAGGCGGATCAAAAAGCAGAACATTTGTGTTGTTAATGATATTGATTCGCATTAACATGGCCGGGTGGCGCCGCTCGGCGTCAATTCCATTCGAGGTTGTTGATGTCTTCGTCCTTCCTGATCGCGCGTCGGCCGCTGGTGGCCGCCGTTCTCCTTGGCCTGTCCCTGCCCGTCCTGGCCGACGACGCCG
>JAEWNY010000028.1 GCA_023461075.1 Pseudomonadota bacterium | reverse complement strand
CAACAGCAACAGCAACAGCAACAGCAGGGCAGTTCGACGCCTCGCCAGCAGCAGTCCGGAAAGCCGGCCGATCCGGCGCAGCAACGCGCGGCGGAACAAGCCCAGCGCGAACGCATGCAGCGCGAATTGGCCGCGCGCAAGGCGACCGGGCCGGCGGCGCAGGAACAACCTCGCCAGGCGGCGACCGAAACCCAGGCCGAGCGCGAGAAGCGCGAAGCCGTCGATGCCTGGCTGCGCCGCGTGCCGGACACGCCGGGCGACTGGCTGCGGCAGAAATTCTGGATCGAACACCAGCGCCGCCGCATGGGTGAGGACGATTGATGCGGCGGATCTTCCTGCTGCTCGTGTTCCTGGTTGCGGGCATCGCCGTGCGGCCGGCGTGGGCCGACACTCGTGTGACCTTGTCGCAGGACGCAGTCGCGCTGGGCGGCAGCGTGCAGCTGGTGATCGAGACCGACCAGCCGATCGCCTCGCCCGACCTTTCGCCGTTGCAAGCGGATTTTGAAGTCGGCAGCGTCGGCAACGCCCGCCAGTTCAATATCAGCGGCGGCAGCCTTGCGGCCACCCAAACAATCGAAGTCTCGCTGCGTCCTCGCCGAAGCGGCCTGTTGCCGATCCCGTCACTGGCCATCGGCAACCAGCGCACCTCGCCGCTGATGGTCGAGGTCTTCGATCCGCAGAGCGGCGCGGCATCGGCGCCGGCGCGTGCCAGCACCGCCGCAACGCAGGCCAACGGCGCGGTCTTCATCGACACCGAGTTCGACGACGACACGCCCTACGTGCAGCAGGCGGTCGGCGTCACCGTTCGCCTCCATTACGCCATCGATCTCTACAACGGCGAGTTCCGCCAGCCCGAACCGGAGCAGGGCGGCAGCCTGCAGCCGGTGGGCAGCGACAGCCGCAGCGTGCGCGTGGTCAATGGCCGCCAGTATCACGTTCTGGAGCGGCACTACCTGCTGGTGCCCGAGCGCAGCGGCGCCCTGCGTTTGCCGGGCGCCAGTTTCCGTGGCGAGGGCGCGGGCGGTTTCTTCGATGGATTGTTCGGCGACGGGCGCGAGTCGGTATCCGCCGAAGCGCCGGCGCGGACCCTGCAAGTGCGTGCGATGCCCGCCACAGCCGGCCAGCCATGGTTGCCTGCGCGGAATGTGACGATGCGGATGCCTCCACCATCGACTCGTGCGGTCGCAGGCGAATCCTTTGATGTCGTGGTCGAGTTGCGCGCCGATGGCGTCACCGCCACGCAGTTGCCGGAGATCACGTTGCAGGCCGGTGATGCGCAGGTGTTCGCCGAGCCCGCGCAGCCCACCGAGAACTTCGTCGATGGCCGGCCGCAGGTGATGGTGGCCCGGCGCTTTTCGGTCGTCCCGCAGCATCCGGGCACGCTCGAACTGCGTGTCGCGCCGATCGCCTGGTGGGATGTCGTTGCGGGCCAGCCGCGCCGCGCGCAACTGCCTCCGGCCAGCGTGCAGGTGATGCCGGGGTTGGGCCGCTATTCCCAGGCGCCGGCCGATCCGGCATCCGGTGCAGCGGATCCGGCACTGGCACCGGAGCGCGGTGCCGCGATTTCGACCTGGCTGCAGAAGCTGATGCCGGCCGCATTGATCCTGCTCGGCCTGGGTGTATGGGCTTGGGTGATGTCGCGTCGGCGCCACGACAGGTCCGAAGCCGATACCCTCGCATCCGGCACGGGGACCGCATCGATATCGCAGTACGGGGCAGACACCGCATCCACATCGCCAACTGCATCACGCGATGTGGCATCGAACGACGCGGCATCGAACGAGTTGCGCGAGTTCAGGCGCGCCGTCGATGTCGGCGATCTGGCGGGCGTCGCGCGGCTGCTGCCACGCTTGTCCAAGCCGCCATCCGCCAGTCTCCCTGATGCGATCACGCAACTTGACGACCCCGCCCAGCGCGAAGCCGCGGCGCGGCTGGAAGGCGTGCTCTGGGGCGGCGCAGATGCCGACGCGCTGGCCGCGGACATCCGCAACGCATTCGCCCGCGGCCCGCGCTGGCGCAAGCCCGAACGGCCGCGCAAGCCGCTGTTGCCGCCGCTGTATCCGGAGCCCTGAGGCAGGCGATCAACGCCGGTTTGCTACCCTTCGCGCATCATCCGGGGAAGCCGCATGTCCGAAGCCACCATCGAAAAGAAGCGCCTGCCCCTGCACTGGAAGATGGCGATCGGTTTCCTGGCGGGCCTGGTGCTGGGACTCATCGCGCATGCGATGGGCGGCGCCGACCTGCCGTGGGTCAAGTGGCTGACCGACTACATCACCCAGCCGATCGGCACGCTGTTCCTGCGGCTGATCTTCATGCTGGTGATCCCGCTGCTGTTTTCCGCGCTGGTGATGGGCGTGGCCGAGATGGGCGATGTGCGGGCGCTCGGGCGGGTGGGCTGGAAGACGCTGGGCTACACGATCCTCGCCTCCGGCCTGGCCGTAGTGATCGGTCTCGTGCTGGTCAACGTGTTGCGGCCCGGCGCCGGTGTCGATCCGGTGGCCGCGCAACAGATGCTGGCGCAGGGATCGGAGCGCGCCAGCGCCATCGTCGGCAGCAGCAGCGAGCAACCCAAGGGCCTCGACATGCTGGTCTCGATCGTGCCCGACAACGTGGTCCGGGCCGCTGCCGACAACACCATCCTCGCGGTGATGTTCTTCGCGCTGATGCTCGGCATCGGCCTGGTGCTGACCCGCAGCAAGGCGACCGATGCGTTGCTGGCCGGCATCCAGGGCCTGTTCGAAGTCTCGATGACCCTGATCGGACTGGTCATCCGCCTCGCGCCGTACGCCGTGTTCTGCTTCATGTTCAACCTGGCCGCGCTGTTCGGCTGGGACTTGCTCCGCAGCCTGGGTGCCTATGTCGGCGTGGTGGTGCTGGCGCTGGCCATCCACATGTTCGTGGTCTATTCGCTGATGCTGAAATTCCTGGCCGGCTGGTCGCCGCCGAAGTTCTTCCGCGGCGTGCAGGAAGCGATGGTGATGGCGTTTTCCACCGCCTCCAGCAACGCGACCTTGCCGGTGGCGCTGCGCGTGGCCGAGGAAAAACTCCACCTGCCACGCAAGATCTCGCGCTTCGTGCTGACCGTCGGCGCCACCGCCAACCAGAACGGCACTGCGCTGTTCGAAGGCGTGACCGTGCTGTTCCTCGCCCAGTTCTTCGGCGTGGAGTTGAACCTGATGCAGCAGTTGACGGTGATGTTCGTCTGCATCCTCGGCGGCATCGGCACCGCCGGCGTGCCGGCCGGCTCGCTGCCGGTGGTGGCGCTGATCTGCGGGATGGTCGGCGTACCGCCCGAGGGCATCGGTTTGATCCTTGGCGTCGACCGCTTCCTCGACATGTGCCGCACCACGCTCAATGTCACCGGCGACTTGATGCTGGCGACCGTGGTGTCGAAGGGTGAGGACGATGCGCAGATCCCCGAATCGGCAATGGCCGACGCCTGAGATTCGATTCCGCGATTTAGACCTCGCCGCGCCGGCATGGGACAATGGCCGCGCCCCGGTCCGCGGGCGCCGCCTCCCGATGCCATGACGCAGCCCAGCCGCCGCGCACTCGCCAACGCGATCCGCTTCCTCGCCATAGACGCCGTGCAGGCCGCCAACTCCGGCCATCCGGGCATGCCCATGGGCATGGCCGACATCGCCGAGGTGCTGTGGCGCGACCATCATCGCCACAACCCGGCCAATCCGAAGTGGCAGAACCGCGATCGCTTCATCCTTTCCAACGGCCACGGCTCGATGCTGCAGTACGCGCTGCTGCACCTGGCCGGCTACGACCTGTCGATCGACGACCTCAAGGCATTCCGCCAATTCGAATCGAAGACGCCGGGCCATCCCGAGAACTTCATGACCTGCGGCGTCGAGACCACCACCGGTCCGCTCGGTCAGGGTTTCGCCAACGCAGTCGGCATGGCACTGGCCGAGAAGCTGCTGGCGCGGCGCTTCAATCGCGACGGTTTCGACATCGTCGATCACCGCACTTGGGTGTTCATGGGCGACGGCTGCCTGATGGAAGGCATCTCGCATGAGGCCGCATCGCTGGCCGGTACCTGGCAGCTTGGCAAGCTGGTCGCGTTCTGGGACGACAACAGCATCAGCATCGACGGCAACGTGCAGGGCTGGTTCACCGATGACACCCCGGCGCGGTTCGAGGCTTACGGCTGGCAGGTGATCCGCAATGTCGATGGGCATGATCCGAAGGAAATCGAGACCGCGATCAACACCGCGCTGAAGTCCGAGAAGCCGGTGCTGATCTGCTGCCGCACGACGATCGGTTATGGCTCGCCCAACAAGGCGGGCAAGGAATCCAGTCATGGCGCACCGCTCGGCAAGGACGAGATCACGCTGACCCGAGAAGGGCTGGCGTGGAACCACGCGCCGTTCGAGGTGCCCGCCGACATCGCCGACGCGTGGAATGCGCGCGAAGCAGGCGCGAAGCTCGAAGCGGATTGGCAGACGTTGTTCGATGCCTACGCCAAGGCGCATCCGCAGCTCGCCGCCGAATATTCGCGGCGCATGGCGGGTAACCTGCCCGATGGTTTCGATGCCGAGGCCGATGCCTACATCGCCAAGTTGCAGCAGGAAGGCCCGGTCGTCGCCAGCCGCAAGGCCTCGCAGATGGCGATCGAGGCCTTCGCGCCGCACCTGCCGGAACTCATCGGCGGCTCGGCCGACCTGGCGCATTCCAACCTGACGCTGTGGAGCGGCAGCAAGGACGCCAATGGCGAAGATACCGAGGCCAACTACATCTACTACGGCGTGCGCGAGTTCGCGATGACCGCGATCAGCAACGGCATCGCCCTGCACGGCGGCTTCATTCCCTACGACGCCACCTTCCTGGTCTTCAGCGACTACGCGCGCAACGCGGTGCGGATGAGCGCGCTGATGGGTGCGCACGCGATCCACGTCTACACGCATGATTCGATCGGTCTGGGTGAAGACGGTCCGACCCACCAACCGATCGAGCACCTTGCATCCCTGCGTTACATCCCGGGCAACGGTGTCTGGCGGCCGTGCGATGCGGTTGAATCGGCCGTGAGCTGGCGTGCGGCGATCGAACGCAAGGACGGCCCGAGCTGCCTGGTGTTTTCGCGCCAGAACCTGCCGCACCAGGCGCGCGACGCCGCGCAGGTCGCGGCGATCGGTCGTGGCGGTTACGTGCTGAAGGACAGCGACGGGACGCCGGAGATCATCCTCATCGCGACCGGCTCCGAAGTCGGCCTGGCGATGGATGCGGCGAAGGAATTGGGCGAGCGCGTGCGCGTGGTGTCGATGCCGTCCACGGAAGTGTTCGAGCGGCAGGACGCGGCTTATCGTGAATCGGTCTTGCCGAACGCGGTGCGCAAGCGCGTGGCAATCGAGGCCGGCAGCGCGGACTTCTGGCGCAAGTACGTGGGGCTGGATGGGGAGGTCATCGGCATGACCGGCTACGGTTCCTCGGCGCCGGCTGACGTGTTGTTCAAGCATTTCGGTTTCACCGTCGAGCGGGTGGTCGAAGCCGCGCGCGGGCTCGAGTGATGCGTGCGCTCACCGTGGCGGCCTTGCTGGCGATGACGATGCTCGGCGGATGCGCCACAACGCCATCGCAGCCGGCCTGGCAGGCTGAAGTCGATGCATTGGTGAGCGCGCAGGAGCGCGCCTCCTCGCCCGGATTCGCGGTCGGCGTGGTGCGCGACGGTCGGCTCGTCTATTCGCGCGGTGTCGGGCTCGCCAACGTCGAAACCGGCCAGCGCATCGATGCACGCAGCAACTTCCGCCTCGCATCGGTCACCAAGCAGCTGACCACCGCCGCCATCCTCAAGCTGTACGAGGATGGCAAGCTGGCGCCGCACGACACCTTGGGCGAGGTCCTGCCGGGCTTTCCCGCATACGCCAACGACATCACGATCGAACAACTCGTCGTCCATCGTTCCGGCCTGGTCGATTACGAGGACCTCATTCCCGAGGGACAGACGCGGCAGCTCACCGATGCCGACGTGCTGGCGATGCTGAAGGCGCAACCGAAACCGATGTTCGCGGCGGGCGAGCGTTTCCATTACAGCAACAGCGGCTATGTGTTGCTTGGGCTCATCATCGAGGCGCGATCGGGCATGTCGTTCGCCGAGTACCTCGAGCGTCGCATCTTCGCGCCGCTCGGCATGCGTGATACCCGTAGTTATGGCGGCGAGAGTGCGGTGATCCCGCATCGTGCGTACGGCTACACCGTCGCAGACAACACGGCCAGCCGCACCGACCAGAGCACGACCAGTGCATTGCTGGGCGACGGTGGCGTGTATTCCTCATTGCACGACATGGCGCGCTGGATCGCATCGCTCGAAAACGACAAGATCTTGTCCGCAGCAAGTCGGCAACGCCAGTTCACCGCGGTGCCGGTGCCGGAAACCCCGGGCGTCGGTTACGGCTACGGGTTCTTCATCGACAGGATCAACGGACATGAGCGGACGTGGCATACCGGCAGCAGCATCGGTTTCCGTCACAAGATGCTGCGTTTCCCGGAGCGCAACCTCACCGTGATCGTGCTCGGCAACATCAACCAGGGCGGAACACCGGATCTTGCCGACCGCATCGCGGGCATCATCGATCCGGAATTGCGCGTCGATCCGGCCACTGCGCCGAAGCGCCCTGTGACACGCTGAGGCAGGGGTTCAGCGCGACCCTGCTGTGGCGGTTCGGAACAGCGACCCGCCTATACAGCGGGACGCGTGGGTGCGGGTCCCACCGATTCGCGCGTCACCAGTGCATGGGCGAGTTCGATCATTGCGCCGCCATCGGCATCGTGGATGCGTTCAAGCAGCTGCAGTGTTGCGATGCGCCCCATTTCCGCCGACGGCTGGCGCACGGTGGTGAGCGCCGGGCAAAGGTGACGGGCGATCGGCGTGTCATCGAAGCCGCAGACCGAAAGATCGTCCGGCACGCGCAGGCCGCGTTCGGCCGCCGCGCGCAGCACGCCCGCTGCACTGTCGTCGTTCGCCGCGAAGATCGCGGTCGGCGGATCAGGCAAGGCTAGCAGGGCATGCCCGCCGGCCAGTCCTGACTCGAACACGAAGGCACCATCGACCACCAGCACCGAATCGAACGCGATGCCGGATGCTTCAAGGCCAGCGCGATAGCCGGCCAGTCGCCAGTCTCGCGCGCCATGGCCGGCCGCGCCGCAGACATGGCCGATGCGGCGATGGCCCAGTCGCACCAGTTCGTCGATCAGCTCGCGCACCGCCGCGACTTCGTCCATGCGTGCGCCGATGCGTCCGGCGGCATCGCGCGGCGACAGACAGGCAAACGGCACTCCGCGTTGGCGGAGCGAGGCCAGCACGTTCGGCTCGTCGGTGAGTGGCGGGATCAATACCACGCCATCGGGCCGGGTGTGCTCGAGCAGGGCATCGACGTCTTCGCGGATCGCGACTGCATCGCCATCGGGCGGCGCCAGCACCAGGTTGTAATGCCGCTCGCGGCAGGCACCCAGCACGCCCGATTGCACTTCCATCAGGTAGTTCAGCGAAGGGTTGTTGTAGACCAGCGCGATCTCGTACGAACGTTGCCCGGCCAGTCTGCGTGCGGAGATATTGGGCCTGTACTTGAGCTTGACCACCGCCTCCATCACGCGTGTGCGTGTGTCTTCCCGCACATTGGCCTCGGCGTTGAGTACGCGCGATACCGTCTTGATGGACACACCGGCCGCGGCGGCAACGTCTTCGATCCTGGCGCGCATGGAACACATCCACTCAATGAGTCGGGGCGCGGGGGCGTCGCCGCTGGCAGGCAGGATCACAAGTGTACGCCTGCTCGGTTCGAGGTCGATCGGTGATGCCGATGAGCGTGTTGGTTCAGCGCCCGAGCGCCGCCGCCTCGCGTGCCAGTTGGCCGATGCGGACCCAGTCGCCGGCCTTGAGTGCATCAGCCGGCAACATCCACGAACCGCCGACGCAGGCGACGTTGGGCAAGGCGAGATAAGCGGGTGCCGCAGCGGCATCGATGCCGCCGGTCGGGCAGAAGCGCACCTCGGCGAACGGCCCGGCGAAGCCCTTCAAGGCCGCAGTGCCGCCGCTGGCCGCCGCCGGGAAGAACTTGAAGCGGCGATAGCCATGCGTGATGCCGCGCATCAGCTCGCTGGCGGTAGCGATGCCTGGCAGGAAGCCGATCCGTGCTTCGCGGCCGGCGGCGAGCAATTCGTCGGTGGCGCCGGGCGAGATCGCGAAACGCCCGCCGGCGCGTTCGACCTCGGTGAATTGCGCAGGCGCCAGCACCGTGCCCGCGCCTACTTCGGCCTCCGGCACTTCGCGTGCGATCGCTTCGATCGCGGCCAGTGCCACCGGCGTGCGCAAGGTGATCTCGAGCACCGGCAGGCCGGCTTCCACCAAGGTGCGCGCGAGCGGCACCGCTTGGGCGAGATCGTCGATGGCGATCACCGGGATCACTGGCGCGAGCGCGAGCAATGCGTCGATGCGTTCGGGCGAGGATGCGGAAGATTCATTCATCGTCATCTCACAGGTCGGAGGCGCGCAGCGCGGTGGCGGCGCCGAGCAGTCCGGGTTGGCTGGCCGTGGCGACTTGCACGTGCACCGACTCCAGCATGGCAGTGAAGCGGCCCTTGGCGAGGAAACGCTCGCGGAACGCGCTGCTGCGCAGGAAGGGAATGAAGCGCGGCACGATGCCGCCGGCGATCACCACGGTACGCGCGCCATGCATCAGCACCGCGTCGCCGCAGACCGCGCCGAACACCGCACAGAAACGCGCGAGGGTGCGCCGTGCGGCCTGATCGTGGCCGTCGAGTGCGAGCGCGACGACGTCGGCCGGTTCGCGCATCTCGTTCGCAAGTGAGGATTCGCCCGGCAAGAGCGGCGAGCCCGAAGGCCGCATGGGAACGCCGCGCAGCACCGCGTCGATCTCCGACAGGCCCTTGCCGCAGAGCAGGCGTTCATTCGAAACGCGGCCGTACTTGGCGGTCATCCACGCGGCGATCTCGCGCTCCTCGCTGTCCAGCGGCGCGAAGCTCGCATGGCCGCCTTCGGTTTCCACCGCGTGCCAGCCGTGCGCCTGCGAGCCGACCAGCAAACCGACGCCAAGCCCGGTGCCGGCGCCGATCACGCTGACCGGGCCCTGCAGTTCGGCATGCTCCGGCCCGTACAGGTGCTCGTACTCGCCATGTTCCTGCAACGCCGGCACCGACCAGGCGATGGCACCGAAGTCGTTGAGCATCCTCAACTCGTCCAGGCCCAACGCGGCCTGCATCTCGCGGCGACTGAACGACCACGCGCGATTGGTGAGACGGATCTCGTCGGTGTTGACCGGCGAGGCCACGGCGATTGCGGCGCGACGCGGTTGCGCACCGCATTCCGCGAGGTAATGTTCGATCGCATGCTGCAGGCTGGCGAAGTCGGCATTGCGCAATGCGTGGATGTGCTGAAGATCGGCCTGCGGGCGGTCGAGGTCAGTCAGCGCAAAGCGCGCATTGGTGCCGCCGATGTCGCCGACCAGGGCCAGTGCGGGTTGTGCGTTCATGGGGCGATGTCCGGGGTGAAGAGCGCACACGCGCCTTGCTCGGCGCTGCCGGCATGCCGGCGCATCAGGCCGAACAACTCGCGGCCCATGCCGGCGTGGTTGTTCGGGTCAGGCGTGAACCCATCCGTGCGCGATGCGAACTCGGTCGCGTCGACATCCACTTCCAACAGGCCGGCTTCGCAATCGATGCGGATGACATCGCCATCGCGCAACCTGGCGATCGGCCCTCCGGCGATCGCCTCGGGGGTGAGGTGGATCGCCGCCAACACCTTGCCCGACGCGCCGGACATGCGGCCATCGGTGAGCAGGGCGACGCGCTGGCCGCGGTCCTGCAGCGAGGCGAGGATCGGCGTCATCCGGTGCAATTCCGGCATGCCGTTGGCCTGCGGCCCCTGGCCGCGCACCACGGCGACGAAATCCAGGCCATCGAGTTCGCCGGCCTGGAACGCATCGCGCAAGGCATCCTGCGAGGCGAATACCCGCGCGGGTGCTTTGAGCACGCGATGTTCGGATGCGACCGCAGAGATCTTGACGATGGCGCGGCCCAGGTTGCCATCGAGCCGGCGCAGGCCGCCTTCGTTGTCGAACGGGTCATCCACGCCGCGCAGGATGTCGCGGTCGCCGGGTTCGTCAGGCGGCGCGCGCCACGTTAACGTAGTGCCATCGAGTTCCGGCCGCAGCGCCTGCTGGCGCAGGTCGCCGCCATGCACGCAGTGGATGTCGGCATGCAGCAGGCCGGCATCGATCAACTCATGGATGATGAAGCCGAGTCCGCCAGCCTCGTGGAATGCGTTCACGTCGGCGGCGCCGTTCGGATACACGCGCGCCAGCAGCGGCGTCGCCTGCGAGAGCGCGTCAAGGTCGTCCCAGTCGATGGTGATGCCGGCCGCGCGCGCGATCGCCACCAAGTGGATCGCATGGTTGGTGGAACCGCCGGTCGCGGCCAGGCCGACCATCGCGTTGACGATCGCCTTCTCGTCGATGGTGTGGCCGAGTGGGCGATAGTCATCACCCATCGCGCCGATTTTGAGCACCTGTTCGGTGGCGGCGACGGTCAGCGCGTCGCGCAGCGGCGTGCCGGGCGGGATGAAGGCGCTGCCCGGCATGTGCAGGCCCATCACTTCCATCAGCATCTGGTTGGAATTGGCGGTGCCGTAGAAGGTGCAGGTGCCGGGCGCGTGGTAGGAGCCGGATTCGACCTCCAGCAACTCCTCGCGCGTCGCCAGTCCCTGAGCGTAACGCTCGCGCACCGCGGCCTTGGTCTTGTTGGGCACGCCCGAGGGCATCGGTCCGGCCGGCACGAAGATCACCGGCAAGTGGCCGAACGAGAGCGCGCCGATCAGCAGGCCCGGCACGATCTTGTCGCAGACGCCGAGGCACAAGGCGCCATCGAACATCGCATGCGAGAGCGCGACCGCGGTGGACATCGCAATCACGTCGCGGGAGAACAGCGAGAGTTCCATGCCCTCGTGGCCCTGCGTCACGCCATCGCACATTGCCGGCACGCCACCGGCCACCTGCGCGGTGCCGCCGGCATTGCGTGCCGCCGTACGGATCAGCGTCGGGTACTGCTCCATCGGCTGGTGCGCCGAGAGCATGTCGTTGTAGGCGGTAACGATGCCGAGGTTGGGGCGACGTCCCGCCTTCAATGCATTCTTGTCGCGGCCGGCGGCGGCGAATCCGTGGGCGAGGTTGGCGCAGCCGAGCACGTCGCGCGCCGGACCTTGCTGGCGCATCGCATCGATGCGGGCGAGGTAGGCGGCGCGAGCCTCGCGACTACGTTCGATGATGCGCGCTGTGACGCGTTCGACTTGCGGATGCATGGCCTAGGGACTCCAATGGATCGCCAGCCGGTCACCGGCGGCATCGAGCAGGCGCGCGATCGGCAACTCGCGTTCGTGCGCGGCCAGCAGCACCTCGAGTTTTTCCTGCCCGCTGATCGCCAGCAGCAATTCACGCGTGTCGAGCAGGCGCGGCAGGCTGAGCGTCGCGCGCGCGTGCGGCGCTTCCGCCGGCAGCGGGTCGGGACGCGTCGCAATTACGGCAGGCGCATCGTCGGCCAGTGCTTCGCGCATGTTGTCGCCAGCCGGGAAGATCGAGGCGAAATGACCATCCGTGCCCATCCCGAGCAGGACCAGGTCGAAAGCGCCATCGGGCAGGTGCGGCGTTGGATCGAACACGCCTCCGACATCGACAAGGCCATGCAGTCGCACGCCCTGCGCCGGCAACAACGCACGCGCGAACGCGGCGAGGTTGCTGTGCGGCGAAGCGGCATCGACCTGGCGTTCGTCGGTCGGAACGATGTGTACCCGCGACCAGTCGCAGGGCTGGATCGCCCATCGCTCGTACGCCGGCAGCGGCGTGCTGCCGCCGGCCAGCGCAAACCAGGCCTCGCCGCGTGCGGCCAATGCATCGGTCGTCGCGCTGCACAGCGCATCGGCCAGCACCTGCTGCAGCGCGTCGCGGTCGGGTTGGCGTTCGATGCGCATGCTCAGTCCGCCTCATTCGCGCCAGGTGTGATCGTCGCGATCGGCCAGCGTGATTGCCGTCGCCGGTCCCCACGTGCCGGCCGGATAGGCCTTGGGTCGCATGCCGGTCTCGCGCCAGGCGGCGTGGATGCCATCGACCCAGCGCCACGCGGTCTCCACTTCATCACGTCGCACGAACAGCGTGCCGTTGTCCTCGAGCGCATCGAGATAAAGCCGCTCGTAGGCGCTGCGCCGGCGGTGCGAGGCGAACTCCTCGTGGAAGTCCAGATCAAGCGCGACCGGCGAAAGTTTCACGCCTTGGCGGTCAAGCCCCGGCGTCTTGCTCATCAGATGCAACTCGATGCGCTCCTCCGGCTGCAGGCGGATCAGCAATGCATTGGGCTCGGCCACCGCGCCACTGCCGGAGAAGATCGAATGCGGGATGTCGCGGAACTGCAGGAAGATCTCGGTCTGTCGCGCCGGCAGGCGCTTGCCGGTGCGCAGATAGAACGGCACGCCGGACCAGCGCCAGTTGTCGATGCGCGCGCGCAGGGCGACGAAGGTCTCGGTACCGGATGGGCGGCCGAGTTCGTCGAGATAGCCGGGCACCGCCTTGCCATCGATCGCGCCGGCGGAATATTGGCCGGGCGCGGTGTCATGGGCGACATCGCGAGCGGTGATCGGCCTGAGCGCCTGAAGCACCTTCAACTTCTCGTTGCGCACCGCAGTCGGCTCGAATTGGCCGGGCGGCTCCATCGCGGCCAGGCACAGCAGTTGCAGGAGGTGGTTCTGCACCATGTCGCGGAGTGCACCCGAGCCATCGTAGTAATCGGCGCGCCCTTCAAGCCCGACGGTCTCGGCGACGGTGATCTGCACCTGCTCGACGTGCCGCGCATTCCATAGCGGCTCGAACATCGCGTTGCCGAAGCGCAGCGCCAGCAGGTTCTGCACACCTTCCTTGCCCAGGTAATGATCGACGCGGAAGACCTGCGATTCATCGAACACCGACGTGACCCCGGCATTGATCGCTTCGGCGCTGGCAAGGTCATGGCCGATCGGTTTTTCCAGCATCACCCGTGTGCCGGCACCGGCAAGATCGTGTTGACCCAGTGCCTGGCAGATCGACTGGTAGAAACGCGGCGAAGTGCTCAGGTGGTAGAGGATGTCGCCATCGCGCATGGCGGAGATGCGTTCGCACAGCACCGCCATCGATGCGGCATCCTCCACGCCCGCGGGCTGGTAGTGCAGGCGCCCGAGGAAACGCTCGATGGCGGCCGAATCCGCGCCGGTCTCCGCATCGGCGTTGGCCAGGCGTTCGCGCATCGATGCGCGGAAGCCGGCATCGTCCATCTCGCTGCGGCTGCTGCCGAGGATGCGCAGTCCGTCGGGCAGCAGGTGGCTGGCGTCGAGTGCGCACAGGGAGGGCAGCAGCATCCGGTTGGCCAAGTCACCGGTGGCACCGAACAGCACGAGCAAGGTAGCGGGAGAAGAGGGCATGGGTTGAGGCAGGAGGGTACCGGCCAAGCCTACTATGACAACGTTGTCACCGACGCCCTGAAATCCAATACACGCAGGGCTTGACTTTCGTTTACAGTTGTAATTAAGTTTACATGCGTAAACGGAGTGAGCCATGCAGATCAGTGAAGCCGAATCCCAAGTGATGGAAGTGCTGTGGCAACGCCACCCGCAGGCAGCGGAGGAAGTGGTCGCCGCCGTCCAGCAGACGCAGGAATGGCAGGAGCCGACGATCAAGACACTGCTCAACCGCCTGCTCAACAAGGGCGCGATCAGCGCCGAACGCGATGGCCGACGCTATCTCTACTCGCCGCTGCTGCAGCGCGAAGACTGGTTGCTTGAGCAGAGCAGCGGCCTGCTTGAACGCCTGTTCGATGGGCGGGTGGCGCCGTTGGTCGCGCATTTCTCCCAACACCGCCGACTTTCGCAGAAGGACGTGGCCGAGCTGCGTCGCCTGATCGAGGAGCTGGACGATGGACGCAAGTGATCTCCTGCGCATGCTGTGGCTGGCCAGCTGGACCAGCAGCCTCGCATTGTTGGTCGTGTTGTTGCTGCGTTCGGAATTGAGGCGGTGGTTCGGTTCCGGCATCGCCTACGCATCGTGGCTGGTGGTGCCGATGACGCTGCTGGCGGCCGCGTTGCCGGCGCCGATGCGCACCCTGCCCGCGTTGGCGGTGCTGGGCGCGCCCGCCAGCGTGACATCCGTGGTTCCGGTGACGGTGCCAATGGCGGCGTCGACGGACTGGCCTCTCATCGCCATGTGCGCATGGCTGGCGGGAGTACTGGCGATGTCGCTGCATCTCTCGCTGCGGCAGCGCCGTTTCCTGCGCACGCTCGGGCCTTTGGAGTGCATCGATGCCGGCCAGCGGCTCTGGCGCGCGCGGCAGAACGCGGGGCTGCCGGCATTGGTCGGCTTGTGGCATCCGCGCATCGTCCTGCCGGCCGATGTCGATGCGCGCTACACGGCGAGCGAACGCGCGTTGATGATCGCGCACGAGCAACTGCATGCGCGTCGCGGCGATGGCTGGGTCAATGCCGCGGTCGCGCTGGGCCGGGCGCTGTTCTGGTTCAACCCGCTGGTTCACTTCGCAGCCGGACGCCTGTTGCACGACCAGGAAATGGCCTGCGACGCACGTGTGCTCGCAACGCGCCCCGGCTCCGGCAGCCACTATGCAGAGGCGATGCTGAAGACCTGCATCGCCGCGCACGCCTCGCCCCTGGGCTGCCACTGGGGCGCGACCCATCCCCTGAAGGAGCGCATCATGCAACTCAAGCACATCGGACCTGCCGCCCGGCGGCAGCGTTGGGGCCTGGCGCTGGTCATCTTCGCGATGGCCGCCAGCGGATACGCGGCATGGTCGGTCCAGCCGACGCGATGGGTGACTGCGTCGCTCGTGCATGCCAACGCGCCCGCGCCTGCCATCGCCGTGCAACCGGCTTCACGGTCGCGCACGGTGCAGGTTTCGACCACCTCCCGCGTGCCGGCCGACATCCAGCTGGACCTGCAGTTGTCGCTCGATGGTGGCGAGCCCGAGCACATGACCTTGGTCACCGGCGCAGGCCAGCCTTTCAATGTGCGGCTGAATGACGACGGCAGCGACGTGCAGTTGAGAGGTGAACTCCAGCCGGTCGTGCACGAGGGTCGTCCGGCCTATCGATTGTCGATGCAGCTGCGGCGCAATGGTCAAGCGATCGCCGATCCCGTCCTGGTTGCGTTGGCCGGGAAACCGGCAAGCGTGCAGATCGGCGAAGCGCCAGGCGGCGGCTCCAGGGGCATCGAACTTACCGCGCGGATCGGCCCGGTCAGCCCGGAGGTGAAGCAGGCGGTGGAGGATGCCGAAGCGGCTGCGCGCGAGGCCGGCCAAGCGGCCAATGCCGCGGTGCTTGTAGCCGATGATGCAGCGCGCGCTGCGCTTGAGGCGATGCGCACGTCGGAAGCCACGGCGCGCGCGGCCGAACAGATGGCGCATGGCGCCGAGGTCGAAGCCACGGCGCGCGCGCGGGCGGCGGACGTTGCGGCACGGGATGCATCCCGCGAGGCCGACGCCGCGGCACGGCATGCAGCCCGCGAAGCCGAGGTTTCGGCCCGGCATGCGGCGCGTGAGGCCGAGGCTGTGGCGCGCGAGGCGATGCGCAGGGCGGAGTCTGCGTTGCATGCTGCGCACCTGCCCTGAGTCGCGTCTGGACCAGCTGCCGAGAGACGTGCAGTTGGCACCGTTTCAGCTGAAACCGCATCGTCAACACCCGACGTCGACGCGATCGGCGCGATAATCGCGAGGAGAACACCGCGCGCGCACCTGGGCTCAGGCCGGTGCGCCAACAGGAGGCAGCGATGCGACGATTCGGAATCATCATCCTGGGGCTTGGCCTGTCGGCCTGCTCGGTTTCGCCAGCGACCGATGCACCGGTCGCCAGCACCGGCAGCAACGCATCACTGAGCACGCCGCTGCTGCAGCCACGCGGGAACCTCTACAGCGCAGGCCAACCCGCCGCATCCGACTGGAGCGCCATTGCCGCACGCGGCATCACCACTGTCATCAACCTGCGTCCGCAAACCGAAATGCAGGGGCGCGATGAGGCTTCCGAGGTGCGCGCCGCCGGCATGGACTATGTCGAAATCCCGGTCGCGGATGGCGCCTCGATCACCGCGGACAACGCCCGCAAGCTGCACGAGGCGATCGCCAGCGCGAATGGCCGGCCGGTGCTGGTGCATTGCGCGTCGGCGAACCGTGCCGGCGGCCTGCTGGCCTTGATGGCGGCACGGCATGAAGGCATGGGCGAGGCACAGGCGCTGGAGTTCGGTCGCAAGGCGGGGATGAAGAGCACCGAGGCTGCGGTGCGCGAGGCACTGGCGGAGGATTGATCGCGCCGCGGGTTCAGCGCGCCGGCAACGCCGCGTTCAACAACTGTGCAAGCCGTGCGCCGGCACGCTTGAGTTGCGCCTCGACAGTGGGCGTCCAGTTGGCGTAATAGCCGCGTTCCAGCGCCGGTCGGGCCGGGTAGAAGCCCGGTTGCAGCACGATCGCACACGACGCCTCGGCCCATTCCGCGGCGGGTGGAGGCAACGGCTTGCGCAGCAACTCGACGACCATCGGCTTGCCAGCAAGTGCATCGACGTAGCGGTCATCGCCCATGCGCTGGCGATACACCAAGCGGCTGTCCCAGAGCGCATGCAGGTTGGTGCCGAAGCCGTCGTCGCTGATCTGCGTGTCGTTGCCGCCGCGGTCGCGCGCGTAACCGGCGTGCAGCGGCTGGTGCACATCGCCGACGAAGTGCACGACGAACTTGAGCGCATCACGGCGCGCGGCCAGCGGTTGGCGACGATCGACAAGGATGGCGGCCTGGCGGCGGATCGCCTCGACCACGCAATCGTCGCCGCGGCAATCGCGTCGTGCCTGGTAGTTGCAGCCGCGTTCGGCGATGTTGACGAAATGCCAGCGCGCGGTGCGCCTGTACAAGGCGGCATCGTTGTCGCGGATGTCGTCGGCCCAGTTGGCGACGCCGGCCAGCGTCGGGTCAGACTCACCCGCAAGCAGACGCGCAACCTCGGCGCGGGAAGCGGGCGTCAGTTCCTGATCGGCCAGCCGGGCGACCAGGCGATGCCCCTGCGGCCCCCAGCCGAAGGCGGGCAGCGCGGTGCACAGCAACACCAGCGCGATGAAGCCGCATCGCCATATCTTCGCTGTCAATGGAGTCGCCGCAAATGAAAAGGCCATGCCGGCAGGATACCGGCATGGCCTGGAGTCGATCGCGATGTCGCTTCGATCAGAACTTGATCACGTAGGCAGCACCGTACACGATCGGGTCGATGTTGACGGTGCCGAGCTTGGTGCCGTTCAGGCGCGCATCGGTGTCGATGTCGATCTTGCGCGCATCGATGCGGATCGCGCCGTTGCCGACCTTGAAATCGATACCGGCGTGCAGGGCGGCGCCCCACGAGTTGGACAGCTTCAACTCGGTGCCGGCCAGCGGACCCTCGGTCTTCTCGCTGTAGAACCAGGTGTAGTTGACGCCGGCGCCGACGAACGGCTTGACGGTCGCGTCGGGTGCGCCGAAGTGATACTGCAGGCTGACGGTCGGCGGCAGGTGCTTGGTCTCGCCGATGCGGCCTAGCCCCTTGATGTCGATGTCATGCTTGAAGGGCAGGGCGGCAATGACCTCTAAGCCCAGGTTGTCGGCGATGAAGTACTCGCCGGTGATGGTCGGGCGGACGTTGTCGCCGACTTCGACGGGCAGCGTGCCGCCGGCCAAGGCGCCGTTGTCGGACGTAGGCTTGACGTTGTGGCCACCGATGCCGACGGTGAAGTCACCCTTGGATTGCGCGAACGCGGTCGGGGCGACGAGGAGGGCGATGGCGGCGGCCAGCGGGGCGAGCTTGCGGATCATGGAATTCTCCTGATGGGATGGATGAACCGGACAGGGGAATTCTCGGCTCGGGTTTGAAACAGTCGTTTGATAATTATCAATATTTCGTTAAATTTAGCTGAATAGGGGCGAGAAGCCCCGCTGAAATCGTTAACATGAGGGTTTTCCCACGCCTTCGGCAGCCCACAGGAGCGCTTTCATGGCCATCAAGGTCGGCATCAACGGTTTCGGACGCATCGGTCGCAACGTGTTCCGTTCCGCCATCCAGAACTTCGGCGACGACATCGAGATCGTCGGCATCAACGACCTGCTGGAGCCGGACTACCTGGCCTACATGCTGAAGTACGACTCCGTGCACGGCCGCTTCGACGGCGATGTCTCGGTGGACGGCAACGACCTGGTGGTCAATGGCAGGAAGATCCGTCTGACCCAGGAGCGCGACCCGGCCAACCTGAAGTGGGACGAGGTCGGTGCGGAGGTGGTCATTGAATCCACCGGCCTGTTCCTGACGAAGGAGACCTGCCAGAAGCACCTCGACGCCGGTGCGAAGAAGGTGATCATGTCGGCGCCGGCCAAGGACGACACGCCGATGTTCGTGCACAAGGTCAACTGCGGCACGTATGCCGGCCAGGCCGTCATCTCCAATGCAAGCTGCACCACCAACTGCCTGGCGCCGATCGCCAAGGTGTTGAACGACAAATGGGGCATCAAGCGCGGGCTGATGACCACCGTGCATGCGGCCACCGCCACCCAGAAGACCGTGGACGGCCCGAGCAACAAGGACTGGCGGGGCGGCCGCGGCATCCTGGAGAACATCATCCCCTCCAGCACCGGCGCGGCCAAGGCGGTCGGCGTGGTGCTGCCGGAGCTGAAGGGCAAGCTGACCGGCATGAGCTTCCGCGTGCCGACCAGCGACGTCTCGGTCGTCGACCTGACGGTGGAACTAGAGAAGCCGGCCACCTACGCCGAGATCTGCGCGGAGATGAAGGCGCAGAGCGAAGGCAAGATGGAAGGCGTGCTCGGCTACACCGAGGACAAGGTGGTGGCAACCGATTTCCGCGGTGATGCGCGCACCTCGATCTTCGATGCCGAGGCCGGCATCCAGCTCGACCCGACCTTCGTCAAGCTGGTCAGTTGGTACGACAACGAATGGGGTTACAGCAACAAGTGCCTGGAGATGGTCAAGGTCGTCGCGGCCAAGTAAGCCGAAGCCGCATCTCAATAGAAAAGCCCCGCCGCGTGCGGGGCTTCCTTCTGATGCTTGATGGAAGTCAGCGACCCGACAGCCCGCGCGACCGACAATGCCGGCATGAGTGAAACGCCCGAAGCCCAGCCGTCATCGAATGCACTCTGCCGCGACGACATCGTCCATCTGGTCGATGCGTTCTACGACAAGGTGCAGGTCGATGCCGTCCTCGGGCCGATCTTCAACCCCGCGGTGCACGACTGGCCTGAGCACAAGGCGACGCTGGTGCGGTTCTGGGCGTCGGTTGCACTGGGTACGCGCGAATACCGCGGCAACCCGATGGCTGCGCATCGCCCGCATCCGATAATCGAGGCTCACTTCGGCCACTGGCTGCACCTGTGGCTGGAGACCGCGCGCACGGAGCTGGGTGAGGACAAGGCGCAGGTCCTCTACGCCTACGCCCAACGCATCGCCCAAAGCCTGAAATACGGGTTGGGCCTGGACCGCACCCGGCCACTGCCGATCCATCCGGGGTATTGAAGCCGCGGCGGGTTTGAACCGGCCCGGCACGCGAACGACAATAGGCGTTTCCCATCGACTGGAGCGCCCGCGCATGTCCATTACCCGCATGACCGACCTGGATCTCGCCGGCAAGCGCGTGCTGATCCGCCAGGACCTCAACGTCCCGGTCGAGGATGGCAAGGTCACTTCGGACCAGCGCATCACCGCCTCGATCCCGACCCTCAAGGCCGCGCTGGATGCCGGTGCCGCGGTGATGGTGATGTCGCACCTGGGTCGGCCGAAGGAGGGCGAGTGGAGCGAGGCCGATTCCCTCAGCCCCGTGGCCAGGCGCCTGTCCGAACTGATGGGCCGGGATGTCCCGTTGGTGAAGGATTGGGTCGATGGTGTCGAGGTCGCGCCCGGCCAGCTGGTGTTGCTGGAGAACTGCCGCATGAACATCGGCGAGGGTAAGGACGATGAAGCCTTATCGAAGAAATATGCCGCGCTTGCCGATGTCTTCGTCATGGACGCCTTCGGCACCGCGCATCGCGCGCAGGCGTCCACCCATGGCGTGATTCGCCACGCCAAGCAGGCGGCGGGTGGCCCGCTGTTGATGGCCGAGCTCGACGCGCTGGACAAGGCACTGGACAGTCCGGCGCGCCCGCTGTTGGCGATCGTCGCCGGCAGCAAGGTCAGCACCAAGCTTGCATTGCTCGGCTCGCTGGTCGGCAAGGTGGACCAGCTGATCGTCGGCGGCGGGATTGCGAATACCTTCATCGCGGCGATGGGACACGGCGTCGGCAAGTCGCTGGTGGAGATGGATCTCATCGAAACGGCGAAGAAGATCATGGCTGATGCCAAGTCGCGCGGTGCAGAAATTCCACTCCCGGTCGACGTGGTGGTCGCGCCGGAATTCAAGGCCGATGCGCCGGCCACGGTGAAGCCGATCGATGCGGTGGGCGAGGGCGACATGATCCTCGACATCGGGTCGCAGACCGCCGAGCGCTACGCCGCGCTGATCGCCAAAGCCGGCACCGTGGTCTGGAACGGCCCGGTCGGGGTGTTCGAGTTCGATGCCTTCGGCAAGGGCACCGAGGCGATGGCGCGCGCCATTGCTTCCTCACCCGCGTTCTCGATCGCCGGCGGTGGCGACACGCTGGCGGCAGTGGACAAGTACGGCATCCAGGATGACGTGTCGTACATCTCTACGGGCGGCGGCGCGTTCCTGGAATTCCTTGAGGGCAAGGAACTGCCTGCGGTGGCGGCGCTGAAGGCGCGCGCCGGCTGATGCTGTTCTTCGACCTCGACGGCACGCTGGTCGATTCCTCGGTCGGCGTCACCCGCTGCATCGCCTATTCGCTTGGGAAGATGGGGCATCCAGGGCTGCCGCAGGACAGACTGCTCGGCTGGATCGGCCCGGCGTTGCGGGTGAGTTTCGGCCAGTTGTTCGATGACCGGGCCGATGTCGCCCGTGCCGAAGCGTTCTATCACGAACGTTTCGATCGCGAGGGCGTGCGCGAGTTCAGCGTGTTCGATGGCATCGAGGATGCGGTTCGCGCGTTGCACGCGAGCGGGCATCGCATGGGCGTCGTCACCGCCAAGAATGAACCGCAGGCGCGGCGCATCATCAACGAGCTGCCGTTTGGCCAGCTTTTCGAGGACGTGATCGGCGCGAGCGCGGATGGCCGGTTGAGCCACAAGCCGGAGCTGATCGCCGAGGCACTGGAGCGGCTCGATGTCGCCGCCAGCGCGTGCACGATGATCGGCGACCGCCGCATGGACATCGAGGGCGCGAAATCGCATGCCATGCGGGGTGTCGGCGTGCTCTGGGGCTTCGGCAGTCGTGACGAGCTGGAACATGCGGGTGCGGATGTCCTTGTCGAGACACCGCACGCATTGCTGCAATCGTTGTCATCGTAAGTTTCGCTTCGGCACTGCATGGCGCCTGCCTCGCCGTGCTAGGTTCGGCGCAGACTGGAGGAACGCATGACCGAGCATCGCCGCCGCACCCGCATCCTGGCCACGCTGGGCCCCGCCACCGACGCGCCCGGCGTGCTCGATGAACTGATGGCCGCTGGCGTGGATTGCGTGCGCCTGAACTTTTCGCACGGCGATCCAGCGGCGCAGGTGAAGCGCGCGCACGACTTGCGCGAAGCGGCGCAACGTGCAGGCCGCGAGATCGGCATCCTGGCCGACCTGCCGGGCCCGAAGATCCGCGTCGAGCGATTCGCGGAGGGCAAGGTGGCGTTGAAGACCGGCGAACGATTCGACCTTGTCGCACGCGAGAACCCCGAACCGGGCGATGCCTCGCAGGTCGGCGTCAGCTATCTCGGGCTGCCGGGCGATGTCTCTGCCGGCGACGTGCTGCTGCTCGATGACGGCATGGTGCAACTCAAGGTCGAGGCGGTGGAAGGCGAGCGCATCGTGACCCGCGTGCTCAACGACAGCGTGCTGTCAGACCGCAAGGGCCTGAACAAGCAGGGCGGCGGCCTGTCGCTCGGCGCCATCACCGAGCGTGATCGCGAGCTGATCGGCATCGCCGCGCAGATCGGCGTGGACTTCATCGCCGTCTCGTTCTGCCGCAACGCCGCCGACATGGAGGAAGCGCGACGGACGGCGAAATCGCACGGCAGCAACGCCGCGCTGGTCTCGAAGATCGAGCGTGCCGAGGCCATCGAGAACCTTGACGAAATCATCGATGCCAGTGACGTGGTGATGGTGGCGCGCGGTGATCTGGGCGTGGAGATCGGCGATGCCGAGTTGCCCGGCCTGCAGAAGAAGATCATCGAGCGCTCCGTGCAGCGCAACAAGGTGGTGATCACCGCGACGCAGATGCTGCAGTCGATGGTGGCAAGCCCGATGCCGACCCGCGCCGAAGTGCTGGACGTGGCCAACGCCGTGATCGACGGTACCGACGCGGTGATGCTCTCCCAGGAAACCGCGGCCGGCAGTTATCCGGTGCTGGCGGTGCAGGCGATGGCGCGGATCTGCATCGGTGCGGAGAAGCAGTTCGACCGCGATACCGACTACGAGGCCGCCCAGCGTGGGTTGACCCGCGCCGACCATGCGATCGCGATGGCGACGATGTTCCTGGCCGAGCACATCGATGTCGCCGCGATCATCGCGATGACCGAGTCCGGCGGCACTGCGCGCTACCTGTCGCGGTTCCGCTCGCCGGTGCCGATCTATGCCTTTACCCGGCATGCCGATGCACGCCGGCGCATGGGCCTGATGCGCGATGTCTTCCCCATCGATTTCGACAGCCGCGGCCTGGCCCCGCGCGATGCCGCGGTCAGCGCGATCAAGCGCCTGCACGACCTCGGCACCCTGCAGGTGGGCGAGCGGGTGATCTTCACCAGCGGCGACACCATGCAGCAACACGGCGCCACCAACACGCTGCGCCTGATGGAGGTGGGCGAGGGTGGCGTGGCGTGCGGGCTGGGCGAACTCTGAGACGCGATATCGAGCCGCCTGCAAACGATTTCAGTACGCCATCAGCAGTTATAATCGCGGTTTTCCCGCCACTGGAAGCCGCATGAGCATCGAACAGCTTGCCGAAACCGCCCGCGCGATGGTCGCCCCGGGCAAGGGCATCATCGCCATCGACGAATCCTCCGCGACCTGCAAGAAGCGTTTCGATGGTGTCGGCATCGAATGTACGGAAGAGAACCGCCGCGCCTACCGCGAGCTGCTGTTGACCACGCCCAAGGCCAACGAGTACCTGTCCGGTGCGATCCTGTTCGACGAGACCATCCGCCAGTCCACCAAGTCAGGCGTGCCATTCGCCAGGTACATGGCCGACAACGGCATGATCCCGGGCATCAAGGTCGACAAGGGCACCCATCCGCTGGCCGGCTTCCCCGGCGAGGTGGTGACCGAGGGCTTGGACGGCCTGCGCGAGCGCCTGGCCGAGTACTACAAGCTCGGTGCCCGCTTCGCCAAGTGGCGCGCGGTCATCACCATCGGTGATGACATGCCCTCCGGCACCTGCATCGAGGCCAACAGCCATGCGCTGGCCCGTTATGCCGCGCTCTGCCAGGAGCAGGGCCTGGTGCCGATGGTCGAGCCCGAGGTGCTGATGGACGGCGACCACGACATCGAGACCTGCTACGAGGTCACCGAAGTGACCCTGCGCTCGCTGTTCGATGCGCTGTACCAGCACAACGTGATGCTGGAAGGCACCATCCTCAAGGCCTCGATGGTCGTGCCGGGCAAGAACTGTTCGGAGCAAGCCAGCGTCGAGGAAGTCGCTGAAGCGACCCTGATGTGCCTCAAGTCGACCGTGCCTGCGATCCTGCCGGGCATCGTGTTCCTCTCCGGTGGCCAGAGCGACGAGGCGGCGACCGCGCATCTGGACGCGATGAACCGCCTCGGCCCGAACCCGTGGCCGCTGTCGTTCTCCTACGGACGTGCCATGCAGCAGGCCGCGCTCAAGCTGTGGTCGGAGGACATGGCTGGCAACTGGGACAAGGCGCAGGCCACGGTCCACGCACGCGCCAAGGACAATGGCCTGGCCGCACTGGGCCAGTGGCAGGGCTGAACGCAGCCGCATCCGCCAGACCGACGCCGGCCTCGCGCCGGCGTTTTCATCGGGCGTAACGCATGCGCGGTAAAGGGGTTGACGGCGCGTGCCATGCCCTTCGTCACATGTGGCGTCACTTCGGGGCCCCTACAATTCACGGATGATGCTGCGCAATGAATCGATGACGGCGGCGGCACTCGCCGTGGCCCTGTCCGCCGTGATGCTTCTCGCCGCCTGCGGCAAGAAAGACGAGGTGCCTGCGGGAAGGCCGGGCGGACGCGACGGCGGGGCCCCGGTCGCGGTCACCGCCGAAGTGGTGCGGATGCAACCGTGGAGCGACAGCCTCCGTGCGCTCGGCACCGTCAAGGCGCGCGAGTCGGTCGATGTCACCGCCAAGGTCAGCGAGACCGTGCAACGCGTGCACTTTTCCGATGGCGATGTGGTGGGCCGGGGTGCCGCGCTGGTGACGTTGTCCGGCGCCCAGCAACAGGCTGCGTTGCGCGCTGCCGAAGCCACCGCGCGTGAGGCCGATGCGCTGTTCAACCGCCAGCAGCAACTGGCGTCGCAACAACTGATCTCGCGCGCGATGTTCGACCAGCAGAAGGCCACGCGCGATGCCGCGCAGGCCCAGGTCGCGCAGATCCGCGCCAACCTCTCCGACCGCATCATCCGCGCGCCGTTCGCCGGGGTGATGGGGCTGCGCCAGGTCTCGCCGGGTGCGCTGGTGACGCCGGGCACGGTGATCGCAACGCTCGACGACATTTCCCGTGTGTACGTGGATTTCCCGGTGCCGGAGTCGCAGCTGGCCGGGGTCGGGCCGGGACAGGCCGTGCACGGCGCCGCCGGCACCTGGCCGGGACGGACCTTCGACGGCACGCTGGCGACGGTCGGCCCGCGCATCGACACCACCTCGCGCGCGGCCATGGTGCGTGCCGATTTCCCCAATCCCGATCGTGCGCTCAAGCCCGGCATGCTGATCGAGGTGGAACTGGTGCGCGGCCAGGTCGATGCGCTGGTGTTGCCGGAAATCGCGGTGCAGCAGGTCGGCGAGGAAACCTTCGTCTGGCGCATCAGGCCCGATGGCAGCATCGAGAAGGCGCTGATCGAGGTCGGCGGGCGCATTCCCGGCAAGGTGCAGGTGGTCAAGGGCCTGAGCGAGGGCGATCGCGTCGTCACCGAAGGCATGGGCAAGGTGCGCGAAGGCAGCAAGGTCGAGACTGGCGGACAACCGGCCGCAGGCGCTGCGGCGGCGAAGTAGGGCGATGAAGCTTTCCGATCTTTCGATCAAGCGGCCGGTACTGGCCGTGGTGATGAGCCTGCTGCTGGTGGTGCTGGGCATCATGGCCTTCACCCGGCTCACCCTGCGCGAGTTGCCGGCGATCGATCCGCCGATCGTCTCGGTACGCGTGACCTACCCGGGCGCGTCGGCCAGCGTGGTCGAGACCAGCATCACCAAGATCATGGAGGATGCGCTGGCCGGCATCGAGGGCATCCAGACCATCGAGTCGCGCAGCCGCAACGGCAGTTCCGACATCAGCATCGAGTTCCTCTCAAGCCGCGACATCGAGGGCGCGGCCAACGATGTTCGCAACTCGGTCAGCCGGGTCGCCGACCGCATGCCGGAGGATGCGGAGGCGCCGGAAATCAGCAAGGTCGAGAGCGATTCCGACGCGATCCTCTGGCTCAACCTGCGCTCGCCCAACATGGACGTGCTGCAGCTGTCCGATTACGCGCGGCGCTACGTCATCGACCGTTTCTCCAGCCTGCCGGGCGTCGCGCAAGTACGCTTGGGCGGCAGCCAGGTCTATGCGATGCGGATCTGGCTGGATGGCAATGCGTTGGCCGCGCGCGGCCTGACTTCCAGCCACGTCGATGCCGCGCTGCGCGCGCAGAACGTCGAACTCGGTGCCGGGCGGCTGGAGTCGAAGGATCGCGATTTCATCCTGCGCGTGGCGCGCGATTACACCACGCCCGAAGCGTTCGCGCGGATGCCGCTCGGCAAGGCTGCCGACGGCAGCGTGGTGCAGCTGGGCGATGTCGCCACGGTCAAGCTCGAATCCGCCGAACGCCGCGCCTACTACCACAGCAACGGCGAGCCGGCGGTCGGGCTTGGCATCGTCAAGACCTCCACCGCCAACAGCCTGGAAGTGGCCGAGGAAGCCAAGGCCGAGGCGGAGATCATCCAGAAATCCCTGCCCGAGGGCATGGAGATCTATACCGCCTTCGACAGCACCACCTTCATCGACAACGCGGTCGAGCGCGTGTACGCGACGCTGATCGAGGCGGTGATCCTGGTGCTGGTGGTGATCTGGCTGTTCCTCGGCAGCGTGCGCGCGGCGCTGATCCCGGCGGTGACGGTCCCGGTCTGCCTGATCGCCGCCTTCATCGCGTTGTGGCTGTTCGGTTATTCGATCAACCTGCTGACCCTGCTCGCGCTGGTGTTGTGCATCGGGCTGGTGGTGGATGACGCGATCGTGGTGGTGGAAAACATCCAGCGCCGCGTCGACCTGGGTGAACCGGCGTTGGTCGCAGCACGGCGCGGCACCGCGCAGGTGGCGTTCGCGGTGATCGCGACCACCGCGGTGCTGGTCTCGGTGTTCCTGCCGGTCGGCTTCCTGCAGGGCAATACCGGCCGCCTGTTCCGCGAGTTGTCGGTGGCGCTGGCGGCGGCAGTGGCGATCTCTGCCTTCGTCGCGTTGACCCTGACGCCGATGATGGCCTCGAAGTTGCTCAAGCCGCATGCCGGCCCGCATGCGGTGCATTCCAACCGGGTCAGCGAGTGGCTCAATGCGCGTTTCGAAGGGCTGGCCGCGCGTTATCGCCGCCTGCTGGACCGGCATGTCGGCAGGACCTGGCTGTTCGGCGGGGTGATGCTGGCGGCGTTGGCGGTCGCGGCGCTGCTGTTCCGCATGCTGCCGAGCGAACTGGCGCCGGCGGAGGATCGCGGCTCCTTCCAGTTGATGATGGAAGGCCCGGAAGGCGCGGGCTTCGACTACACGGTCGAGCAGATGAAGGAAGTGGAGCGCCGGCTGGCGACCCAAGTGGGCGAGGGCAAACCGATCGTCAGGGTCAATCCGCGCGTGCCCGGCAGCTTCGGCGCCAGCGAGGAAATGCACACCGGGCGCGCCAGCATCTTCCTGCAGGACTGGCGGGAACGCGGGCAGAGCACGCAGCAAGTCGCCGACGAGCTGCAGAAGCTGTTCGTCGACATGAAGGCAGTCCGCGTGCGCACGATGGTCGGCGGCGGGCTGGTACGCACCCGCGGGCAACCGTTCCAGATGGTGCTGGGCGGACCCGACTACAACGAGCTGGCCCAGTGGCGCGACATCATGCTGGAGAAGCTGCAGGACTATCCTGGCCTGACCGGCGCCGATTCCGACTACAAGGAAACCCGGCCGCAGATGCGGGTGGTGATCGACCGCGCGCGCGCCGCCGATCTTGGCGTCTCCAGCACCGCGATCGGCCGCGCCCTGCAGACGATGATGGGCGGCGTACGCGTCACCACCTTCGTCGACAACGGCGAGGAGTACGACGTGATGCTTCAGGCCGGGCGCGAATCGCGTGAATCGATCGCCGATCTCGAGGCCCTGCAGGTGCAGTCCTCGAACGGCATGCTAGTGCCGCTGTCCAGCCTGGTCAGCCTGCGCGAAGTCGCCGAGCCGGCCACCTTCAACCGCTACGATCGCCTGCGCGCCATCACGCTGAGCGCGGGCTTGGCGCCGGGCGCCAAGCTCGGCGACGCGGTGCAATGGGCCGAGC
Source organism: Pseudomonadota bacterium (assembly GCA_023461075.1). Lineage (GTDB taxonomy): Bacteria > Pseudomonadota > Gammaproteobacteria > Xanthomonadales > Xanthomonadaceae > Solilutibacter. Next base: position 93,003 of record JAEWNY010000028.1, on the reverse strand, counting down.
AGACCGCACGCGAATCATTGCCCGAATATGCCCAGGTCAGTTGGAAGGGCGAGGCGCGCGAACTGCAGCAATCCGGCGGCGAGGTCCTGCTGACCTTCGCGATGGCGCTGCTGATCGTCTATCTGGTGCTGGCCGCGCAGTTCGAGAGCTTCCTGCATCCCTTGGTCATCATGTTGACCGTGCCGCTGGCGGTGCTGGGTGCGCTCATCGGCTTGTGGGTGAGCGGTGGCACGCTGAACCTGTTCTCGCAGATCGGCATCGTGATGCTGGTCGGATTGGCGGCGAAAAACGGCATCCTCATCGTCGAGTTCGCCAACCAGCTGCGCGACGAGGGCCGGAGCATCCGCGAGGCGATCGTCGAATCGGCCTCGGTGCGCCTGCGCCCGATCCTGATGACATCGATCGCCACCGCGCTGGGCGCGGTGCCGCTGGTGCTGGCGGGCGGACCGGGTTCGGCAAGCCGCTCGACGATCGGCGTGGTCATCATCTTCGGCGTCAGCGTGTCCACCCTGCTTTCGCTGTTCGTGGTGCCCGCGTTCTATGCCTGGGTGGCGAAGTACACGCAGTCGCCGGAAACCATCGCGCACGAGCTGGACAAGCTCGAAGCCGAGACTCCCAGCGTCGGTGGTCATGCATGAGTGATCGCCCCGATCGGTGGGGACACACGCGCCGGCCATCGCCCGCGCCGTCGACCGCGCAGCAGGACCCGCAACGGGAGCAGCGCCTGTACGGTGTCAACGCGATCGCTGCGGTATTCGCGCGGCGGCCCGGTGACATCCGCAAGATCTGGTTGGCTGAAGCGCGTGCGCCGCAGTTCCGTGAGCTGCTGAAGTGGTGCGCCGCGCAGCGCATCGGCTACCGTGTGGTGAGCGACGAAGACCTGCGCAAGCTGGCCGCGAGTTCGCACCACGAGGGCATCGTGGCCGACGTGCGCGCGCCGGCCATGCCCGGTTTCGAAACATGGCTGTCATCGCTGCCCGCCGGTCGGCAATGCCTGCTGTGGCTGGATGGCGTCGGCAACCCGCACAACCTGGGCGCAATCCTGCGCAATGCGGCGCACTTCGGCGTCCGCGCGATCCTCATCCCGGCCGATGCCACGCTCGCGGTTTCCGGCGCCGCTGCCCGCGTGGCCGAAGGGGGCGCCGAGGTCGTCCCGCTCATCCGCCTGCCGGCCGAAGAGGCGGCGATGGCGTCCTTGCGCGCCGTCGGCTTCACGCTGTGGGCGACGTTGGTGTCAGGTGGCGAGGATCTGTTTGCCCAAACCATGCCCGAGCGCCTGGTCTACGTGATGGGCGCCGAGCAATCGGGCATGGATCGCCGACTGGCGATGCGCTGCGATGCAAGCGTGTCGATCCCCGGCAGCGGCGCGGTGGAAAGCCTCAACGTGGCATCGGCGACCGCGGTGTTGCTGTCCGCTTACGCGCGCTCGCCCTGATCAGGGTTTCGCATTCGCCGGCTTCGGCATGCGTCCGCTGCCGAAATCGCCCTCGGAGTTTGCCGCCATCCACGTGAACACCGCATAGGCCGCGGTGCTCTGCTGCAGTTGCTTCGGGTCGAGCTTGTCCAGGGTGTCATCGGGGGTGTGGTGGATGTCGAAGTAGCGCTTGCCCTCGCGATTCAGCGCGGCGGCAGCGACGCCCATCTCCTCAAGGATGCTCATCTCGGATTCCGCGCCGCCCTTGTGCGGCGTGTACTTGATGCCGATCGGTGCCAGCACCTCGGCGATCTGTTGCATCGCCGGATCGGCATCGGGATGCCATTGCCCGCCGATGCTCTCAACGATGTTGCCGCCGGAATCGCTCTCGGCGACGATCACGTGGCTGGCGACATCGTTCTTCATCGATTCGGCATAGACCTTGCCGCCGATCAGGCCCTGCTCCTCGTTGGCGAAGGCGATGACGCGCAGGGTGCGCGCCGGTCGCAGTTTCATCTGCTTGAACAACGCGCCCACCGCCATGGTGGTGGCGATGCCGGCGCCATCGTCGATCGCGCCGGTGCCGAGATCCCAGGAATCCAGATGGCCGGCGATGGCGACGATCTCGTCCGGCCGGGTGCGGCCGGTGATTTCGCCGATCACGTTCTCGGAGGTGTATTCGCCTTCGAACCCGCAATCGAGCGCGAGGCGCAGCCTCGTCGCCGGGTCCAGCTTGAGCAGCCGCGCCAGCTGGTCGGCATCGGGGTTGGACAGTGCGGCCGAGGGCACCGCGCCGGCGACATCGGGCGTCAGGCTCATGCCGGTATGCGGGTTGCGATGCCAGTCGGTGCCGGCCGAACGCATCACGAAGGCGCTGGCGCCAACCCGGATCGCCTCGCGCGGGCCGACGCGCCGGATGGTCGAGCCGACGACGTAATGCGGCATCACCACATCGACGAAGACGATCTTGCCGCGCTGCGAACCGGCCGGCGCGGCCTTCAGCGCTTCCAGCGAATCGAAGCGCGCCACTTCGGCTTCGATCGTGCCTCCGGGACTGCCGCCGAGCGCGGTGACCGCCAATGATTGCGACGAAGGGCCGACGACCCGCGCCGACTCGCCGCGGCGCACCCACAGCGGGAAAGTCACCGGCTGCGTCCACACCCGATCGTAGCCAAGCGCCTTGAATTTCGCCTTGGCCCAGGCGACGCCGCGCGCATCGTGTTCGGTGCCCGGCATGCGGTGGCCGACTTCGGTGGTCAGCGATTCGACGATCCGCCAGCCGGTGTCATCGGTCATCGCGCGCTCGCGCAACTGCACGGCCTGTTGCACCGCAGCCTGCGGGACGCGGGTTTCGCGCGCCTGCGCGATGGGCGTCAATACCAATGCGAGCCAGAGCATGAAGGCGGTCGGGTGGCGCATCGGGCAGCCCTGCAAAGAAAGAAGCCACGAGCGTAACCGCCCGTGGCCCCGATCCAAACCGCCGGAAGTCATGCCTTCCGGCAGGTGCCGCTTTACGGCTTCTTCAACTCGTCGCGGATTTCGCGCAGCAGCAGCACCTCTTCGGCCGGCGCCGCTTCTTCCGCCGGCTTGCGCATGCGGTTGTAGGCCTTGATGAACAGGAAGATGACGAAGGCGATCAGGATGAAATCGATGACGGTCTGGATGAAGGCGCCGTAGCGGATCGCGACTTCCGCGGCGATTTCCGTGCCGTCCGCGCCGATCTGCGCGGGCGCGATCACGTGTTTCCAGTCGCTGACGCTGACCCCGCCGGTCATCGCGCCGATCGCCGGCATCACGATGCCGTCCACCAGCGAAGTGACGATCTTGCCGAACGCCGCGCCGATGACCACACCGACCGCGAGGTCGACGACGTTGCCCCTGGCGATGAATTCCTTGAACTCGCTGATCATGCCCATGTCGTTTTTCTCTTTTTTTGAGGGATGGTGCCGTGCGTCACGATACGCGGCAGGATGGAGATTAACGGTTCACATCGCCCGCGACCAGCCGTCCTTGCAGGCGGATAGGGCTCTCGGTGATCGAGGCGGTGAATCGATCGCCCGGCACCAGCGCGGCGACGCCGGCCGGCGTGCCCATGTAGACCAGATCGCCGGCCTTGAGCGCATACAGCCGCGTGAGTTCGATCAGGATGTCCGGCACGTCCCAGATCAGGTCGCTGAAGCGTCCCTGCTGGCGGAGCTCGCCATTGACCTCGAGCGACAGCCCGAGCGATTCGATGGCGGGCAGCTCGTGCGCCCGCCAGAGATCGCTGGCCACCGCGCAGTCGTCGAAACTCTTGCCGGTGTCCCACGGCAGGCCTTGGCTCTTGGCGATGGCCTGCAGGTCGCGGCGGGTGAGGTCCAGGCCGACGCCATAGCCCAACACCAGGGCCGCGGCCTTCTCGCGTGACAACTCGCCCGCGGGAGCATCCTCGCCCAGGGCCACGATCAACTCCACTTCGTGCTGCAGATCGGAAGTGCCGGGCGGATAGTGGACGATGCCGTCGGTGGCGATCGCATCCGCGGGTTTGAGGAAGAAAATCGGCGTGCCGCGTTCGGCCTTCGATGCAGGCGCGCTCGCGCCCATCTCCCGCGCATGATCGGCGAAGTTGCGGCCCACGCAATAGATCCGTCGCACCGCGAAAGCGGCATCGTCGGCCAAGTCCTCGCCGTGCACGCGCAGGCGCACCGGCGCGTTGGCAGGAATCAAATCGCCCATCGCGAAAGTGTCAGTGGGGATGCGGCAACACGCCGTGGCGAGCGTGGCGGAACTCGCCCTCGATCACCCGGCCCGCCTGCGGTTGACCGGACTGGCGCAGCGCACGCCACAGCCCGGCACCGATCAGCATCGCGATACCGACGAACGCGCCGATCACCAACAGGCCCAGCAGCACGGCCACCCCGAGTGTCCCCAGCAACACGCGCAACAACGGATTGCGCGGGCGGCGGGCGGCGAAACGCGCCTGCAATCGGGTGATCTGCGGGTGGTGCAACCAGTGTGCGAACATCGGGGCTCCGCGCCGGGTGGCGGCCTGCTGCAACGGGCAGACAGTATCCGGCGATGCGCCCGTCCAGATGTAAGGAGCCCGTTAAACCATGACGCCGATCCGGTTCAGCGACATCGACGACGGCGGATTCGCCGAGACCGAGATGGCAGTCGATGGCTTGCCCGAATCGGTCATCGTCCATCGTGACGGCGAGGCCGTGCGCGGCTGGCTCAACGTCTGCCCGCACGCGGGCCGCCGGCTGGACTGGGCGCCGGGGAAATTCCTGAAGAGCCGCGATGGCCTGTTGGTCTGCGCGGTGCATGGCGCCAGTTTCGAGTTGCATCACGGCGAATGCGTGGGCGGGCCGTGTCGCGGCGAGTTCCTGAGAGCCGTCGCGCTGCGTATCGAGGACGATGAAGTCCTGCCCGGCTGAGGTCTACCAGAGCAGGTTGACCATCAGCACGATCAACGCGGTATAGAGCATCGACAAGGGCAGGCCGACCCGCCACAGGTCGCGCTGGGTGTAGTTGCCCGGACCCACCACCATCGAAATCACCGGATTCGTCGATGTCATGAAGTTGTTGGACGCCGACAGCGCGACGATCAACGCGAACACCATCGGGTTGCCGTTCGCCGCCAGCGCCAGGTTGATCGCCAACGGCACCATCATGATGGTCGCGCCGACGTGGCTGACCACCAGCGAGAAGGTGACCGTCAACACCGCCAACGCGATCTCGATCAACCACAACGGCGTGCCCTGCGGGATCTGGTCGATGGTGTGGCCGGCCACCCACGCGGCGGCGCCTGAGGAATCCATCGCCCAGCCCAGCGGGATCAGGCAGGCCATCAGGAACACCGTCTTCCAGTTGATCGAGGCATAGGCCTCGTCCATGTTGATGACGCCGGCCAGCAGCATGCCGGCGACGCCGGTCATCAGCGCGATCGGCACCGGGATGCGCGACGAGAGTGCGATCAGCATGGTCACCGCGAAGATGCCCATCGCGATCTTGAACTTGTGCGGGCGCTGCTCGCCTTTCGGGTAATCGGTGACGACCACGAAGTCCTTCTTCGATGCCACGTCGGCCAGGTTGCGCCAGATGCTGTGCAGCACCAGCATGTCGCCGGCGCGCAGCGGCAGGGTGCGGACCTCGTCGCGGATCACTTCCTGGTCTCGGTTCACCGCCAGCAGGCTCAACCGATGTTTCTTGCGCAGTTGCAGTTCGCTGGCGGTCTTGCCGATGAAGCGCGAATTGGGCGGGATGACCGCCTCGGCGATGCCGGCGCGGCTGGGGTTGAACAGGTCGGCGAACTGGCGCAGGCGCGCGCTCATGCGCAGGAAATTGGCCTGCGAGAATGCGGCGATCGCTTCGCGCGGGCCCATTGCGCCGATCACGTCGCCGACCCAGATGCGCGACTCGGCCGAAGGCGCGAGGCGGGCGTCGTCGCTGGATTTCAGCGCCAGCACCAGGGGCGCATCGCCCATCGCCTCCACCTCGCCCAGGGTCATCCCGACCAGCGGGCTGTCTGCAGTGACCGTCAACTCGAAGACCTCGCCTTCGATGCCGTAGGCCTGGGCGAAGTAGCTCTGTGTACGTCCGGGAGTGACGCCGCCGTCGTTCTCGTGGCTGAGCATCTTGTCGCCACGCCAGCGGAAATATACCAGCGAGAGCAGCACCAGCGCGATGCCGATCGGCAGCGGCGCGAACATTTTCAACGGTTGCAGCGACACCGCACCCGAGGGCAGGTTGGCGTTGGCCGAGATCAGCAAGTCGTTGAGCAGGATCAGCGGGGAGTTGCCGACCATCGTCAGCCCGCCGCCCATGATGATCGCCGCGGCGATCGGCAGCAGCATCCGCGAGAGCGCCACGCCGGTCCGCGCGGACAGGCGCGAGGCGACCGGCAGGTACAGCGCCATCACCGCCGGGTTCTGCATGATCGCGGAGTTGAACCCGGCCATCGCCGAGGTGTACAGCAGCAGCCGACGTTCGCTGCCATCGGCCCGACGCAGCAGCCAGCCGGCAAGGCGGTTGAGTGCACCGGTACGCTCGAGCCCGGCACCGAGGATCATCGTCGCGATGATGCTGATCACCGCGTTGCCGGCGAAGCCGCCGAACAGGTCCTCGGGCGCGACCAGCCCGGTCAGGCCCAGCATGACCAGCACCACCAACGCCACCAGGTCCGAGCGCAGGCGCTCGAACAGGAACAGCACCATCGTCATCGCGACCAGCCCGAGGACGAGCTTCATGTCGGTGGTGAGGGTGAGGGCGGTGTCCATTCGGTCAGTCGTCGCGGCCGGGTCGCCGGCTAGGAAATGCGGTCGTAGAGCAGGTCCCAGACGCCGTGGCCTAGGCGTTGGCCGCGCGCCTCGAAATGCGTCTGCGGGCGCCAGTCCGGCCTCGGCACGTGGCCGCGAGGACCGGCGCGATTGACGATGCCGGGTGTCGCATCGAGCACATCCCACATCTGTTCGGCGTAATCGGCCCAGTCGGTGGCCAGGTGCAAGCGCCCCTCGGGGCTGAGCTTGCGCATCAGCAGGGCGGCGAACGCGCGATTCACCAGCCGCCGCTTGTTGTGGCGCTTCTTGTGCCAGGGGTCGGGGAAGTAGATCCGGATCTCGTCCAGGCTGCCATCGGCGATCTCGTTCTCAAGCACCTCGACCGCGTCGTGGTGATAGAGCCGTACATTCGATGCGCCATCGGCGGCCAGTGCGTTGAGCAGGCGGCCGACGCCCGGCGCATGCACCTCGATGCCGATGTGGTCGCGGGCCGCATCGCGCGCGGCCGAGTAGCGCAGCGCCTCGCCGTTGCCGAAGCCGATCTCCAGGATGCGTTTCGCCGCGCGCCCGAACACGGCGTCGAAATCACGCGGCTCGCCGCTGTAATCCAGGCCGAAGCGCGGCCATTGTGCGTCGAAGGCACGCTGCTGCGCCTCGGTGAAGCGGCCCTGGCGCAACACGAAGCTGCGGATCCGCCTTTGGCCGTCGTCCGTATAGGGCTTGGGTGGCGTCTTGGCGCCCGGGCTGGTGAAAGGGTTGCTCACCCAATCAACCCATCCACCGGCGATGAAGCACTGGCAAAGCGCTTGCGCGGGATGCGCCCGGCCAGGAACGCCGCGCGTCCGGCCTCGATCGCGAGTTTCATCGCATGCGCCATCCGCACCGGTTCGCGCGCGCCGGCAATGGCGGTGTTCATCAGCACACCATCGCAGCCCAGCTCCATCGCGATCGCCGCATCGCTGGCGGTACCGACGCCGGCATCGACGATGATCGGCACGTTCGCCTGCTCGACGATTTCGATCAGGTTGTATTTGTTCTGGATACCGAGTCCCGAGCCGATCGGCGCGGCCAGCGGCATCACCGCCACGCAGCCGATTTCTTCCAGCCGCTTGCACAGCAGCGGATCGTCGCTGGTGTAGACCATGACATCGAACCCGTCCCGCACCAGTGTCTCCGCGGCCGTGAGGGTCTGCACTACGTCGGGGTACAGCGTGCGCTGATCGCCCAGCACTTCAAGCTTGACGAGGTTGTGGCCGTCCAGCAATTCGCGCGCCAGGCGGCAGGTGCGCACCGCGTCGTCGGCGGTGTAGCAGCCGGCGGTATTGGGCAGGATGGTGTAGCGCTCCGGCGGCAGCACGTCGAGCAGGTTGGGCTCGCCCGGGTTCTGGCCGATGTTTGATCGACGAATGGCGACGGTGACGATCTCGGCGCCTGCGGCTTCGGTCGCGGCGCGGGTTTCTTCGAGGTCCTTGAACTTGCCGGTGCCGGTCAGCAGGCGCGAGGCATACGTCTTGCCGGCGATGACCAGCGGCTTGGGATCGGTGAATGGGTGCATCCGTGAATTATGGCAGGCGCGATGTCGCGGCGAGCGCATGGTCGCGTGATGCGGATGGATGCCGGGCCTTGCCTGGACCCGCGCAGCCATCGCTCCTGATGGCTACGCGGGGATGCCTGCGTCTGTCGCTAGGCCTGGATGTCGTCGGCGAGCCGAAGCAGGCGCTGCTTGGCGACCAGCTTCTCGCGCTTCATCTGGGTCAGCTCGTTGTCGCCGAGCGGGAGGATGCCGTGCTCGGCATCATCGACCTTCTTGTCCAACTCCTGATGGTGGAAATAGAGCTGCCGGAACTCGGTGCTCTTCTTCATCAGGCTATCCACATCGCTCTGCGAGCGGTCTTCGAACATGCGAAACCTCCTTTCTGCGTGGCGGACGATGCCGGCGCAGCGCGGCCGATCGCAGGGGATGCGGGCGGGCGGCAATATAGCCGCGGCATCAAGGGCATCCGGAGCAGACCGGCGTTGGCCGCGTCGGCGATTCCACCTTACTCCCGCTTTCGCGACCGATGCAATGGGGAGCGATCACCGTTCATCGGCGGATCGGACTGGGGTTAGGAAGCCGTTATTCGCGCTGCAGAATGGCCGCTTTGGTCGATGGATGACGTTTGCGTAAAACTGGCTCGATGACCTTGCATGGATGACACCCGCCGGTTCCAGATCGCGCCTGGTTTGGGTATCAGCCCCCGCCCAGCGCGTGCACGATCTCGATGACGTCGCCTTCCTGCAACAGCTGCGTGCCGTGCAGCGAGCGCGGAACGATTTCGCCATTCACTTCCACCGCAACCCGGCGTTCGGCCAAGCCTTCATCGTTCAACAGGGCTTGAAGGCTCATCGGTCCGGGCAGGTTGCGGGTTTCGCCATTGAGCTGGATGTCCATGCCGACATTGTGGGGGCGGCGCTCGGGAAAACCCAACCGGACCTCGATGAGCTGTTGCAGCGCCGCTTGTACGGCGCCGTACGGCATGGAACCATCGGGCAGTCACTTCGACGCAACCATCCGGCCCTCCATGACCCGCATCGCACGTCTTCCGCTCGCCCTTGCCGCCAGCCTCGCATTCACCGCCGCCCCGGGCTTTGCCCAGACCCATTTCGAAACCTTCGATGAGACCGTGTTCTTCGGCGACAGCCTGACCGACTCGGGCTACTTCCGACCGCTGATGCCGGCTTCCGCGCAGTCGGTGACCGGGCGTTTCACCACCAATCCCGGCCTGGTCTGGTCCGAATACTTGGCCGATTACTACGGCACCAACGCCCAGACCGCATGGTTGGCCACCGGCGCCACCCCGCGCGCCGATAGCGGCGACAACTACGCAGTCGGCGGTGCCCGCGTGGCCACGGATGTCACCGGCGCGCTAGGCTATACGCCCTCGCTCAATTCGCAGGTCACCGAATACCTGCGGCGGACCGGCGGTGTCGCGAACCCCAATGCCCTCTACACGGTCTGGGGTGGTGCCAACGACCTGTTCGCGATCACCGCAGGAGCGCCGGTGCAGGCCACGCTTGGCGGCGCGGTGGCCGCGCAGGTCGGCATCGTCGGGCGCCTGCAGGCGGCCGGCGCGCAGTACGTGCTGGTGCCCTCGATCCCCGACCTCGGCATGACCCCGGGTTTCCTTGCACAAGGGGCCGCCGCGTCGGCGCAGGGCACCGCGCTGGCCACCAACTACAACAACGCGCTGTATTCGGCATTGGCGGCGCAGAACCTGCGGGTGATCCCGCTGAACACCTTCAGCTTCCTGCGCGAGGTGGCGGCCAATCCCTCCGCCTACAACTTCCGCAACGTCACCGGCACCGCGTGCCAGCCGCAGATCACCGCGCAATCGCTCACCTGCAACCCGACCAGCTATGTCAGTGCAGATGCCGCATCGGCCTATGCCTTCGCCGATGGCGTGCATCCAACGACCGCCGCGCACAAGCTGCTGGCCGATTACACCACCGCCACCATCGAAGGCCCGCGGCAGATCGCCGTCTTGCCGCACTCGGCTGCGACGATCGGCCGGCTGCGTGCCGACATGATCGCCGACCATTTCGACAGCCGGCAGGCGTTCGAGGGCTGGCGGGTCTGGGGCGATATCCGTTACGACAACCAGCGCTACAAGCGCGGCATGGCTGGCGATGGCGTCGATGGCGGTGGCCTGACCCTGACCGTGGGCGCCGACCAGCGTGCCGGCGAGTTCGCTTACGGTGTCTTCGGCCACGCCGGGCGGCAGTCGCTCGATTACGGCGCGCGCCGCGGCGATTACCGGCAGAAGGAAGCCGGCATCGGCGGCCATGTTGGTTGGCACGGCAAGCAGGCGTGGGTCGATGCTCAAATGGGCTGGACCAAGCTCGATTTCGACATCAACCGCGATGTCTGGCTGGGCCCGGCGATGCGCACACACCAGGGCAGCGCCGGCGGCGACAACCTCAGTGCCGGGGTCAGCGGTGGCTGGCGCTTCGACCATGGCCGTCTCAGCCATGGGCCGGTGGCGCGGGTGCTGATGCAGAAAATCGAGATCGACGGCTACACCGAATCGCAGGCAGACCTGTCGACCGCGCTCGCATTCCCGGCGCAGGACTTCGATTCGCTGCAGGCCTCGCTGGGCTGGCAGGCCGATTTCAGCATCAATGACCACCTGCAGCCGTTCGTGCGCGCGACCTTCGACCGCGAGCTGGGCGATGCGCCGACCCAGGCCTACGCACAGATGACCTCGCTGCCCGGCACGATGCCCTACGCGGTGCCGGCGCCGAAGTTCGATGACGGGTACGCGACGCTGACCTATGGCGTGCGCAGCCAGTTGTGGGGCATGGACATGCTCACCGGCAGCTCGCTGACCGTGGGCCAGGACGGCGGCAGCCACATGAGCACCTATCTCACGATCGGCAAGCGCTTCTGAGGCCGGTGGACGCGGCGCGTTGCCAAGCGCGCCGCGCGCGGCATAGACTTCCAGCCACGCGGGTGTAGTTCAATGGTAGAACTGCAGCTTCCCAAGCTGCTAGCGTGGGTTCGATTCCCATCACCCGCTCCACTCAAGGCAACGGCGATCCCGGAATTCCCCGGGGTCGCCGTTTTTCGTCGATGGATACCTGGCCGAGGCCTGCATGCTTGACGATGTCCGCACGGTACTGGGTTGGCGCGAACGGGCCGATTTGCCCGCCTTGGGCATTCGCCGCCTGCGCGCCAAGATCGACAGCGGTGCGCGAAGTTCATGCCTGCATGTCGATGCGCAATGGCGCTTCGTCGAGGGCGGGGCGCCGTGGATCGGCTTCCGCCTGCATGATCGGCGTGCCGGCAAACTGATCGAGGCCAGCGCCGCCCTCATCGACGAGCGGCCGGTGACCGATTCCGGTGGCCACTGCGCAATGCGGCCCTTCATCCGCACCCGGCTGCTGCTGGCCGGGATCGAGCGCGACATCGAACTCAACCTGGCTGACCGTGGCCGCATGCTGTTGCCGATGCTGCTCGGGCGCAGTGCCATGCAGGGGGCCTTCATGGTCGATCCGTCACGCTCGTGGTTGCACAATCGCAAGCGCTTGCAGCCCGCCCCGACCTCTTTTCCATGAAGCTCGCGATCCTCTCCCGCAACGGCAAGCTCTACTCCACCCGCAGGCTGGTCGAGGCCGCGCGCGCGCGCGGGCACAGCGTGCGCGTGCTCGATCCGTTGCGCTGCTACATGCACATCTCCAGCGACGGCTTCGACATGCACTACAAGGGCGCGCCGCTGGCCGACTACAACGCGGTGATCCCGCGCATCGGCACTTCGGTGACGCGCTACGGAAGCGCGGTGCTGCGCCAGTTCGAGTTGATGGGGGCGTTCACGCCGAACCCGTCCGATGCCATCCTCAAGGCGCGCGACAAGCTGCGCGCACACCAATTGCTGGCGGCTCAGGGGATCGGCCTGCCGACGACGGTGTTCGGCGACAACCCGGATGACACCGCCGACTTGCTCTCGATGCTCGGCCCGCCGCCGCACGTGATCAAGTTGAACGAAGGCACCCAGGGCGCCGGCGTGATCCTCACCGAGAAACTCTCCGCCTCGCGCGGGGTGATCGAGGCGCTGCGCGGCCTGTACGCCCAGTTCGTGGTGCAGGAATTCATCGCCGAAGCGAAGGGCGCGGACCTGCGTTGTTTCGTCGTGGGTGGCAACGTGGTGGGCGCGATGAAGCGACAGGCGCCGCGCGGCGACTTCCGCTCCAACCTGCATCGCGGCGGCAGCGCGGTGGCGGTCGTACCCAGTGACGAAGAGATCTCCACCGCCGTGCGCGCGGCGCAGGTGCTCGGCCTCGGCCTTGCCGGCGTCGACCTGATCCGCTCGTCGCGCGGGCCGCTGGTGCTCGAGGTCAATTCCTCGCCGGGACTCGAGGGCATCGAGGGCGCGACCGGCGTCGACATCGCCGGCACCATCATCGACCACGTGTTCGCCAGCCGCGAGACCGCGCCGATCAAGCGCAACCGCAAGCCGGCCCAGAAAGCGGGCAAGAAGGCGGACAAGAAGGCGGACAAGAAGGCGGACAAGGGTCCGGCCGCCAGGAAACCCGGCAAGAACGACGGCAAACGCCCGCGCCCACCGAACTCCGTCGCGACAAAGCGGTCGAAGGGGTTGTGACAGAATCCGGATATCGCGCGGACCGACCCGCGCCACAGCACGGGAGCCTTGCATGCGCATTCTGGTAATCGAAGACAACCAGGACATCGCCGCCAACCTCGGCGATTTCCTCGAGGACCGCGGCCATACGGTCGATTTCGCCGCCGATGGCGTGACCGGCCTGCACCTGGCGGTGGTCAACGAATTCGATGCCATCGTGCTCGATCTCAACCTGCCGGGCATGGATGGCCTGGAGGTGTGTCGCAAGCTGCGCAACGACGCGCGCAAGCAGACCCCGGTATTGATGCTGACCGCCCGCGACACGCTGGACAACAAGCTGGCGGGGTTCGAATCCGGTGCCGACGACTACCTGATCAAGCCCTTCGCCCTGCAGGAAGTGGAGGTGCGGCTCAATGCACTCTCGCGCCGCGGCAAGGGCGTGCAGGCGCGCGAGTTGGAAGTCGCCGACCTCGAATACAACCTCGACACGCTGGAAGTGCGTCGCGAGGGCAAGCTGCTGCAGCTGAACCCGACCGCGCTCAAGATCCTGCAGGCATTGATGGAGGCCAGCCCCGCAGTGGTGACCCGGCAGGAACTGGAGACACGCGTCTGGGGCGAGGAATTGCCGGATTCCGATTCGCTGCGCGTGCACATCCACGGCCTGCGCAGCGTGGTCGACAAGCCGTTCCCCACGCCGTTGATCCAGACCCGCCACGGTATCGGCTACCGCATCGCGCCACCGGATGACAGCCAGTAATCCCGACGCCGCATCCGCACCGCGCAAGGCCCGGCGTCCGCAGCGGCGGCGGCTGCGCAGCCGCATCATCTGGTCGTTCTTCCTGCTGGGCCTCGGCCTGACCCTGCTGTTCGCCTTCGCCACCGAGTTCGTGCGCACCAATGTGCAGAACGAGCTGGTGGCCGACACGCTCAACCGCAACATCGCCGCCGCAGCCCAGACGTTCGACGAAACCGGCAATCCCAACATCGCGCCGGAAGTCGAAGTCGACCAGATGAAGGCCTTCGTCTATCCGGCCGGCACCTGGGATACCGCCCGCGAGAATCGGCCGGAATGGGCGGTGCTTGACGACGGCATTCACAACATGATCGGCACCGACGAGTTCGGCAACGCATCGCCCTACATGCTGGCGGTGCGCAAGACCGAGAAGGCGTGGTTCTTCCTGGCCTACAACAGCGGCCAGGCGGTGCGCGCCGAGGCCCGCATCAAGAATGCGTTGTTCTTCGCGGTGCTGCTGTTCGGCGTGTTGTCGCTGCTGCTGGGCTGGTGGTCGGCTTCCAAGGTGATGAGCCCGGTGACCGATCTTGCACGTCGCCTGCGTCGCGCCGGCAGCAGTTCCGATCCCGAACTGCTCGCGCCCAACTTCGCCGATGACGAAGTGGGTGAGCTGGCCAAGGCGCTCGACGATTATTCAGACCGGCTCACCGATGTCGTCCAGCGCGACCGCGAGTTCAACGCCGATGTCAGCCATGAATTGCGCACGCCGCTGGCGGTGATCAGGAGCGCCACCGAACTGCTGCTGTCGCAGGACAACCTGGACGAGAAGACCCGGCAGCGGCTGTTGCGCATCCAGCGCGCGCAGGAAAACGGCACCGATCTCACCAGCGCGCTGCTGCAGCTCTCGCGCAACGAGCGGGGCCATGGCGCGACCGACGTGGCCAAGGTGGCTGACCACCTGCTGGACGCGCACCGCCTTCAGTTACGCGGGAAACCCTTGGAGCTGCGCCTAGAAGGGGAGCCGGGTCTGGTGGTGGATGCGCCGGAGGCGGCGATCAGCGTCGCGCTGGGCAACCTGATCGGCAATGCGGTCAAGTACACCGACAGCGGCGAGGTGGTAGTGCGACTCGCCGATGATTCGGTCGATGTCATCGATTCCGGCCCCGGTCTCACCGCCGAGGAAGCCGCGCGGCTGTTCGAGCGCGGCTATCGCGGCGCGCATGCCGAACACACGCATGGCGGGGGCATCGGCCTGTCGATCGTGCGCCGGCTTTGTGATCTCTACGGCTGGAACGTGCGCGTGGTTCCGGGCGAGGAACGCGGCGTCATCGCCACGCTTTCCTTTCAATAGCCGATCGATTCAACGAAGAAAAAACGCCGCGCAAGCGCGCGGCGTCCCGGGGTCAGGTTCGGGCGGTTCAAACGTACTCCAGCCAGCCATGCTCATCCGGCGTCGAGCCATCGAACAGGCCGAAGAACAGCTGTTGCAGCTGGCGTGTCAGCGGGCCCGCGACGCCTTCGCCGATGATGCGGCCGTCTACCGAACGGATCGGGGTGATTTCGGCGGCGGTTCCGCACATGAACAACTCATCGCACAGGTACAGGTATTCGCGCGGCAAGTCGCGTTCGACGACCTTGATGCCGGCCTGCTGCGCCAGGTTGATGATGGTGTTGCGGGTGATGCCGTTGAGCAGCGCCGCGCTGACCGGCGTGGTGTGCAACTCGCCGTTGAAGACCAGGAATAGGTTCTCGCCTGCACCCTCGCTGAGCAGTCCCGTGGAAGCCAGTGCGATGCCCTCACCGAAGCCGAGCCGGCGTGCTTCGCGCGCCACCAGTTGCCCGGACAGGTAGTTGCCGCCGGCCTTGGCCCCGGCGGGAATCGTGTTGGGCGCGAATCGCTGCCAGCTGGAGACGCAGGCATCGATGCCGTTTTCCAGCGCCTCGGGGCCGAGGTAGGGGCCCATCTTCCAGGCCGCCACCGACATCTCGGTCGGCGTATCGGCGGACAGGCCGAAACCGCCCAAGCCGCGGAATGCGAACGGACGCAGGTAGGCGGCGCCAAGCGCGTTCTTCTTCAAGACCTCGAAACAGGCGGCATTGATCTCGTTCACCGTGTACGGCATCGGCATGTCGTAGATGCGCGCGGAGGCGAACAGGCGGCGGTTGTGGTCGGTCAGGCGGAAGACGGCCGGGCCTTTCGGCGTGTCATAGCTGCGGATGCCTTCGAACACCGAGGAGCCGTAGTGCAACGCATGCGCCATGACGTGGGTGGTGGCTTCCGCCCAGGGCTTGATCTGCCCGTTGTGCCAGATCCATTCGGGATATTGCATGGCGCGCTCCGATGTTGAACGCGGCATTTTCCCCCGCCGCAGTCGGGCAGGGCAAACCGCAGCGCGGCAAAGTAACGCGGCCCGCGGCTACAAGCTGATCCAGAGGCAGCCGAAATGCCGGCGCAGGCCAAACACCGTACGGCTGGTGGTGGTGCCGTCGCGTCGCGTCGATTGCTCCAGCCGGAGCCCGGTCGGCGCTCGCGGCTTGGGATAGATCGGCACCAGGTTGCCTTCGGCATCCTCGACCCAGCGCGGTTCGGCATCGATGCCGCCCCCCGCAGGCCCGATGTCGACCAGCGGACGCTTGACGATCGACTCAAGCTGGTTGAACACCCGGTAGGCATTGCGGCTGTCCATCCCGACCCAGTGGTAGACGCCAGCCAGGCGGTTGGCATCCTGCAGGTCGATCGCGTACGCGACTTCGTAACTCAGCTCATCCAGCGTGCGCGCGCAGCTGACGCGACGCGGGCGTCCGTAGATGCCGCCGGACGGCAGGTCAGGCATGCGATCGGTCGCGTCGATCGCAGCGCAGGGCTTGTCGGTGAGGATGGTGCTGCCGTCGGCTGCGGTGCATCGCCGGACCTTCTGCTGCGACTCGCCCGGTGTCGGCCATGCGAGAAAGGCCAGGCTTGCCAAGGAAAGGGCGATGAGGAAGGGGTCGATGCGTCGCACCCCGCCAATCTAGCGGCAAAGCCCCGCCTTGCAAGCACCGCGTGTGCCGCGTTTCAGAATCGCGCGAAATAGCAGCCGCGCACCTCGGTGACCTGCATCTGCACCGGCGAGCCGTTGGCCAAGGCCAGCTGCAGGTAGCCGACGGGCGCAGCCTCCGCATCGACGGGCGTGGCGAACGCGCTGGCCGGGCCGATCTGCATCAGATTGCTGCTCGCCACCCGATCGCGCGACATGCTCTCGAGGCGGGACAGGATGCCCTTGGCATCCTTGTGATTCAGCCCCAACCAGTGGTAGCTCTCGGACATGCGATTGACATCGCGGCTGGCGAATGCATAGCCGAGATCGGCCTGCAACTGCTGCGGCGAACGCGCGCAGCCCGCCGTGCCGTTGCGCGGGCCGAGCCCGATCGGCGCGCCGGCGGCGCCATCGGCGTCATATTCAAGACTGGTCGCATCCTCCCGGGCGATCGCCTTGGCCACATGCATCGGCAATGCAACCGGGGAGCTCGCCGCACTGCAGGCGCCATCGGTATAGGTCACCGAGCCATTCTTGCCGATGCATTTCTGCACGCTGGCATTGGCGCTGGCCATGCCGCCAAGGGACGGCAGGGTCAACAGACAGGTGGCAGCGATGGCGGTGGCGAGGGTTGCACGCAGGGCGTTCATGACGTTGCGCTCGTTGCGGGGGATGGGTTCATCCTCCGCGCGCGTGCGTCAACGAATCGTCCAAAAACGGCTTGTTTTCGTGAACTTTTCCTGACCTCAGGCGATCCGGGCCAGGACGTTCAGGGTGGGTTTCGCGAGATTGAGCGTGTAGAAGTGGAGTGAAGGCGCGCCGCCTTCGATCAGCCGTTCGCACAGCCGCGACACGATATCCGCGCCGAACTCGCGTACCGACTCGGCATCGTCACCGTGCGCCTGCATGCGCTGCACGATCCAGCGCGGGATCTCCGCGCCGCAGGTGGCGGAGAAGCGCTTGAGCTGGGTGAAGTTGGCGATCGGCATGATCCCCGGGACGATCGGGATGTCGACGCCGAGCGCGCGTACGTCGTCGACGAAGCGGAAGTAGGCATCGGAATTGTAGAAATACTGGGTGATCGCGACGTCCGCACCGGCATCGACCTTGGCCTTGAAATTGCGCAGGTCGGCCAAGGCATCATCAGCCTGCGGATGCGTCTCCGGATAGGCGCCCACCGCAATGCGGAAATGCTCGCCGTGCTCCTCGCGGATCAGGCGGATCAGGTCGGCGGCGTAGCCGAGTTCGCCGGCATGGCCCATGCCCGAAGGCAGATCGCCGCGCAGCGCCACCACCTTGGTGCAGCCGATGTCGCGATAGTGAGCGAGCATGTCCTTGAGTTCGGTGCGGGTGCAACCCACGCAGGAAATATGTGGCACCGCCGGCAGGCCGTGTTGCGCGGACAAATGGCGCACCGTTTCGGCGGTGTACGAAAGCGTTGAGCCGCCGGCGCCGAACGTGCAGGAGACATAGTCGGGCGCATGTTTCCTCAGCCTGGCCGCGGTGCGGTCCAGTTGTGCGCGCTGCTCGTCGGTCTTGGGCGGGAAGAATTCGAATGAAACGGGGACGCGTGCCATCTGTCGATCCTGCAGGGTGCCAAACGAAGCGGGCGACCGAAGCCGCCCGCCTTGTGCACGTCAGTAGCGGTAGTGCTCGGGCTTGTACGGCCCGGCCTTGTCGACGCCGAGGTAGGCGGCCTGTTCGCTGGTCAGTTCGGTCAGCTTCACGCCGATCTTCTCCAGATGCAGGCGCGCGACTTCCTCGTCCAGCTTCTTCGGCAGGATGTAGACCTTGTTCTCGTAGCCGTCCTTGTTCGCCCACAGGTCGATCTGCGCGAGCGTCTGGTTGGAGAACGAGTTGGACATCACGAAGCTCGGGTGGCCGGTGGCGCAGCCGAGGTTCACCAGCCGGCCTTCGGCCAGCAGGAAGATCGCGTTGCCATCGCCGAAGGTGAACTTGTCGACCTGCGGCTTGATGGTGGTGCGGGTGGCGCCGCTCTCGTACAGCGCGTCGACCTGGATCTCGTTGTCGAAGTGGCCGATGTTGCAGACGATCGCCTGGTCCTTCATCGCCTTCATGTGATCGAGGGTGATGACGTCCTTGTTGCCGGTGGTGGTGACGTAGATGTCGCCCCAGCCCAGCGTTTCCTCGACGGTGTTGACCTCGAAACCTTCCATCGCCGCCTGCAGGGCGCAGATCGGGTCGATCTCGGTGACCACCACGCGTGCCCCATAGGCGCGCAGCGAGTGCGCCGAGCCCTTGCCGACATCGCCATAACCGCAGACCACGGCCACCTTGCCGGCCAGCATCACGTCCATCGCGCGCTTCAGGCCATCGGCCAGCGATTCGCGGCAACCGTACAGGTTGTCGAACTTGGACTTGGTCACCGAGTCGTTGACGTTGATCGCCGGCACCAGCAACTTGCCGTCCTGCGCCAGCTGGTAGAGGCGGTGCACGCCGGTGGTGGTTTCCTCCGACACGCCCTTCCAGTCGGCGACCACGCGCGCCCAGTAACCCGGGCGCTCCTTGGCCACGCGCTTGAGCAGGTTCTTGATCACCTGCTCCTCGTGGTTGGCGCCGGGTTCGTCGGCCCACTTCGAACCCTGTTCAAGCTCCAGGCCCTTGTGGATCAACAGGGTGACATCGCCGCCGTCATCGACCACCAGCTCCGGGCCGGTCAGGGTGCCGTCGGGGAGGGTGAAGGTCAGCGCATCGAGCGTGCAGTCCCAGTACTCCTCCAGCGTCTCGCCCTTCCAGGCGAACACCGGCGTGCCGGTCGCGGCGATCGCGGCGGCGGCGTGGTCCTGGGTCGAGAAGATGTTGCACGAAGCCCAGCGCACGTCGGCACCGATGTCCTTCAGCGTCTCGATCAGCACTGCGGTCTGGATGGTCATGTGCAGCGAGCCGGTCACGCGCACGCCCTTGAGCGGGGCCTCGGGTGCGTACTTGCGGCGGATCGACATCAGGCCGGGCATCTCGTGCTCGGCGATGTCGATTTCCTTGCGGCCCCAATCGGCCAGGGAAATGTCGGCGATCTTGTAGTCGCCTTCGGTGCTGAAGGTCTTCGGTTGCGCGTTCATGGCGATTGTTCCGTGAATGAGGGATCAGTCACGGGCGCCGTTGTCGGTACCGAGCCTGGTGGCGGAAGGAACCCCATTCCGGCCATCGCAGCGCCCCTCGGTCCGCAAAGTATATCGCTTGTTGCGGATGGAGGGATGAATGAGGAGGCGGGCATGACTTCCGGGCCGTCCGCATCGCGTGGGGCCATGTCATCCTCGACATCCAGTTCCGGTTGGGGATGATCGATGCGCCTTCGCCTGTTTTTCGCCGCGCTGTGCCTGCTGCCGCTGGCCGCGAACGCGCAGACCGCCTACCGTGAGCCGCCCGCCGCGCTCAAGGCGATCGTCGATGCGCCACGCATGCCCCAGGCATCGCTCAGCCCGCGACGCGACATCATCGCCTTCACCGGCATTCCGGGATTGCCGGGCATCGACGTGGTCGCCCAGCCGGAGGCCAAGCTGGCCGGCATCCGCATCCATCCCAAGGTGTTCGCGCGCAGCAACTTCACCTTCGGCAACGACCTGTGGCTGGTGGACGTGGCCACGGGTCGCGAATCACGCATCGAGGGCCTGCCCAAGCCTCTGTCGATCGCCGGCAGCGCCTGGTCGCCCGACCAGAAATACCTCGCCTTCAACCAGGTCGAACCGGCCAGCGGTACCAATACGCTGTGGCTGGTGGATGTTGCAGCCCGGCGCGCGCGCCTGCTGCTGCGCGAGCCGCTCAATGGCGTGGCCGGCCGTGGTTGGCGCTGGATGCCCGACAGCCAACGCCTGCTGGTGAACCTGCGACCGTCCGAGCTGGGCGCGATGCCCGCCAGCGACGCCGCGCCTACCGGCCCGAACGTGCAGCAGACCGGCGGCGATGGCCGCGTGACCAGCATCCGTACGTACCAGGACCTGCTGAAGAACGATACCGACGCGCGCCAGTTCGAATACCTGCTGCGCTCGCAACCCGCGCTCGTGGGCGTGGACGGCAAGGTCAGCCGGATCGGCACGCCGGATCTGTATGTCGGCCTCGAGGCATCGCCGGACGGCAAGCACCTGCTGAGTCAGCGCATCACCCGGCCGTTCTCCTACCTTGTGCCGTTCTCCTCGTTCCCGCGCGTGATCGAGGTGCGCGATCTCAGCGGCAAGATCACCCACACGGTGGCCAAGCTGCCGCTGGTCGAGGGCCTGCCGACGGGCAACGATGCGGTGCCGACCGGCGTGCGCAACATCCAGTGGCGCAACGATGCCGATGCCACGCTGGTCTGGGCCGAGGCACAGGACGGAGGCGATCCGGCGCGTGAAGCCGCCGTGCGCGACATCGTCTACCAGCAGGCGGCGCCGTTCACCTCGCCCAAGCGCGAACTGGCGAAGCTGTCGATGCGCTACGCCGGCATCCAATGGGGCCGCGGTGACCTCGCCCTGCTTACCGAATTCTGGTGGAAGAACCGCCGCTTCAAGACTTGGCGCGTGCAGCCGGACGTGGCCGCTTCCGCGCCCAGCGTGTTCGATGAGGGCAGCAGCGAGGACCGTTACGCAGACAAGGGCGAGCCGGTCACCCGCATGGATGCACGCGGCCAGGCTTTGCTCATGACCACGCCCGACGGCGGCAGCCTGTACCGGATCGGCGATGGCGCCTCGCCCGAAGGCGATCGTCCGTTCCTCGATCGTCAAGCCATCGCAGGTGGCAAGTCCACGCGCCTGTTCCACTCCAGCGGTCCGCGTTACGAGCGTCCGCTGGCGGTCTTGGATGCCGAGGCGAGCCGCATCATCACCACGCGCGAGACGCCGACCGAGCCGGCCAACTTCTACCTGCGCACGCCAGCCGGCGCCGCGAACGAAGTGGCACTGACCCGCTTCGCCCATCCCACCCCGCAGCTGCGCGACGTGCAGAAGGAACTGATCCGCTACAAGCGCAAGGATGGCGTCGATCTCACCGGCACGCTCTATCTGCCGCCCGGCTACGACGCCAGGCGCGACGGCGCACTGCCTTTGCTGATGTGGGCCTATCCGGCGGAGTTCAAATCCGCTGCCGCAGCCAGCCAGGTCACCGATTCGCCGTATCGCTTCAATGCGATCAGCTACTGGGGGCCGCTGCCGTTCCTGGCGATGGGCTATGCGGTGCTGGACGATCCGACGATGCCGATCGTGGGCGAGGGCGATGTCGAGCCCAACGACACCTATGTCGCGCAACTGCAAGCGAATGCCGAGGCGGCGGTGGACGAAGTCGTGCGGCGCGGCGTGGCGGACCGTCATCGCATCGCCGTCGGCGGGCACTCCTACGGCGCCTTCATGACCGCAAACCTGCTGGCACACACGCGCCTGTATCGCGCCGGGATCGCGCGCAGCGGTGCCTACAACCGCACGCTGACGCCGTTCGGTTTCCAGGCCGAGGAGCGCAACTTCTGGCAGGCCGGCAATACCTATGCGGCGATGTCGCCATTCAACCACGCCGAAAAGATCAAGGACGCGCTGCTGCTGATCCACGGCGAGGAAGACAACAACTCGGGTACCTTTCCCATCCAGAGCGAGCGCATGTTCGCCGCGGTCAAGGGCCTGGGCGGCAACGCGCGGTTGGTGATGCTGCCAAAGGAATCGCACGGCTACCGCGCGCGCGAATCGATCCTGACCATGCTGGCCGAAAGCAACGACTGGCTGGACACCTACGTCAAGAACGCCAAGCCGGTGGAAGAGGTGCCGGCGCGGTCCGTCAAATAAGCCAAACGCCTCGCCTGCGAAAAGAAAAGGCCCGCATCCCGCGGGCCTTTTCCTGTTGCCGGATGGCAGGTCGGCTTACTTCTTCAGCTTCGCCGCCTTGCGCAGTTCCTCGGCCTTGTCGGTCTTCTCCCAGGAGAAGGCAGTCGCTTTCTGCTTCTTGCCCTTCTCGTCGGTGTAGCTGAGCTCGTAGGGCTTGCGGCCGAAGTGGCCGTAGGCGGCGGTCGGCTGGTAGATCGGGTGGATCAGGTCGAGCATCTTGATGATGCCGTACGGGCGCAGGTCGAAGTGCGCGCGGATCAGCTTCTCGATCTGGTCGTCGGCGATCTTGCCGGTGCCGAAGGTGGTCACCGAGATCGAGGTCGGCTCGGCCACGCCGATCGCGTAGCTCACCTGCACCTCGCACTTGTCGGCGAGGCCTGCCGCGACGATGTTCTTCGCCACGTAGCGCGCGGCGTAGGCGGCCGAGCGGTCGACCTTCGACGGGTCCTTGCCGGAGAACGCGCCGCCGCCGTGGCGGGCCATGCCGCCGTAGGTGTCGACGATGATCTTGCGGCCGGTCAGGCCGCAATCGCCGACCGGGCCGCCGATCACGAAGATCCCGGTCGGATTGATGTGCACCTTGTTCTTCGGCAGCGAGTCGTACCACTTCTTCGGCAGCACCGGCTTGATGATGTGCTCGCGGACCGCCTCGATCAGGTCCTTCTGCTTGATGTCGGGATCGTGCTGGGTGGAGAGCACCACCGCGTCGATGCCCTCGATCGAATTGCCGATGTCGTTGTAGCGCAGGGTGACCTGGCTCTTCGCATCCGGGCGCAGCCACTTGAGCTTGCCGTTCTTGCGCAGCTTGGCCTGCTGCTCGACCAGGCGATGGCTGTAGTAGAGCGGGGCGGGCATGAATTCCGGCGCCTCGTTGCAGGCGTAGCCGAACATCAGGCCCTGGTCGCCGGCGCCCATTTCCTCCGGCTTCTTGGCCTTCTTGTCGGTGCCATCGACGCCGGCGGCGATGTCCGGCGACTGCTTGCCGAGCATGTTGATGATGGCGCAGGTGTGGCCATCGAAGCCGACGTCCGAATTGTCGTAGCCGATGTCGTTGATCACCTTTCGGGCCAGGCCCTCGATGTCCACCCAGGCGCTGGTGGTCACTTCGCCGGCCACGATCGCCGCGCCGGTCTTGACCAAGGTTTCGCAGGCCACGCGCGCGCGCTTGTCCTGGGCCAGGATCGCATCGAGGACGGCATCGGAAACCTGATCGGCGATCTTGTCGGGGTGGCCTTCGGACACCGATTCGGAGGTGAAGAGGTAGGTCGACATCGACTTATATCCTTTGATTCGGATGAAAAGATGGTCGCGCATGATACACGGCGCGGGCGGTGCGTGCAGGGCCGAACCAGTGTGCCCCAAGCCGGTTAAGCGGGCGTTGCCATCATTGGCCGGCGCGCCCTCGTTCCCCTGAGCATGGAAGGGGTGATGTCGCTGGCCGGGGCACCGTGCCGGCCTCGACGCGCGTGTCACCGGCCTGCAACCGCGGTGCAACCGCACTGTCGCGCAAACCGCACACGCTTGCGCGAACCCGCACCGCCACCTGCGCATGCTCCAGCTCGAAGACCGCCTGCAACAGCGCTTCCCGCACTGGTTCCGCGGCCGCCGCGCGCGCATCGCGCGGCCCCTGCTGCGTGGCGCGGAGCGACTCTCCCGGCTGGACCGGGTCGAGGGTTTCCTGCGCGCCAACGCGATGCTCGACGGCTTCGAATTCGTGCGCGCCGGCCTGGCCTACCTGCAGGCCAGTTATGCCATCGATGAGGCTTCGCTGGCGCGCATCCCCGCGCAGGGCCGGCTGCTGATCATCGCCAACCATCCTTCCGGCGCGCTGGATGCATTCGCGCTGCTCGATGCGATCGGCCGGGTGCGCCGCGATGTCCGCATCGTCGCCAACGACTTCCTCTCGGCGATCACTCCGATCGCCGGCCTGCTGCTGCCGGTGCGCGTGCTCGGCGGGCGCGCGAGTCCGGAATCGGTGCGCGCGATCGAGGACGCATTGAAGCGTGGGGAATGCGTGATCGTGTTCCCGGCCGGGGAAGTCTCGCGGCTCTCGCCCAAGGGCGTGCGCGATGGGCGCTGGCGTTCCGGCTTCCTGCGTTTCGCCCGCGCGGCGGATGCGCCGGTCTTGCCGATCCGCGTGCGTGCGCGCAATTCGGCGCTGTTCTATGGCGCGTCGGCGGTGTTCAAGCCGGCCGGAACCGCATTGCTGGCGCGCGAGATGTTCGCGCGCGGACGTCGCCGGATCGGCCTGGAAGTCGGCGTGCCGACCCGCATCCCGCGCGATGCCGACCTGCGCCGGGTGCTGCGCGATATGCGCGCGGCGCTGTATCGATTGGATGGCAAGGCGCTGGCGCGTGCAGAAAGCCCCGAGCCGGTGGCCGCGGCCGAGGTGCAGGCGTTCGTCGAAGCCGGCATCGCCGGCATGCAGATGCTGGGCCGCACCGCCGATGGCAAGGAAATCCGCACGGGGCGCCTGGCCATCGACGCGCCGTTGATGCGCGAGATCGGCCGCCTGCGCGAGCTCACCTTCCGCGCGGTCGGCGAAGGCAGCGGCCTTGCGCGCGACATCGACGACTACGATGCCGGTTACGAGCACATCGTGTTGTGGGATGCGGCCGCGTCGCGCATCGCCGGTGCGTATCGGGTTGCGCGCGGCGCACAGGTGCTGGCCGAGCGCGGCCTGCCCGGGTTCTACACCGCCTCGCTGTTCCACTACAGCGAAGCCGCGGTGCCACGCATCGCCGCCGGCATGGAACTGGGTCGCAGCTTCGTGGTGCCGGACTACTGGA
Organism: Pseudomonadota bacterium; assembly: GCA_023461075.1. Lineage (GTDB taxonomy): Bacteria > Pseudomonadota > Gammaproteobacteria > Xanthomonadales > Xanthomonadaceae > Solilutibacter. Next base: position 67,875 of record JAEWNY010000028.1, on the reverse strand, counting down.
ACAGCCGCAGCCTCGATTACCTGTGGCAGGGCATCGGTGCCTACTTGAGCGTGCATCCGGACATCCGCTACCTGTTCGGGCCGGTGTCGATCAGCGCCGCGCTGCCCACCGCCGCGCGCGATGCGCTGGTGGCCTACTACACGCGCTATTTCGGGGCCGGTGATGGCCTGGCGAAGTCGCTTCGACCTTTCGCCTATTTCGACGCGCCGCCGGACTTCGGCCCGCTCGATGCGGAGATGGCGTTCAAGGTGCTGCGGCAGAACCTGGACGCACTCGGCAGTCGCGTGCCGACGCTCTACAAGCAATACACCGAATTGTGCGAACCCGGCGGCGCGAGGTTCCTCGCGTTCGGCGTCGATCCCGACTTCAACCATGCGATCGACGGCCTGATCGAAGTCGATCTCCACGCAATGCGACCGGCCAAGCGCGAACGTTACCTGGGCACGAAGGAGGCGAGGGCATGAGCCACGGCGATCGACGCCGCGCGCTCTTCATCTCCGATGTGCACCTGGGCTCGCGCCATTGCCATGCGGCGGAATTAGCCGGCTTCCTGCGCGATGTGCGCTGCGATCGCCTGTATCTGGTCGGCGACATCATCGACCTTTGGTGGATGGCGCAGCGGCGCGCGCACTGGCGCTCCGAGCACAACGCGGTGATCGAGGCGCTGCATGCACTGCGGCGCGACGGCACCGAGATCATCTACGTGCCGGGCAACCATGACCGCCCCGCACGTCGCTTCTGCGGCCTGATGCTGCCTGCGATGCAGGTGCGCCGTCGCGCGATCCACGTCACCGCCGATGGTCGTCGCCTGCTGGTCGTGCACGGCGACGACTACGACAGCATCACCCACTTCGGCGGCTTGCAGGAAAAATTCGGCGACTGGCTGTATTACCGCATCCTCACCTGGAACCAGCGCGCCAACTGGCTGCGCCGCAAACTGGGCCTGCGCTACTGGTCGCTGTCGGAATTCCTCAAGCGCCGGAGCGCCGCGGCCGAGCGTTTCATCCAGCGATTCGTCCAGGCCGGGTTCGACGACGCGCGCCGACGCGGCCTGGACGGCATCATCTGCGGGCACATCCATCGCGCGGGACTCGTAGAACGCGATGGCCTGGTCTACGCCAACGATGGTGACTGGGTCGAATCGCTGACCGCTCTGGCCGAGGAACGCGACGGCACCCTGCGCCTGCTCTCGCATCGCGGCGAAACACTGGCGGAAATTCCGCCGCGCCTGCGACTGGTCGATACGCGCACGCAGGCGTCCGGGCGCGTCGTCCCGGAAGCCGCCTGACCGCGTCCGCCTGCCTGCAGCGCGGCGATCCCGGCCGTCGGAGTCGCGGCGGTCGGCATTTGCCGGCTGCTAGCATCCGGGCATGGATTCATTGACCCAGATCGTGCTTGGCGCGGCCGTCGCCGCAGTCATCGCCCCCGCCCGCCATCGTCGCGCCGCCTTGCTCGCCGGTGCCGCGCTCGGCACCTTGCCCGATCTCGATGTCATCCCCACCCATCTGCTGCTGGATGATCCGGTCGATCGCCTGACCTGGCATCGTGGCCCGACCCATTCGCTGTTGGTGCTGCCGCTTCTGGCGTGGGCGATCTGGGCGTTCTTCAAGCGCCGCGGCGGGCGCGTGACGGAATCTCCACGCAGATGGTGGTGGGCCATCCTGCTCGCCCTGGTCACCCATCCGCTGCTGGATGCGTTCACCGTGTTCGGCACGCAACTTCTCTGGCCGCTGCCCAGCCGCCCGGAGATGTGGTCCAGCCTCTTCATCATCGATCCGCTGTACACGCTCTGGCTGCTGGCTGCCTGCATCGCCGCGTGGATCCTGCGCGACAAGCCATCTGCGCAGACCTGGCTCGTGGCCGGGCTGGCGGTCAGTAGCGCCTACATCGGCTGGTCATTGCTGGCGAAGTCGATGGCCGATCGCGCCGCATCGCAATCATTGGCCGCGATGGGCCTGGCCGATGCGCCGCGCTTCTCGGTGCCGATGCCGTTCAACACCCTGCTCTGGCGCGTGGTGGCGATGACCCCGGAGGGTTATGTCGAAGGCTATCGCTCGGTGCTGATCGATCGCGGGCCGATGCGGTTCACCGCCTACCCATCCGATGTCGCCGCGCTGCGCGAAGCCGGCGACATCCGCAACGTGCGCCGGCTGGGTTGGTTCAATCGTGATTTCCAGCGCGCGCAAGTGGCTGATGGCCGGCTCGTCCTCACCGACCTGCGCATGGGCAGCGAACCCGACTACATCTTCAAATGGGCCGTGGCTGCCCGCGATGCCGATGGCGGCTGGGTCGCACTGCAACCCGCCGAACAATTGCGCGAGCCCGAGGGCCGCTCGCGGATGATGCGGATGGGCGAAACCTGGCAGCGCATCTGGGCCGAACCGGTCACCGGCGACGAAAGGGCTCAGGCAGCCAGCGGTACGCCCGCGACCAGTGAATCGAAATAATCGCGGGTCAACGCGCGCTGGGTGGCGGCATCGGTGGCGCGATTGACCACCTCGCGGAAGGCCGCGTTTTCCGGGCGATCCTTGGCATACCAGCCCAGGTGCTTGCGCGCGATGCGCACGCCCATCGCCTCGCCATAGAAATCGTGCAGGGCGTCCAGATGCGACAGCAATACATCGCGCACGTCCTCCAACGCAGGCTCGGGCAGCAGATCGCCGGTCGAAAGAAAATGCGCGATCTCGCGCAGCAGCCAAGGCCGTCCCTGCGCCGCGCGGCCAACCATCACCGCATCGCAGCCGGTGGCATCCAGCACCTCGCGTGCCTTGCATGGTGAATCGATGTCGCCATTGGCGATCACCGGGATGCGCGCCGCCGCCTTGATCGCCGCCACCGTCTCGTGTTCGGCGCGGCCGGTGTAGTGCTGGTCGCGGGTGCGGCCGTGCACGGTCAGCGCGGCGATGCCACAGTCCTCGGCGATGCGTGCGATCAGTGGCGCATTGCGATGCGACGCATCCCAGCCGGTGCGGATCTTCAGAGTCACCGGCACGTCCACCGCCGCGACCACCGCCGCCAGGATTTGCGCAACGAGTCGCTCATCGCGCATCAGTGCCGAACCTGCCCAGACGTTGCAGACCTTCTTCGCCGGGCAGCCCATGTTGATGTCGATGATCTGCGCGCCATGGTCCACGTTGTAACGCGCGGCATCGGCCAGCAGGCGCGGATCGGTGCCGGCGATCTGCACACTGATCGGGTCCGGCTCACCCGCGTGGTCCATGCGATGGCGTGACTTGGCAGTGTTCCAGAAGCGCGGGTCGCTGATGGTCATCTCAGACACCGCGAGGCCGGCCCCCATGCGCTTGCACAGCAGCCGGAATGGTTTGTCGGTCACGCCGGCCATCGGAGCCAGCACGACGCGCGGTTGGATGCGGTGCGGGCCGATCTGCATGCGTGCATTCTAGCGATCGGCGCGGTGCTTACGCGCGAGTCAGCGATTGAGGTGATAGAGCTCGAAGCCGCGCCCGTTGTAATCGAGCGGCATGAGCAACTCGTTGCGGCCGATGCGTACCGGCCGACCAAGCCGAAGTCGCCATGGCCCGGGAAGTCGGTGAACCGCAACGAGTACACCTTCCAGCGGCCTTCGATCGACCCAATACCTGCCGCTGTGTTGGACGGACGAAGACGAAGCCGAAAGGAACGCGTCAGTGGTGTTCAGCCTGCGATGAAAAGCGTCGTCAGGTTGATGTGGGGCATCGCCAATGCCGCGCCTTTGTTTTCTGTGGCGCGCGCCGCGTAAATACTGGCAATGCGCAGATGCGCCTCGAAGAGCGCGTCGGGTCGCAACGCCATCGACGCGCACAACGCACCGTTGAAGGCATCGCCTGCCCCGGTGGTGTCGATGGCTTGCGCAGGCGCGGCGGCGACGCGGTAATGCGAGGCCGCATCGCCCCGCCATCCATCATCGGCATGCGAGACAAAGCTGCCGATTGCGCCCAGGGTGATGACTACCGTGCCCGCCGGATGCAAGGTGCGGCAAAGCAGGTGCAAGGCTTCGTCACCAGCCGTGGCGACCGCATCGGCGGGGATCGCCATCGAGGTGTGCCGTGCGATCAACGCGGCGAATTCGCTCTCATTGGGCGTGAGGATGTCGGCCAGTGCGAGCATCTCGCGCGTGGTCGGCGCATTGGCCGGGGCGGGGTTGAGCACGCTCGTCACGCCCGTTGCTCGCGCGATGCGCAGGGCGGATTCGATGCTGGGAGACGGGGATTCCAGTTGTGCCAGCACGACTGCGGCCGCCTCGACCGCCTCGCGTTGCGATTCGACATGCGCCGTGCCGAGGTCGGCGTTGGCGCCGGGCCCAATGACAATGCAGTTGCGTCCCTCGCCGTCGACGAAGATGCCGGCGGTGCCGGTCGGTGCGTCGCTGGCCTGATCGCGCAGGTCGATGCCGTCCGCCCTCGCCAAGGCACGCGCCAGTTCGCCGCCTGCGTCTTGCCCGAGCGCGCAGACGAACACGGTGTCCGCGCCAGCGCGGCACGCAGCCATCGCCTGGTTGAAGCCCTTGCCGCCGGGGCCGCTGTCGTAGCTGCCGGCGAGCGTTTGTCCGGCAACCGGGATCCGTTCGCTGCGCCAGACGTGGTCGAGGTTGAACGAGCCGACGACGACGACGCGGCTCATGCGCTCATCCGAACCAGGTCAGCACGCCGGCGATGGTTGCGGTCATGAAGGTGGCGATGGAGCCACCCAGCACCGCACGCAGGCCGAAGCGGGCCAGGTCGGCGCGGCGCTCCGGGGCCAGCCCGCCGATGCCGCCGATCTGGATCGCGATCGAGCTGAAGTTGGCGAAGCCGCACAGCGCATAGGTCGCAATCAGCGCGCCCTGCGGGGTCAGCGTCACGCCCGGCGCCTGGCCGGTGGTGATCTTGGCCAGCTCGCTGTAGGCGATGAACTCGTTGATGACGACTTTCTGCCCGATCAACGAACCCACCGTGGTCGCGTCCTGCCACGGCACGCCGATCACCCAAGCCACCGGGGACAGCACCGCGCCCAGGATGTTTTCCAGGTTGGTCGGCCTGCCGATCATCTGGGCGATGCCGGTGACTTCGCCCAACCAGGTCAGCGGCGCATTGACCATCGCGATCAGCGCGATGAAGGCAAGCAGCATCGCCGCGATGTTGAGCGCGAGCTTCAGCCCGTCGGCGGCACCGGAGGCGGCGGCATCGATGATGTTGGCGGTGGTCTTTTCCACTTCCATCTTCACCGAGCCACGGGTCAGCGGTTCCTGCGTCTCGGGAATCAGCAGCTTCGCCACCACCAGCGTGGCCGGCGCGGCCATGATCGATGCGGCCATCAGGTGCTTGGCATAGAACGCCTGCGCCTCCGGATCGGTGCCGCCGAGCATGCCGACATACGCGGCCAGCACGCCGCCGGCGATATGCGCCATGCCGCCGATCATCATCGTCAGCAATTCGGAGTGGGTCATCCGCGCGATGTACGGGCGCACCGTCAGAGGCGCCTCGGTCTGGCCGATGAACACGCTGGCGCAGACGCTGGTGGTTTCCGCACCCGAGACCCGCATCACCTTGGTGATCGCCCAGGCCATCGCCTTGACGATCGCCTGCATCACGCCCAGGTGGTAGAGCACGCCCATGAAGGCGGCGAAGAAGATGATGGTCGGCAGCACCTGGAAGGCGAAGATGAAGCCAAAGGTCTCGACGTTCATCAGCGAGCCGAAGATGAAACCGGAACCGGCCTTGACGAAATCGAGCAGCTTGACGAAGCCGTGGCCGAGCCAGTCGAATACCTCGCGCCCGCCCGGGACCAGCAACACCAGCGCGGCGAAGCCGATCTGCAGCGCGATGCCGGTGAGGATCAGCTTCCAGTCGACCGCGCGCTTGTTGTTGGAGAACAGCCAGGCCACGCCCACCAGCACGGCCAGACCGAACACCCCGAAACCGATCCGCGACAAAGCTTCCATTCGCACCCCCGTGAAGTCGCGCCAGACTAGGGCAGCGGCGGCATCCGGGCAAGGCGAGGCGCGTTCAGCCGGCCAGCCCCTGCACGTTCAGGTCGTCGATGACCACGCGGTTGCGTCCGGTGCGCTTGGCGATCGACAAGCGTTTGTCGGCCCGGCCGAGCAGGCGCGTGAGATCGCTGCCGTCTTCCGGGAACGCGCTGATGCCGGCGCTGAAGGTCAGCCGGCACGGCGTCAGGCCTTCGCCCGGATCGAAGGGCGAGGCGGCCACCTGCTCGCGGAGCACGTTGAGTCGCCGTCCGGCATCGCCCACAGACACCGGCATCAGCACGGCGAATTCCTCCCCCCCGAGGCGGACGATCCAGTCGTCATCGCCCAGGTGCCCCTGCGCGATAGCGATGAAATGGCAGAGCGCACGATCGCCGGCCAGGTGGCCGATCTCGTCGTTGATCAGCTTGAAATGATCGAGGTCGATGATCGCGAGCGAAAGAGGCAGGCCTGACTCTCGGGCCTTGGCGACGAGTTTGGGGTAGCGGTAGGCCAGCCAGCTGCGGTTGGAGATGCCGGTCAGGCTGTCGGTGCTGGCCAGGTCAATGAGACGCTGCATCCGCAGCACGATCGTCGCCGTGACGATCGTGATGATGGTGATCACCACCAGCCGTTGCGCGACATTGCCCCAGCCGGCGGTGCCGTAACCCACCGAGGCCAGTTGCGTCGTTTCGTGTTGGGACAGGATCCAGCTGCTCAGCAGTGCGTACTGAATGAAGGCGAGCGTTCCGACCCACAGCACCAGTCGTCCATCGTTACGCAGCGCGGTCAGGAAGATGCTGGTCAGGTAGAAACTCCAGACGACCATGCTGTTGATCCCGGCGGCGGGCTCCTGGTTGGCCAGCAGGCACAGCGACAGCGTGGTCAGCGCGGTGTCCCACGCACCGGAGAAGTAGGGAAGCCAGCGGAAACGGCCACGCTGCCGGGCCAACGACAGGATGACCAGCGACATGGCGATGGCCGACGCCGCTCCGGTGAGGCCGATCAACGTTTCGGCCAACGTGCCGCCGGAGAGGTGGTTGGCCAGCGGCATCAGCAACAGCAGCAGGCTGGCCCAGACGCGCATCCGCGCCACGACCAGTTCCCCTCCGGCCCGGGTCTCTAGCATGGCCTCGTCCGGCTGCCTCAGCAGCCGGTGCAGGACACTGCCCGATTCACTCCTTGTGATGGCCACTGGATATCCCCCGATCCCGCGGCCGATTATGCACCGTCCACGAGTCGATACGTGACGACCGTCACAAACAAGCGTGCCTCAGCCGATCCCCTTGAACGCCGCCCACAGCCCCAGCAGCAGGAAGACCAAGGCGGCGGTGATCCGCGCGGCCCTGAGTGGCAACTTGCTGGCGAAACGGCTGCCGAGCAGCACCACCGGCACGTTCGCCAGCAGCATCCCCACCGTGGTGCCGGCGACGATCTGCCACAGTGGTGAATATTTTGCCGCCAGCAACACCGTCGCGACCTGGGTCTTGTCGCCGATCTCGGCGATGAAGAAGGCAAGAGTGGTGGCGATGAAAGCACCGCGTGCGGGCAGCATCTCGTCCGCGTCGAGCTTGTCGGGCTTGAGTGTCCACAGCGCGATGGCGATGAAGCTGGCCGCGACCACCCATCTCAACACCTCGGGAGTCAGCCATCGGGCCGCAAGCGAACCCAGCCAACCGGCCAGCGCATGGTTGAGCAGGGTCGCGACCAGGATGCCCCAGATGATCGGCCAAGGCTTGCGGAAGCGTGCGGCCAGCAACAGGGCCAGCAATTGCGTCTTGTCGCCGATCTCGGCCAGCGCCACGGTGCCGGTCGAAATCAGGGCGGGATAGAAGGAGTGGTCCATCGTCGGTTCCGGGGCCGGGCGCAGGCTGGACGCGAAAGCAGGCAGGACGCACCCGGCCATGGGTGTCCCGCCCGCCTTCGGTCTTGCCCGGCGATGCGTACGCATCGCTTCGCGCGCCATGGCCGGCCGGCCAAGTGTGTTGACGCGCGACCCGGCTGGGGCCGGTGGGCTACTCCCCGGAGGAGGTGCCGACATTCTAACTGATGCGTGGCGGTGACTTCCTGCATGCGGCAGCCGTCATCGGTGCTGCCTATACTCGGTGCAGTGGCATCCAACCTATCGGAGGGGAATCGATGACATTCGGAACGATGTTGGCACTGGTCCTGCTGGTCGCGGCCGTGGTGGTGCTGTTCAAGGCGGTGCGAATGGTGCCGCAGGGCTATGAGTGGACGGTGGAAGCCTTCGGCAAGTACACCCATACGCTCTCGCCTGGCCTGCACTTCCTGGTGCCGATCTACCAGGGCATCGGCCGCAAGATCAACATGATGGAACAGGTCATGGAGGTGCCCAGCCAGGACGTCATCACCAAGGACAACGCGGTGGTCAAGGTGGATGGCGTGGTCTATTTCCAGGTGCTCGATGCGGCCAAGGCCGCGTACGAGGTGGCCCAGCTGGAGGTGGCGATCATCAACCTGGTGATGACCAACATCCGTACCGCGATCGGTTCGATGGACCTTGACGAGTCGCTGTCAAAGCGTGACGAGATCAATACCAAGGTGCTGGTGGCGGTCGACCAGGCCACGCATCCGTGGGGCATCAAGGTCAACCGCATCGAACTGAAGGACATCCAGCCGCCGCGCGATCTGGTCGATTCGATGGCGCGGCAGATGAAGGCCGAGCGCGAGAAGCGCGCCAACATCCTAGAGGCGCAGGGTTTCCGCGAAGCGGCAATCCTCAAGGCCGAGGGCGAGAAGCAATCGACCATCCTCGAGGCGGAAGGCGAGCGGGAAGCCGCGTTCCGCGAAGCCGAGGCGCGCGAGCGATTGGCTGAGGCAGAGGCCAGTGCCACGCGCATGGTTTCCGACGCCATCGCCAACGGCAACGTGCAGGCGATCAATTACTTCGTCGCGCAGAAATACATCGAGGCATTCAAGGCGCTGGCCGAGGCGCCGAACCAGAAGTTCGTGATGATGCCGATGGAGTCGGCCGGCGTGATCGGATCGCTCGCCGGCATCGCCGATCTGGCCAAGGAAGCGCTGGATCGCAACGGCAACCCGCCGCCGCGCCCACCGACGCCCCCGCGTCCGCAGTTCCCGGCGGGAGGCTGAGCCATGCGCTGGGAAGTCTTCACCTGGGCGGCGCTCGCCTTCGCGCTGATCGCGGCGGAGACGCTGGTGCCGGGCGCTTTCCTGCTTTGGCTCGGCTTCGCGGCGGCGGCCGTGTTCCTGATCGTGCTGGTGGCGCCGGGGATGAGCGTGCTGATGCAGGTCGTGCTGTTCGTCGTGCTCAGCTTCGTCTCGGTGGCGATCTATCGGAAGTGGTTCCGTGGCAAAGGCCGTGGCAGCGACCAGCCGATGCTCAACCGCCGCACCGAACAGATGGTCGGCCAGGTCGCGGTGCTGGGCTCTCCCATCATCGATGGCGAAGGCCGCACCCAGATCGGCGATGCATTCTGGAACGTCGAGGGGCCGGACCTGCCCGCCGGCGCGCGCGTGCGCGTGGTGGCGATCCGCGGCATGACCCTGCAGGTGGTGCCGGCCTGAGCCTGCACGGGAAAGCGGCGATGCGATAATCGCCGCTTTCCCGCCGCCGAGCCCGCATCCATGACGCAGAAAACCATCCTCAACGACACCCACCGCGCGATGGGCGCGAAGATGGTCGACTTCGGCGGTTGGGACATGCCGATCCACTACGGCTCGCAGATCGACGAACACCACAACGTCCGCATCGATGCCGGCATGTTCGATGTCTCGCACATGACCGTGGTCGACCTGCACGGCGAGAAGGTGCGCCGCTTCCTGCGCAAGCTCGTCGCCAACTCGGTCGAGAAGCTGCAGAAGCCCGGCAAGGCGCTCTACACCGGGATGCTGGACGAGGCCGGCGGCGTCATCGACGACCTCATCATCTATTTCATGCGCGAGGACTGGTTCCGGCTGGTGGTCAATGCCGCCACCCGCGACAAGGATCTGGCGTGGATCACCGCCCATGCGGCGCCCTTCGGCGTCGAGGTGCGCGAGCGCCCGGAGTTCGGCATGGTCGCGGTGCAGGGTCCGAACGCACGCGCGAAGGTGATCGGCCTGCTGAAGGAGGCCGATCGGGCCAAGGCGGAAAAGCTTGGACGCTTCGCTGCGTTGGAAACCGAGACGGTCGATGGCGTGCCGGTGTTCGTCGCCCGCACCGGCTACACCGGCGAGGATGGTTTCGAAGTGATCGTGCCTGAAGACCGCGCTGTCTCTTTCTGGAACGCCTTGCACGCAGCGGGCGTGAAGCCCGCCGGACTCGGTGCACGTGACACCCTGCGGCTGGAAGCGGGCATGAACCTCTACGGACAGGACATGGACGAAACCGTGCTGCCGGACGAGGCCGCGATGGGCTGGACCATCGCGCTCGACGAGGTCGATGGGGAGCCGCGCGATTTCAATGGCCGCGCCGCGATCGAGGCACAACGCGCCGTCGGCAACGCGCGACAGATGATCGGCCTGGTCATGGACGAAAAGGGCGTGCTGCGTCATGGACAGAAGGTGCTGAGCGCGGCGGGCGAGGGCGCGATCCTCTCCGGCACGTTCTCGCCGACCATCGGCAAGGCGATCGCGCTGGCGCGCATCCCGGCCGGCGAGCCGGGCGAAGTTCGCGTGGACATCCGCGGCAGGGAAGTGCCGGTGCGGGTGGTGAAGTTCCCGTTCGTGCGCGAAGGGCAGAGTCTCCTGCCTACCGAGTGATCGATGTCACTCGGTACGAGAATCTTCGCCCGAGCAGGAGCGAGGGGTGGGTTCCCGGCGAGACAGGATGCCGAGCCTGGCACGTAGCGGGACGGCATCTGAGCGAAATCTGTTCGGCTAGACTTAGGTCCATCCCTTTCGATCCTTTGGAGCCCCACGATGAGCAGCGAAATCCCCGGCGATCTCAAGTTCCTCAAGTCCCACGAATGGGTCCGCATCGAAGACGGCGGCCGCGCCACCATCGGCATCTCCGACCATGCGCAGGGCCTGCTGGGCGACCTGGTGTACGTGGAATTGCCGGCGGTCGGCGACGAGGTGCAGGCCGGCAACGCCTGCGCAGTAGTGGAGTCGGTCAAGGCCGCATCGGACGTGTACTCGCCGGTCAGCGGAAAGGTGGTCGAGGTCAATGAAGCACTCGCCGACAAGCCGGAGACGATCAATGAAGATGCGTTCGGCGATGGCTGGCTGTTCGTGGTCGAGATGAGCGAGCGGGAGCAGGCCAACGAACTGCTTGCGGCCGACGACTACGCAGCGGTGATGGAAGAAGACGAGCACTGAGCTGCAGCATCGCGATGCTCCTGGACGGCCACCTTCGGGTGGCCGTTTTCGTTGTCGAAGGCGACGCGCTCAACGCCGCGGGCGGAAAATTTTTCGCGCAAATCATGTTTGCGTTGCCGAAAAACGGCGTGGGAAGCGAAAAAAATTTAGCGGTCGATGCGGCACACAACGCCGTCGCCGCGAAGAACGCGGCGCCCGCGTGCGATCGAAGCGGAAAACGCCCGGCATTGATCGCGTAGATCAAAAACCACTGGTTTTGAAGCCTATTGTTCGATGCGCAGTCATCGGTGCGTGCCGGCCGGCTGCATCACGACACCCGTTAGCGATGATGACGCGTGGCGGTTAGCCGACTCGATCGGGATCTGATGCGAAGAAAAATCGCGACAAGGTGTTGACACTGAAAAAAAGCGTGTTTAGGTTTCGCGAAAACAACAAGGCTGAACGGAATTGTCCCAGGCCATCGCGAACAACGTGCACGCGGCGCCCCGCGCCGATGCCGCCGCCGAACAAGGCGGAGGTTCGCGGCCTCGTCGCTTCCGTCCAACCCGGCAAGACCCGACCCGCGCCGCCGGTGGCTGCGGGTTCTTTGTATCCGCGTCGCATCGACGCATCGTCACCGCCGCCTCGCGCGCAGCGCGCGGCCGGTCCGTCCCGGGTCCGACTCCCGTGACGCGTACACCTGGGCAGCTGTAAGCAAGAGTCCCAATGACAAGGAGCCATACCATGGCGATGAAGAAAGCAGCAAAGAAGAGCACCGCCAAGAAGGCGGCGAAGAAAACCGTGAAGAAGGCTGCCAAGAAGGCCGCCCCGAAGAAGGCAGCGAAGAAGGTTGCCAAGAAGCGGCCGGCCGCCAAGAAGACCGCGAAGAAGGCAGTGAAGAAGACCGCCAAGAAGGCGACCAAGAAGACCGCCAAGCGTCCTGCCAAGAAAGCCGCGAAGAAGGTGGCCAAGAAGGCCGCCAAGCGTCCGGCTGCGAAGAAAGCGAAAAAAGCCCCGGCTGCCATGCCGCCGATGCCGATGCCGACGATCTGATCGAAGGCTTGTCCTGCTGTCCTTCGCGCCCAGGCGAAGGCGGCCGGATCTCTTGGGTTCCGGTCATTCGGATACCAAAAAACCCGCGCCAGGCGCGGGTTTTCTTATGGGTCGATCACGGCGAGCGGCGATCAGCGCGGAGGCGATGCGCCATCACCGGACGAGCTGCCGATGCCTTCGACCTCTTCGTCCACGCCTGCCGGCGGCGTGCTGCCGGCGGGCGCATCCAACTTCAGCCAGGCCACCTGCGGCAGGCCGATCGCGCTGTCGAGGATGGTCGGCAGCAAGCCGGACGGCAGGCTGCTTTCGCTGTTCCAGAGGATGACCACGCCAAGGTCACGGTCGGGCAGCAGCGCCATCGCCCCGCGATATCCCTGCACCGCGCCGCCGTGGAAGAACAGCTTGTGTCCCGAGTAGTTGTAGACGCGCCAGCCCATGCCGTAGCCGGCCGACTGCAGCCGCTGGCGACGCCAGCTGGAACTGCGCAACTCGGTCGGGGTGTCGATGCGGGCGGTATGGATGTCCTGCAGCAGCGACGGCGCCAGCACGTCCGGGCGATGTCCGGTTTGCGCGATCAGGTACTGCGCCATGTCGGTGATGCTGGCATTGACGCCGGCCGCAGGACCCAAGCGGTAATAGGTGGGCTTCGGGCGCAGCGAGCGCCAGCCGCCGCCGCCGCGCACGTGCGGTTTGGCCCAGCGCGGGCTGCCTTCGATGCCTTCAAGGCCCAGGCTGGCATCGTTCATGCCCAGCGGCTTGAAGATGCGCGATTGCACGTTGTCGTCGTAGTAGCGGCCGGTTGCGGCATGCACCACGTCGCCGATCACGCTGAAGGCGACGTTCTGGTAGGAGTAGCACTCGCCTGGGCCACAGCGCAACGGCGCCCCGGAAAGCTTGGTGCGCACATCGTGATAGCTGGCGTTCGCTTCGATGTCGCGGTCGAAGGCATTGCGGGTCAGCCCGGTCGATTGGCTGAGGATGTTGGTGAGGGTCAGCCGCGAGGTGTAATCGGAATTGCTGAGGCGGAAACCGGGCACGTACCGGACCACCGGCTGGTTCCAGGACAACACGCCGTCATTGACCAGCATGCCGGTCAAAGTGCCGGCGAAGGACTTGGACAGCGAGGCGAGGCGGAACACGGTGTGGTTGTCGACCGGTTCCGGACGCGTGGTGTCGGTGATGCCGTAACCGCGCGCGCTCAGCACCCGGCCGTTCTGCACGATGGCCACCGCCAGCCCCGGCACCTTCTGGTTGCTGACCAGTTGCTGGGCCATGCCTTCGAAATTACGGACATCGAACGGCAACGGCGCGGCCACGGCGGGCTGGGGATACGTGTGTTGCTGGAGGTAATTGTCCAGCGACGAACTGCCCGGGCGGGTCGCCTCGACGGCGGGGGATTGGCCCTGGTTGGTGGGCCACACCGTCTGCGCGGACGTGCCGGCGGTCATCGGCAGCAGCAGGGCGATGGCGGCGGCGATCAATGCTTTGCGGTGACGAACACGCATGGCATCCCCTCGGTCGATTCCTGATCCAGTGGGGATAGTAGAGCGCTTGTGCAGGCTATGCATGAACAGGGAGAGATAATCACGGCAAATGGTTGATTTGTTTGTTCAATTTCCTGAAGCGCGAGTCGAACCGCAGCGATCGGTGTCCAAGGGCCATCGTCATGGTGGCCGGCACCTACGGGTGGCTGGCCGCGCGGGTGCGCATCGGCTAACGTGCCGGCTGGACGGGCGACCTGCCCGCAGGACTGGAACCGGATCGACTTCGTGAAGGCATCGCCTCCTTCCATCTGGGCCAGACTCCGCACGCGCCTTGCCGCATCGCCGCCGCTGTGGTGGGCGATGGTCTATTTCTTCTGCCTCCTGTGCGGCTACTACGTGCTGCGTCCGGTGCGCGAGGCGATGGGCGCGTCGACCGACGTCGAGGCGATCTTCCCGCCGGCGATGATCGAATGGTTCGCCGCGCGCGGCGTCGCGCTCAAGGACCTGGTGCTGCAGGTGCTGTTCACCTGCACCTTCCTGATCATGCTGCTGCTGCAGCCGATTTACGGCGCGCTGGTCAGCCGATATCCGCGCCGCGTGTTCCTGCCGGTGGTGTATGGCTTCTTCATCGCCACCCTCTTGATGTTCTTTCTCGCGTTCAAGCTGGGGATGCCCGGCCGCGGGATGGCGTTCTTCCTCTGGATCGCGGTGTTCAATCTGTTCGCGGTGGCGGTGTTCTGGAGCTTCATGGCCGATGTCTTCGACAACGCCGAGGCCAAGGCGGTCTACGGCTACATCGGTGCCGCCGGCACGGTCGGTGCGTTCATCGGCCCGATGCTGACGCGCCTGCTGGTGGAGCGCGTCGGCATCGCCAACCTGATGCTGATCTCGATCGGCTTCCTGCTGGCCTGTCTGGCCTGCATCCTCAAGCTGCGCCGCTGGGCGGTGCTGCGCGAAGCCGAGCGCAAGCGCGAAAGCGGCGAAAAGCCGATGGGCGGCGGCGTGCTGGCCGGCCTGCAACTCATCGTGCGTGAGCCTTTGCTGCGCTGGCTGGCGATGCTGATGGTGTTCGGGGTCGGCGTCGGCACGCTGCTGTACAACGAGCAGGCGGCGATCGTGCGCCAGTTCTATCCGGATGCGGAGAAGGCGACCGCGTATTACTCGATGATCGACATCGCGGTGAATACGCTCACCCTCCTCGTGCAGTTGCTGGTCACGCGCTGGCTGCTGTCTCGCTTCGGCATCGCCCCGGCGCTGTTGATCCCCGGCGCGGCGATCCTGTTCGGCTACGCCCTGCTGGCCGCCAACCCGCTGCCGCTGCTGGTGGCGATGGTGCAGGTGGTGACGCGCTCCAGCGAGTTCTCGGTGGCCAAGCCGGCGCGCGAGACCATCTACACCCGCGTGCCGCGCGAATGGCGTTACAAGGCCGGCGCGGCGATCGACACGGTGATCTATCGAGGTGGCGACGTCACCTTCGTCTGGGTGCACAAGTTCATGGCCGCGTTCGGTTCGCGCGCGGTATTCGCGGCCGGTATCGGGGTGGCGGCGATGATGCTGCTGTCCGCGTGGCAGGTGGTGAAGCAGGAGCGCAGGCTGCCGCGGGATAGTGCCGCGTGACGCTTTGCGCGCGGAGTCAATGGTGCGCAGGTTGAAGCTGCGGCCGCCGCGCTGGTTGCTCCGGCTGGCTGCGCTGGCCATCGCCTGCGGCCTGATACTTCTCGCCTACGGCATGCTCATCGAGCCGAGACAACTCATCGAGCGCGACCACGCGCTTGAATTGCCGCATTGGCCGCGCGAGTGCGATGGCCTGCGCATCGATGCGATCTCCGACATCCACACCGGCTCCTTCGGCAATGGCCTCGACAATCTCGACCGCGTGGTCGCGCGGCTTGCAGCCAGCGACTCGGATGTCGTGGTCCTGCTCGGCGATTACGTCATCTTCAAGGTCCTATTCGGCGGCTACGTCTCGGGCGATGAGATGGCGCCGCACCTCAAGCCGCTCACGTCGAAAAAGCGCGTGTATGGCGTGCTCGGCAACCATGACTGGTGGAAGGGCGGCGAGGCGGTGAGCCGCGCCTTCGAAGCGGCGGGCATCGAGATGATCGACAACACTTCGGCGAGTGTGGAGGTGGAGGGTTGCCGCTTCCACTTCGCCGGCATCGGCGACGAGCTGGAAGGCAGCCCGGACATCACCCGGGCCTACGCGGAAATTCCCGAGGATGCTGCGGTCATCGCGCTGGCGCACGAGCCGGCGACCTTCGCCCGCATTCCGGCGCGAACGGCATTGACGATCAGCGGGCATACCCATGGCGGCCAGATCAATCCGTTTTCGTCGCCCTGGCGAACCGAGACCTATGCCCCGACCTCGCACTGGCTGCGCGGGCAGGTGCGCGACGGCGGGCGCCTGTTGTTCGTCACGCCCGGTATCGGCACCAGCATTATGCCGATCCGGATCGGCGTCACGCCGGAAATCTCACGGCTGACCCTGCGCAGCGAGCCACGCCCAGCCGAATAACGCCGCGCCGAGCGCGAACAGCGCCGTCAGCGCATGCACCCGGCGGTCGTTGATGCGCAGGAAGATGAACTGCTCGATCGTGCGGCCGACCCAGAACAGCGACATCGCCGCCAGCAGGCTGCGCCCGAGCCGCGTGCCGATGATCTCTCCCGGCAGCAGGGCCAGTGCCGCGGTGATGCACAGCAGGACCCAGATCAGTCGCAGGTTGAGGATCTGGATGATCGCGCGGTTGGTCACCGTGGTGGACTGCAACGAACGCGGCCAGTCGAACAGCTTCCAGAAAGCGACGTGGAACAGCGCGAAACCGAGGCTATGGATCGCGCACAGCGGCAGCAACCAGGAGAGCGTGGCGTTCATCTCGGCTTCCTCCCTTGTTTGGGTGAGATCCACATGTCGATGACCGCGCGGAATACCGTTTCGCCTGTGGCGTTCACGATCACCACCTCGAACGGCAGCGCGTAACCTCCAGTCGCCATGCGAGCCTCGGCCAAGGGCCGCGCGGTCGCCGTCATCGGGCCGATCGCCTTCGCCAGGTATTCGACCTGCATGCTCTTCGGGATCCAGCGCATGTCACGCGGAATGGTGACATCACAGGTCAGCCCGCCGACGAATTCGGCCAGATTGCACAGCGCGATCGCGTGCACGCTGCCGATGTGGTTGTGCACGCGCCGGCGATGATGGATGCGCGCGACGCCCAGGCCGGGCTCCAGCGTGAGCAGGCGCGGCGCGATGCTGGCGAAGTAGGGCGCCTTAAGGCACACCAGCCGCGAGAAGAGCCACCTGCCCGCGGGGCGCGCCGAGAGTTTGCGCCACATCTCCAGGCTGTCCATCAAGGATCCTCCAGAAATGGAAACCCCCGCGGCGGCGGGGGTCTGCTTCCATCGATCAGGCGACCGCGCGAGGCGATTCGCCTTCGGCAGAGATGAGTGCTGCGTACCCCGCCGAACGCAGTTCCTCCGGATCGAAGTCGTCGACCGTGATGGTGTCGAGGGTCAGCACGCGCAGTTCCTTGAGCTGTGCGGCCTCCTCGTCGGTGATCCAGCCTTCCTTGACGCCTTCGGCCAGCTGGTCGTCGAACTCCAGTGCCTCGATGTCGCTGTTCTTCAGCGCCTTCTGGAACTTGCGCTCCACCGGCTCGGCCAGCACGAACTTCGGCAGGTAGCTGATGATGCGCCCGCCGGGATTGAGTTCGGTCGGGGTGGTGAACACGCCCTCGGCCAGGCGGTCACGCGCATCGTTCGGGGTCATCAGGATCGAGGCGACCTTGTGGCCGAGGCGATCGCTCGGCGCCTGCGCACGACGGCCGAGCGGGAAGATGATTGGCCACAGGAGCCATGCCACCGGCCGCACCGGAAAGTTGCGCAGCGCGGTGGACAGCGCGGTCTCGATCTTGTTCACCGCGTCGTGCACCGCCCACGCCAGCAACGGCTGGTCGCTGGCCTGGCGGCCCTCGTCCTCGTAACGCTTCAACATCGAACTGATGATGTAGAGCTGGCTGAGCACGTCACCGAGGCGGCCCGACAGCGATTCCTTGAACTTCAGCTTGCCGCCGAGCAGCAGCATCGAGGTATCGGCCATCAAGGCGAGGTTGGCCGAATAGCGGTTCAACTTGCGGAAATAACGACGGATGTAATCGTCGCCCGGTGTCTTGCCGAAGCGCGCGCCGGTGATCGCGAACCAGAAGCTGCGGACGGCGTTGGAGATCGCATAACCAATATGGCCGAACAGCGCGCCGTCGAACGCGTCGAGGCGCTCGTTCGGATCGGCGATCTGCACCGCCTTCATTTCCTTCATCACCCACGGATGGCAGAGGATGGCGCCCTGGCCGAAAATCATCAGCGAGCGGGTCATGATGTTGGCGCCCTCGACCGTGATCGCGATCGGCGACGCCTGCCACGCACGTCCGGCGAAGTTGCGCGGGCCGAGGATGATGCCCTTGCCGCCGACGATGTCCATCACGTCCTTGGCGACCATCCTGCCCATCTCCGTGCAGTGGTACTTGGAGATGGTCGAGGGCACGGCCGGGTTTTCGCCACGCGCCACGGCCGCCGCGGTCGCCTGCGACAGCGCGCTCACCGCGTAGGCATGGCCGCCGATCCGCGCCAGCGCTTCCTCCACGCCCTCGAAGCGGCCGATCGACAGCCCGAACTGCTTGCGGATGCGCGCATAGCTGCCGACGGTGACCGCGCCCATCTTGGAACCGCCGCTGGCGGTGGAGGGCAGGGTGATGCTGCGGCCGATCGACAGGCATTCCATCAGCATCCGCCAGCCTTGGCCGGCGTAGTCCTCGCCACCGATCAGCTGCGAGAGCGGCACGAAGACGTCGCGGCCGCGGATCGGGCCGTTCTGGAAAGGCGAATTGAGCGGGAAGTGGCGACGCCCGATCTCGAGGCCCGGCGTGTCGCGCGGCACCAGCGCCAGCGAGATGCCGATGTCCTCCTTGTCGCCCAGCAAGCCGTCCGGGTCGTACATGCGGAAGGCGACGCCGATGAGCGTCGCGACCGGGGCGAGGGTGATGTAACGCTTGTTGAGCGTCATGCGGATGCCCAGCACCTGCGCGCCGTTCCACTCGCCCATCGTCACGATGCCGTAGTCGGGGATCGAGGTCGCATCCGAACCGGCAAACGGACCGGTCAGCGCGAAACAGGGCACCTCGCGGCCATCGGCCAGGCGCGGCAGGTAGTGGCGCTTCTGCTCCTCGGTGCCGTAGTGCATCAGCAACTCGGCCGGGCCGAGAGAATTCGGCACGCCCACGGTCGAGCTCACCACCGAGCTGATCGAGGCGAGCTTCTGGATCACCTTGTGGTTCATCAGGGCCGAGAAACCGAGGCCGCCGTACTCCTTGGGGATGTTGAGGCCAAAGAACTTCTGCGACTTCATGTAGTCCCACATCTCCGGCGGCAGGTCGGCGCGGACGTGGTCGATCTCCCAGTTGTCGGTCATCCGGCAGAGCTGCTCGGTCGGACCGTCGAGGTACGCCTGCTCTTCTGCCGTCAGCACCGGCTTGGGCTGGGCCAGCAACTGTTCCCAATCTGGCATGCCCGAGAACAGTTCGCCCTCGAAGCCGACCGTGCCGGATTCCAGGGCGGTGCGCTCGGTGTCCGAGAGCGGCGGCAGGATCTTCGTGTAGAACTTCAGCAGCGGCGCGGTGATCGCGGCCTTGCGCAGGCCCGGAATCAGCAGCGGGATGGCGATGATCGCGCAGAGGATCGCCACCACCAGTGTCGCGGTCACATTCGCGCCCAGCAACCAGCCGACCAACAGCAGGCAGGCGGTGATGGCCGCCCAGACCGGCAGGCGCCAGCGGTGGTAGGCGGCAAGGCCCGTGGCGATGAGGACGGCCAGGAAGGGAATCGCGATCGACATGGGGACTCCTGCGGCGCGCGTAGCGGGTACGCACTTTGGGATTAAGGATGCCAAAAGCCGTGTTACTGCACGGTTTCCAGCGACCATACGCAAAAGTATGTTTGGCGGGATCGCAAGTCAAGTTGCGCTGCGGCATACGCAACACGACGCCGGCGTATGGTTAAATGCCGGCATGACGCCTCCCGACAAACCCGAACGCAGCGGACGCCTCAGCGCCGAAGACTGGGCGCAGGCCGCGCTCGACCAGATCGCCGAACAGGGCGTCTCCGCCGTCGCGGTCGAGCCGCTGGCGCGCCGGTTGGGCGTGACCAAGGGCAGCTTCTACTGGCATTTCCCTTCGCGCGACGCGTTGCTGCAGGCGGCGCTGGATCGTTGGGAGACTCACGAGCAGGAAGAGGTCTTCGGCCAGCTCGAGAGGATCGACAACCCGGCGCAGCGCCTGGGTGCGCTGTTCAAGGTCGTCGCCAACGAGGTGCAGTCCCACGTCATCTACAGCGAACTGCTCAAGGCACTCGACCATCCCTCGGTGCAGCCGGTGATCGGGCGGGTGTCCAAGCGGCGGATGGATTACCTGACCGCCGCCTTCCGCGCCGCCGGGCTTGATGCCACCGACGCCCAGCATCGCGCACGTCTGGCTTACGCGGCGTATGTCGGGTTCCTGCAGCTCAACCTGCAACTTGGGCAGCGCGACATGCAGCGAGAGGAGTTCGAGGACTACGTCGACCACATGATGGCGACGCTGATCCCGAACCGCGCCGCCTGATCCTTCACCGATGCCGCATCCGCATGCGGCGTTACACCATCCAACGGATGCAGTCATGAACGCACTCAAAGAGACCAGCCAACTCGATCCGCTCAACCAGTGGGTCGATGAAGTCGCCGCACTCACGCGCCCGGACCGCATCCACTGGTGCGATGGCAGCGATGCCGAGAACGACGCGTTGATCGCTGCGATGCTGGCCGATGGCACCCTGCTCAAGCTCAACGAAGACACCCACCCCGACAGCTACCTGCATCGCT
Organism: Pseudomonadota bacterium; assembly: GCA_023461075.1. Lineage (GTDB taxonomy): Bacteria > Pseudomonadota > Gammaproteobacteria > Xanthomonadales > Xanthomonadaceae > Solilutibacter. The sequence continues at coordinate 47,231 of JAEWNY010000028.1, read as the reverse complement.
CGCATCCGGACGATGTCGCCCGCGTCGAGCACCTGACCTTCGTCTGCACACGCGAACGCGATGAGGCCGGCCCCAACAACCACTGGATGGCGCCGGACCTTGCGCGGCAACAGATGAAGTCGCTGTTCGACGGCTGCATGCAGGGCCGCACGATGTACGTGATCCCCTACTGCATGGGCCCGATCGATTCGCCGCTGTCGCGTTGCGGGGTCGAGATTACCGATTCGCCCTATGTCGTCGCCAACATGCGGCTGATGACCCGTATGGGCGCGGATGCACTCGCGCGCATCGAGCGCGAGGGCAGCTTCGTCAAGGGCCTGCATTCGACCGGCGACCTCAATCCCGACCGCCGCTTCATCATGCATTTCCCGGACGAGCTCGAGATCCAGTCGTTCGGTTCCGGCTACGGCGGCAATGCCCTGCTCGGCAAGAAGTGCCATGCTTTGCGCATCGCCAGCCACCAGGCCCGCAGCGAGGGCTGGCTGGCCGAGCACATGCTGATCCTCGGCATCGAGAACCCGAAGGGCGAGACCCATTACATCGCCGCCGCCTTCCCCAGCGCCTGCGGCAAGACCAACCTGGCCATGCTGATCCCGCCGGAAGGCTATGTCCGCGATGGCTGGAAGATCAGCACGATTGGTGACGACATCTGCTGGATGCGCCCAGGCGCCGATGGCCGCCTGTACGCGATCAACCCGGAAGCGGGATTCTTCGGCGTCGCACCGGGCACTTCGCAGAAGTCGAACCCGAACGCACTGGCGACCATCCGGAAGAACACCATCTTCACCAATGTCGCGGTCACCGACGACAACCAGCCGTGGTGGGAAGGGCTCGACAAGCGCGTGCCTGCCATTGACTGGCGCGGAAATGCATACGATTGCAACGCCGGGCAGACGGCGGCGCATCCCAATGCGCGCTTCACGGTCAGTTCCAAACAGTGCCCGTCGTATTCGCCGCATGCCGAGGATGCCGAGGGCGTGCCGATCTCGGCGATCGTGTTCGGCGGGCGTCGCGCCTCGCTGGTGCCGCTGGTGTTCGAGGCGCGCGACTGGACCCATGGCGTGCTGGTCGGCGCGGCAATGGGCTCGGAGACCACCGCTGCGGCGACCGGCGCGATCGGCGTGATGCGTCGCGACCCGATGGCGATGAAGCCGTTCTGCGGCTACAACTTCGCCGACTACTTCAGCCACTGGCTGTCTTTCGACACGCCCGGCGCGAAGTTGCCGAAGATCTTCCACGTCAACTGGTTCCGTAAGGGCGAGGGTGGCGATTTCCTGTGGCCGGGCTTCGGCGACAACATGCGCGTGCTGGAGTGGATGCTCAAGCGCGTCGCCGGCGAGGTGGATAGCGTCGAGACGCCGATCGGCCACCTGCCAAAGGTCGAGGACATCAATCTGGACGGCGTGCCGCTGACCGACGAGGCCCGCCAGAAGCTGTTTGGCTACGACCGCGACGGGTGGCGGCAGGAGTTCGCCGGTATCGGCGAGTATCTGGATGAATACGGGCCGCGCATGCCGGAGGCATTGAAAGGCGAGCAGCGCAGGATCAATGCCCAGCTTCGTTAACCATACTTGGGCGTGTGTATCACGAAGTTGTGACGTGATCTGAACAAATGCGCAACAACGGGTTGATGAATAGGGGTTGCTGAACCTGAGCTTTCCCGTATCGTGAAATTTGCGTTATGCTCCGGAAAGCCGCGCCGTACTGGCTGGCCTACTTGCGACTCTCTGGAGAGACCCCAAATGTTGAATACCAAGAAGCTGACGAGTGCGATCCAGTTCGCCCTCTTTGTCGGCACCGCCTCGCTGGTCGCGGGCAATGCGCTTGCGCAGACCCAAGAACCCCAGACCCAGGAAGAGCCCAGGTCGCTCGACCGCATCGAAGTGACCGGCTCGCGTATCCGTCAGGTCGACATCGAAACCGCCCAGCCGGTGACCTTCATCACCCGCCAGGAGATCGAGAAGCAGGGCTTCCAGTCGGTCGGCGACATCCTGCAGAATGTGACCTCGACCGGCACCCCGCCGATCAGCCGCGCTGCGCCGCTTTCTTCCGGTGAGAACGTTGGCGGTACCTACATCAGCCTGCGCAACCTGGGCGCCGCTCGCACCCTGGTTCTGCTCAACGGCAAGCGCCTGGGCATCACCACCGCCGGCCTGGCCGACATCTCCACGATCCCGGCTGCCGCCGTCGAGCGCATCGAAGTGCTGAAGGATGGCGCGTCCGCGGTCTATGGTTCCGATGCGATTTCGGGCGTGATCAACGTCATCACGCGCACAAATTACGAGGGCGCAGCCGCCAGCGCCTACTACGGCCAGTACAGCAGGGGTGATGGCGCCATCACCCGTGGCGATCTGGTCATGGGCTTCGGTGGCGATCGCGGTTCACTGACCGCCGCCGCCGAGTGGACCAAGGAAGACGAAGTGTGGGCGAAGGACCGCGCCGTCACCGCGTTCCCGCGTGGCCCCTATCACCCGACCGATGGCTGGACCGTCGTGGGTCAAAAGGGTGGCTTTGTCACCAGCGCAGGCAATCCGATCGCGGGCATCGCCAACGGCAACCGCGTGGTGGTGATCGATGGCGCCGATCCGCGCCTTCCCTCGTCCTGGCGTCTGCAGAACACGGTGACCGGCACCTGCTTGCCCAACAGCGCGGCAGCTCCGGGCCCGAATGTTTGTACACCGGGTGTGATCGCCGACAAGTCGAATTCCAACGAGCAGATGCACATCCGTGTGCCGCTGTCGACTAAGTCGCTGTATCTGGACGGCACCTACCAGTTCACCGACCGCGTGCGCTTCCGCACCAACCTGATGTACTCCAACCGCGTGTCCTCGCGCAGCATCGCCGGTTATCCGATGCAGGCGGCTTCGTTCGGTACGCCGATGGCTGCCAACAGCTACTTCAATCCGACCGGTGCAGACATCTCCAGCTGGTGGCGCCGGACCTGGGAAGTGCCGCGCGTGACCTCGGCCGAGTTGAACACCTATCGCTTCAACGGCGAATTCGCCGGTGATTTCGATCTGTGGGGTCGTACTTTCGATTGGGATGTCGGCTACCTGCACAACCGCAACAGCCTGACCCAAGCGACCTCCGGCAACCTCAACCTTGCCAACACCCGCGCCGCGGTCGGTCCCTCGTTCCTCAACGCCCAGGGCCAGGTGCAGTGCGGCACGGCAGCCGCACCGATTCCGCTCAGCCAGTGCGTGCCGTTCAACCCGTTCCTGGATGAAGGGCGCGTCGGGCAGGGTGGCTTGACCGGCAACACCGCGCTGCAGAACTTCCTGTTCCAGGAAGAGCACTCGACCGGCGAAACCAAGACCGAAGTGATGTATGCCAACCTGACCGGCCCGATCGTGACGCTGCCGGCCGGCGATCTGGCGTTCGCCTTCGGGCTTGAGCAGCGCAAGGAAAGCGGCAAGTTCACCCCGGACGCGCTGGCCGTGACCGCTGGCTCGACCAACCTGGCCGGTGGTCCGACCCGTGGTGGCTACAAGGTGCAAGAAGCGTACCTCGAGCTGGAGGTTCCGGTCCTGCGTGACGTCCCGTTTGCCCAGGAGCTGGTGCTGAACGGTGCGACGCGCTATTCCAAGTACGACACCTTCGGCAACACCACCAACAACAAGTTCGGCCTGCGCTGGAAGCCGATCGACCAGCTGATGTTCCGCGCAACTGTGGCCGACGGCTTCCGTGCGCCGACCATTTCCGACCTCTACAACGGCGGTTCACAGACCTTCTCGACCTTCACCGATCCGTGTGACACCGTCTACGGTGCGGCCGCGAGCAATGCAACGGTGCGCACCAATTGCGCCAATGGTGTGGGTGGCAACGGCGCCTTGGGCGCACTGGCGGCGACCTATCGCCAGTTGGGTCAGGGCTTCAACCCGGTAGGCACGGTTCCGGCGCAGACGCCGGTGGCGTTCACCAGCGGCTCGAACCCGACCCTGACCCCCGAGACCTCGAAGAGCAAGACGGTGGGCGTGGTCTGGAGCCCGACCTTCGCTCAGAACCTCAACTTTGCTCTGGATTGGTGGAAGATCCGCGTCGAGGACACCATCGTGGGCGATACCCCGTCGCTGGTCCTTGCCGACTGCTACGTGCAGGGCATCGCCTCGCGTTGTGCGCCGGCACTGTTCACCCGCGACCCGGTCACTGGCATCCCGACCGTTTCGTTCGGCAACCGCAACGCCGGTTACCGTGAAGTGGAAGGTTACGATTTCGACGTGACCTATCGCTGGAACTCGGCTGCGATGGGTGACTTCCGCCTCGCGTGGATGAGCACCTACACCGCCAAGGACGTGCTGATCTCGACCAACGACCCGCGCTACCCGCTCTCCAGCGTCGGTTTCGCCGGCTTCCCGCGCATCCGCTCCAACGCCAACCTCAGCTGGGAACGCGGCATCCTGGGCTTCAGCTGGGCGGCGCGTTACTACTCGTCGGCCAAGGAGTCCTGCTCCTACTTCACCCCGACCAGCGCAGCGAATTTGGCTGCGGGCGTTCCGCCGGTGACGGTGGCGCACCTGGAGTGCAACGAGATCACCTACGCCCCGACCGGCGCTTTGAACGCGGATGGCAGCCCCGCAAGCTCGCTGTCGCGTCGCAATCGCACCGGCTCGGTCACCTTCAATGACGTGCAGATGCGCATCCAGGCCCCGTGGAATGCCACGATCGCCTTGGGTGCCAACAACGTCTTCGATCGTTATGGCCCGGTGATGTACAGCCAGCCGAACTCTAACTTCGTCTATGACGGTGCGTTCGACATCGGTCGCTTCTGGTACTTCAAGTACACCCAGCGCTTCTGATCGATCCGTAGAGTTGATGTTGTGAAGGAGGGCCCTGGCGACAGGGCCCTTTCTTTTTGGACCGTTGCATGGCCGGCCGGCTGATATCAGGCTCGATTCGTAAATACGCCGTTACCCCCTTGTTAAAGATTTGTTGCCGAGCGTATAGTCGGGACGCCGGCTCTTTGAGGGTCGGGTTATTTCTCTCCTCTCAACGTTTTAATGCTCGGGAGTTACTTATGTCTTCCAAAGATATCGGCCGCTCGCTCAAGCGGAGTGCGCTCGTCCTAGCGATGGGTGTGTGCTTCGCCGGAGCGGTGCAGGCGCAGAGCACCACGGGTAATGTTTTTGGTAGCGTGCCTGCCGGCACTACCGTCACGGTCCGCAATGCCAGTGGGTTGACCCGTACTGTTTCGGTCGACTCAAGTGGCCGATACAACATTTCCACTCTTCCGGTGGGCAGGTACACAGTGACTGCGGAGCGCGACGGTCAAGTGGTCGGCACTCGTGAAGTCACCGTGCTCGCCGGCGCGGCTTCGGATGTTTCATTCGGTGGCAGCGGTACCGGCGGATCGTTGGATACTGTCACGGTCAGGGGATCGAGCGTCCCGGCGATCGACACCCGAGCGGTCGATACCCGCAGCATCGTCACTGCCGATCAGCTGGAGCGCCTGCCATTGGCCCGTTCGGCCGAGGCGATCGCTTTGCTCGCACCGGGTGCGGTCAGTGGCGCTTCCGGCTTCTTCGGCGGACTGGTTTCATTCGGTGGCTCAGGCGTTTCCGAGAACTCGTATTACGTCAACGGCTACTTCACCGGTGAGCCGGTTTCCAACATGGGTGGCTTCATGCTGCCGTACGGCGCGATCGAGCAGCAGGAAACCTTCATCGGTGGTTATGGCGCCAAATACGGTCGCTCGGCCGGCGGCGTGATCAACCAGAACGGCAGGCGCGGTACCAACGAGTGGCAGTTCGGTGGACAGGTGACCTACACACCGAAGAGCCTCCGTGGAGAGCGCGAAGACCTGATGTTCCCGAACATCGACCTGGCTGGCCCCAACGCCAACCCGGCTTTGCCAAGCACCTGCGGTGCCGGGGGTACACAACGCTGCCAGTGGGAATACACCGACCCTGATGTGCCTGGTACGTTGTTCTATCGCGGCAAGGACGACACCAGTTGGGGCCACTCCTACAGCGCCTACGTTGGTGGTCCGATCGTGCAAGACCGGTTGTTCTTCTTCGTGGCCGGTGAGATGGAACAGAACAAGGCAGTCGCGACTCCCAATGCGTTGGGCAATTTGCCCGGCCAGCGCGAGCGCACCCAGAAAGTGCCCAAGCTGTACGGCAAGATCGACTGGAACATCACCGACAACCACTTGGTCGAATTGACCTATCTGGGTGAGAAGACCGATCGCAACGGCGTGTTCAATGCTTACGATTTCGACACCGGGGCAGTCGGTGCCCGCATGTCGACCGTGGATGAATTCGAGCGTACCAACCGCTACGCGATCGCCAAATACACCGGCTGGCTCACCGACAACCTGACGTTCAGTGCGACATACGGTCGCAGCAAGATGGAGAACTACCTAAGCTCGGTCATTCCCGGTATGCCCTGGATCAGCAGCCCGACGCTGCAGAACCCGGCACTCAACGGGGGTACACCTATCCGCAATGCACAGGCTGCGCATGGCATTACCGATTCGGTCAACGAAACCGAGGGTCTGCGTGCTGACCTGGAATGGGCACTGGGCGACCACACGCTGACCGTCGGCATCGACAACATCGAGTTCACCTCGAAAAACGAGGGCGTGGACATGATCGCCCCGCGCTGGATCTACGGGCGTACCGTCAACAACATCGCGCCGACCTTGGGCGTGGGCAGTGCGGTCACTGCGGCCAATCCGAACGGCTACTACGTCAACAATCGCGTATTCGAAACCGCGACTGCAATGTCACTGCAGCAGAAGGCTTGGTATATCGAGGACCGCTGGCAGGTCACCGACAACTTCCTTTTGTCGCTCGGCCTCCGCAATGATCAGTTCACCAACAAGAACGATGCGGGCGAGAGTTACCTCGATGCCAAGGACCAGTGGGCGCCGCGTCTGGGCTTTGCCTGGGATGTGTTCGGTAACTCGTCGATGAAGGTGTTCGGTAACGCCGGCCGTTACTTCCTTGCCATGCCCAACAACGTCGCGATTCGCGGCGCGTCGGCATCGACCTTCACCAACGAGTACTTCACCTATACGGGCATCGCCGCTGACGGCTCGCCGACCGGTTTGACTCCGGTGCCGCGCCTGGACGGCGGTACACCGCGCCCGGTCTCGTCGAATGGCGAGTACGGCACTGCCGTGGATGTCAGGTCGTTTGCGCCTTCCGACCTCAAGAACATGTATCAGGACGAGTACATCCTCGGCTTCGAGAACATGATCACCGAGCGTCTGATGCTGGGTGCCAAGCTCACGTTCCGTGATCTGAAATCGGCAGTGGACGACATTTGCGACCCGTATACCTTTGCCGATGCAAACGGGCTGGAACTGGTGGATCCGTTCGGCAATGGTTATCTGGCCCGCAACGCATCCGGCCAGTACATGGCCCTGCCGTATTGCTACATGTTCAATCCCGGAGGCACCAACACTTTCAGTGTCGGCAACACCGATGCGGCTGGCAATCCGACCGGCACGCGCAGCGAATTCACCATGTCGCAGGCCGATTGGCGTTTCCCGGACAAAATGAAGCGCAAGTACACGGCGCTGGATATCTATCTGGAACGTCCGTTCGACGGGAGGTGGGAAGCGCGCCTTGATTACACTTTCAGCCGCAGCCGCGGCAACATGGAAGGTCAGGTCAAGTCGGAGTTCGGTCAGACCAACATCTCCAAGACCCAAGACTGGGATGCGGCGGAGATGATGACGTATGCCTATGGCTTCCTCGCCAACGACCGTCGCCACCAGCTGAAGGCGCGCGGCAGCCTGCAACTGACCGAAGAGTTGCTGGTCGGTGCCAACGTGCGCATCGTTTCGGGTGGCCCGATCAGCTGCTTGGGCTACTTCAACCCGGATGGCAGCATCGACGAAGGTTCGCCCGCTGCGGATCCGATCGCTTACGGGGCCAGCTACCACACCTGCTTCGGAAGCATCGCATCTCCCGGCAGCAGGCGTACGCCATGGGCGAAGTGGCTTGACCTCGGCCTGACCTACCGTCCGAATTTTGCCGACAAGAAGCTGGCCCTCGGCCTGCAGGTGCGCAACGTGCTCAATGACCAGCAAACCTTGCAAGTTGATGTGACGTCCGAAGACGATCCGTACACGGTATCGAACACCTATATGTTGCCGATCGGTCGCCAGGAGCCGCGTACGGTGGTGTTCACCGCATCGTACGACTGGTAAGCAGTAGGGTACCGGCGGCCGAACCCACGGCCGTCGGTTCTGTTGATGAAGGTAAACCCGGCTTCCGAAGGAAGCCGGGTTTACTTTTTGGCGGCGGTTAAGGCAGTGGCATTCGTCCCATTGAATCCGTTTGATGAATACGCATGACGCCCTTGTTAAAGTTTTGTTGCATGCTCTATAGTCGGGTCGTCGGGTGAAAAGCACTGCTTTTTGCTGGCGTGCGGACGCTCACATTCAATCAACTTCGGGGGTACACAAAATGGCTTCTACGATAGCGCGCAGTTCGATGAAACGAACTGCTCTCGCAGTGGCAATGGGGCTTTGCTTTGCCGGCGGTGTGCAGGCGCAGAGTTCAGTCGGTTCCATCTTCGGCCAGACATCGCCCAACAACACGATCACGATCACCAGCGCAGGCACCGGTGCCTCGCGCACGGCGACCGCAGACGCCGCTGGGCGTTACAACTTCTCACAGCTCCCGCCTGGCCGCTACACCGTGGTCTCCAACGGCGTGACCCGTACCGTGAATGTCGCTGTCGGTCAGGGTAGCGCGGTGAACTTCACCGACGCCTCGAACCTGGATACCGTGACCGTGACCGGCACGTCGTACAACGCGAATGCAATCGACGTAAGCAGTGTCGCATCGAACACGGTGTTCACCGCAGAGCAGATGCAGCAGATTCCCGTGCAGCGCTCCGTGGCCAGCGTTGCACTGCTGGCGCCCAGCGTGATCTCCAACAGCAGCTACAGCTCGAACGCGCCAAGCTTCGGTGGTTCGGCATCGTCTGAAAACGCCTACTACATCAACGGCTATGCGGTGACCAATCCGCTCACCGCGATCGGTTTCACCTCGCTTCCGTTCGACGCGATCGATCAGACCGAGGTCCTGACCGGCGGTTACGGGCCGCAATACGGCCGTTCGACCGGTGGCGTGATCGCGGTGACCACCAAACGCGGTACCAATGACTGGAAGTTCGGCGGTGCGGTCTATTTCACACCGCGCAGCTTGCGCAGCGACTACCGCAACGAGTTCTATCCGAATACCGGCTTCTATGGCCCAGGCCAGGATCCGGTGCCGACCGATGGCCAACTCTACAACCTGCGTGAGCTCAACAAGGCCCAGACTCTGCAATACGGCTTGTATGCCGGAGGCCCGATCATCAAGGATCGCCTGTTCTTCTATGCGAGCGCTGACCTCACCAAGACCGACCAGAGCGGTGTGTCCGCGGTTATCCCGCAGGCACTCTACGATACACGCGTCAATCCTGCGACCATCGCTCCGACCACCAACGGTTGGTATGAGCAGACCTATGATTATCCGCGCTGGATGGCCAAGCTGGATTGGCAGATCAACGACAATCATTCGGTCGAGTTCACCGGCGTGCAGGATGCCACCAAGCGTGATCTGGCCTATTCGAGCTTCGACTACCAGACGCGCAATCACACCACCACCCAGACCGGTGGCGGCAAGTACGAGGATGTCTCCAGGCTATACGTCGGCCGTTACATCGGCCACTTCACCGACAACCTGTCGTTGAGCGTGCTTTACGGCAAGCAGGATATCGATCATTCGGTCAATCTGTTCGGCTATGACCCGTCCTGCCCACGCATCAGTGGCTTCCCGAGCAGCGTCAAGCCGGGCGTGCAGCGCCCAGCGAGGGTTTGCCAGACCCAGGCCAACGCCCCCGCGGACGGCACCTTTGAAGGGACCCGGGGCGGCCGAATCGACTTGGATTGGACGCTCGGGTCGCACAATCTGCGCTTTGGCGCGGACATAACTGAAGCAAACACGTTCAGCTCGAGCTCTTACGCGGGTGGTTATGTCTGGGTGTACCAGACCACCAATAACTACAACACCCCCGTCGATGCCGCACATGGAGTGGGGGCACCCGGTCCTGCCGCTGGCGTTGCGGGCCAAGGTAACCGTGGTTGGTTCGTGCGTCGCCAGTACTACACCAACAGCGCGGACGTGAAGACAGAGCAGCGTGCCTACTATATCCAGGACAACTGGCAGGTTACGGACAACTTCCTCCTGTCGATTGGTTTGCGAAACGAAAACTTCACCAACTACAACGGCGACGGTGAGGTTTATGTCGAGCAGAAGAACCAATGGGCTCCGCGCCTGGGCTTCAGTTGGGATGTCTTGGGTGATTCGACCTTCAAGGTGTTCGGCAATGCCGGTCGCTATCACTTGGCACTGCCAAATAATGTCGCCGCCCGCGCGGCAGCGTCCTCGCTCTACACGGTGGAATATTTCAACTACACCGGCATGGATCAGGTCACCGGCGCACCGACCGGTCTGACCAACATCCCGGTCACTGACGTGGGGTACAACTGCCCGGGCGAGACCTACGTGGTTTCTTCGAATCTGGAGTGTGGCAATGCGCGTGACCCGCGCGTGGTGGCCGCCAAGGACTTGAAGCCGCATTACCAGGACGAGTTCATCCTGGGCTTCCAGCATCAGTTTGCCGAAAATGTGAATTGGGGCGTCCGGGGTCAGTGGCGCGCCTTGAAGAGCGCCATCGACGATACTTGCACGCCCGTACTCAGCGGCGAATGTTTCATCTTCAACCCCGGCATCGACAACACGTTCTATCAGGCCGATGCGTCCGGCAACCTGGTGCCGGTTACCTACACAGCTAACGAGCTCGGTTTCGACAAGGTAAAACGCAAGTACTGGGCACTCCAGGCTTATATCGAGCACTCCTTTGCCAACAACTGGTATGGACGCGTCGAATACACCTTCTCCAAGAACAAGGGCAACACCGAAGGTCAGCTGCATTCCGACCTCGACACCGGTGGTGGCGGCCAAGGCGACGTGTCAGTCACCCAGGATTGGGATCTCCCGACGTTGATGGAGGGAGCGTATGGATTGCTCCCCAACCATCGCGCGCACCAGATCAAGGGCTATGGTTACTACCGCTTGACCCCGGAGTTCCGTGTCGGTGCCACTGCGATCGTGACCTCCGGTCGCCCGTTGAGCTGCACAAGCTTCTATCCGGACCCGAACGCGCCTGCTTACAATGGTGCCTACTACCACTGGTGCGGCATGCCGCCGAGTGCTTCCTATCCGGGCGGGCTGAATTACACCTTCACGCCGCGCGGCACGTCAGGTTCGACCCCGTGGACGCATCAGGTGAACTTGAACGCCGAGTATCGTCCGGTCTGGGCAGACCAGAAGTTGTCTTTCAAGGTCGACGTCTTCAATGTGCTAAACCAACAAGACCCGCAGTTCGCGTACATGCGTTACGCGGCGGACCGCGCGACTCCCAGCCGATTCTTCGGTCAGGATCTGAACTACGGCAGTCCTCGTTCGGTTACTTTCACCGTTCGCTACGACTTCTGATCCGGGATTGTTGTTTGAGAAAAAGGGGGCGAATTATCGCCCCCTTTGCTTTGAGTGCCGACAATTAAGCGGCATGGCGTGAAAACAGTGCCTGGGGCGACGCGGGGACGCATCTTACGTACGTTCAACTGCCAGACGGGCTGGGAGAATATCGCGAACGGGTCGTTGACCAACGCGGAGGTTTCCCGACCAGTTGCATCGCAAGGCAACTATTGGGCGCCGGCAACGAGATCGTTCCCTCTTTTTTAATCAAACCCTGTGTCTGTCACTCACCGCGAGGGCGTGCGTAGAAGATCGTCGCGCGTCGCGTCAATCAAAGATCCTGCTGATACCGCACGTAAGGCACCGTGCCTTCTTCTTCGCCGTTGGCGCTAGCCGGTGCGAAGGGATTCTTGCCGCGGGTCACCACGTTTTCCGCGCCCACGCTGAGCTGGCCGCTCCAGGGCGTGCGCCAAGTCAGGCCGACGCCGAAACCTTCCCACTTGCCGGGCTGGCCGGGCACTTCCACCACGCGGCCGAACACGTTGGCGCGGAACGCGCCGATGCCGCCGCCGATCGACAGGCCCTTGCTGTTCCAGCGATCGGCCAGTTGGGGCATTTCGGTGGCGGACATCAGCCGCGCCTTGGCCGTGGTGCCGGCGATCGACACCACGCCGCTGCGGCCGATGTTGTATTCGGCGAACAAGGCGAGGTCGGTCTGTTCGGCGCGATTGCGCGTGCCGGGCGAGAGCCAACCCGGCAGGTTGCTGCGCTCCTTGCCAAGACCCACGCCGACACGTCCGCTGCGGTTGCCGATGCTGGCGGCCGCACCGCGCGGGCTGATGGAGCCCAGCGAGCAATCGTCCGAGAGGCGATCCATGCGATTGGGGATGCCGCCCTTGCCGTTGCAGAGCAAGGCCAGCGACTCCCCGGAGGACAGGCCGAACGCGGATTCCAGCGTATTGCTGCCGAAGCGCCAGCGTGCGCCGTTCTGGGTCTTGCCGGTGGGCTCGAGGACGAACATGCCCTCGACCTTGCCGTTGGCGTTGTTCACCACCGGGATCACCGTCACGCCTTTGCCCGCTTGCGCGTAGGCACCGCCAGCGGTCGCGACCGATAGCGCTGCAAACATCAACATGGGCAACAAGCGGCGTTTCATTGGCAGGTCAAGAGACCGTTCCCCGGCACGGAAGTTCCGTGTCTATCCACCATAGCGTTTTTATGGTTATTTAACAATCGATTCCCGTCCGTATTCAGCTTTCCACAGCGCATTTGAACGGCTACTGGAGGCGGGCCGGGGAGGCGATGTTGGCACTGGGGGTCTGGAACAGGTTCCGGACCTGACCGGCATCAAAGTGATAACGCTGGCCGCAGAATTCGCAGCGGATCTCGGCTTGGTCGTCTTGTCCTGCCTCGACTGCGGCCAGCGCCTCGTCTTCGCCCAAGGTGCGAAGGACCTCCGCGACGCGTTCGCGCGAGCAGGAGCAGCCGAAATGCAGTTCACGCTCGCCGAGCATCTGCAGACCTTCCTGATGGAAAAGTCGATGCAGCAGGGTGGCACCATCGACCGACTGCAGTTCATCGGCAGAAAGCGTCGCGAACAATTGCTCGATGCGGTTCCAGCCGTCGGCATCGCCTTCGTCGCCCGGCAACTTCTGCAGCAGCAGCCCGGTCGCCTGCTGGCCATCCGCAGCCAGCATCAGGCGGGTGGGCAACTGCTCGGATTGGCGGAAGTAGTCCTCGAAGGCGCCGGCGAGCTTCGATGACTCCAGCGGCACCATGCCCTGATAGCGCATCGGCTCGCCGCTGGCGGTGGGGTTCTCAACGGTGATCGCCATCACCGCATCGCCACCCAAGCGAGTGAGGTCGTGGGCGATGCCGGCGGCGGCATCGATGGATGCGTCCTCGTCGATCCGCACCAGGCCGCGCAGGCTGCGCGCCGCGGTGCATTCGGCAAACAGGCTGCGCAAGGCGCTCTTGCTGCGCAACTGCACCGACAGCCGGCCATCGACCTTGGTATGCGCGGTGAGCAGGGCGCTGGCGGCGATCGCTTCGCCCAGCAACGGCTGCAACGGGACAGGCGCGTCGCTGCGGGTGATGACCTCGCGCCAAGCCTCATCGAGGCGGACATGCGCGCCGCGCACGCCGGCTTCGGGCAGCAGAAAGATGTCGAGTCGGCCTTGCTCGGCCGCGGATTGTGGGTTCATCGGATTCTCGGATACGAAGGGCGGGCCACCGGAAACTCCCGGATAATGCCGTCATGGGCAAGATAAATGGGGATGATGTGACGGCAGCGCAAGCGCTGGAACTACCGCGCAAGCGGCGGTGGCTGCGACGGCTGCTGTGGCTGGCGGGCTTCGTCATCGTCTTTCCGATCGTGCAGGTGCTGGCCTTGCGCTTCATCGACCCTCCGTTCTCCAGCTTCATGCTGATCCGGCACGCAGAGGCATGGGCCAGCGGCCACTTTCGCTACCGCACCGCGCACGACTGGCGGGACCTCGACAAGATGTCCAAGCATGTGCCGGTGGCCTTGATCGCATCGGAGGACCAGCTGTTCGCCGAGCATGCCGGCTTCGACGTGCAGGCAATCGAGAAGGCGCGCGCAAGCAACGAGCGCGGTCGGCGCATCCGTGGCGGCAGCACCATCAGCCAGCAGACGGCGAAGAACCTGTTCCTGTGGAGCGGCACGGGCTGGAGCCGCTGGCTGCGCAAGGCCCTGGAGGCGTGGTACACCTTCTGGATGGAACTCTTCTGGCCCAAGCACCGCATCCTGGAGATGTACGCCAACTTCGCCGAGTTCGGCGATGGCGTGTACGGCGCGCAGGCGGCTGCACGCACTTGGTTCGGCAAGGACGCGTCGCGGTTGACGGCCGCCGAAGCAGCGCGGCTGGCAGCGGTATTGCCCAACCCCAAACGTTACAGCGTGGCCAGGCCCGGGCCCTATGTGCAGCGGCGTTCACGGGCGATCCAACGGCAGATGCGGGCGATCGGCGGGACCTCCGCGTTGCGGGAAGTGGAGGGTAGCGAGCGATGACCACGCGACAGCGCAACGTGCTGACGATCGTGGTCGCGGCGTACAACGAAGCCGATGCGTTGCCGATGCTGCATGCCCGGCTGCGCCCGGTGCTGGATGCGATGGGTGATGTCGAAGCGCGCATCCTCTATGTCGATGACGGCAGCCGCGATGGCAGCTGGGCGGTGATGCAGCGGCTGGCGGCGCAGGATTCGCGGGTCGCGCTGCTCAGGCTCTCGCGCAATTTTGGCAAGGAGGCCGCGTTGACCGCCGGCCTCGACCAGGTTGCCGAGGGTGCGGCGATGATCCTCGACGCCGATGCTCAGGACCCGCCGGAATTGATCCCGCAGTTCGTTGCCAAATGGCGCGAAGGGTTCGACAACGTCTATGGCCGACGCAGCGCGCGAGCCGGGGAAAGTCTTGCCAAGCGCACCACGGCTTCGTTGTTCTATCGGGTGATCGGCCGGCTTTCGCGCACGCCGGTACCCGAGGACACCGGCGATTTCCGCCTGCTATCGCCGCGCGCCCTGGCTGCCCTGCGCGAATTGCGCGAGCGGCATCGTTTCATGAAGGGCCTGTTCGGTTGGGTCGGCTTCAACAGTGTCGAGATCGCCTACGAGCGCGAGGCCCGGATCGCCGGCGACAGCAAGTTCAGTTTCTGGAAGCTGTGGAACCTGGCGCTGGAAGGCATCACCAGCTTCTCGACGGCGCCCTTGCGGATCAGCACCTACCTCGGCCTGCTCACCGCGCTTGTCGCCTTGGCCTACGGCGCCTACATCGTCATCAAGGCGCTGCGCTACGGCGATCCGGTGGCGGGTTGGCCCAGCATGATGGCGGTGATCCTGTTCCTCGGTGGCGTGCAACTGGTCGCGCTGGGGATGATCGGCGAGTACCTCGGCCGCCTGTATGTCGAATCCAAGCAACGCCCTCTGTACCTGGTCGCCGATTGGCGTCCGGAGGCTGGACAGGCGTATCCTGAAGGCCATTCCGAAGCGAGGAGCGGCCATGCGTCAGGTGCGGCATCTGCTTGAATCGAAGAATCCGGACGTGGTTTCCATCGCGCCGGATGCGCCCGTCATCGACGCCTTGCGCATGATGGCCGATGCCGGCGTCGGCGCGGTGCTGGTGATGGAGGGCAAGAAGCTGGTCGGCATCCTTTCCGAGCGCGATTACGCGCGCAAGGTCGTGTTGCTCGGCCGTACTTCGTCCGACACGCCGGTCAGCGAGATCATGAGCCATCAGGTCGTATGCGGGCGTTTGCTCGACACCGTCGACCAATGCATGCAGGTGATGACCGATAAGCGCATCCGCCACTTGCCGATCCTCGAGCACAAGGAAGTCGTCGGCATCGTCTCGATCGGCGACCTGGTCAAGGCAGTGATCGACCAGCAGCAGGTCGAGTTGAGGCACCTGCAGGATTACATCGCCAGCTAGCGCGTTGCCACGCGCCACTCAACCGCCGCAGTACTGCTTGCCCTTCTGGCCGAGGTCGGTGGTGGCGACTAGCGCCGCCGCCGGTGCGGTGATCGCACCCAAGGCCGCCGCCGCGGCCGCGCGCAGGCCGATCCGCTTGTAGTCCGGGCGCAGGCTCGGATCGGTGAAGCTGCCCTGCACGTACAACGGCGCACGCAGCGACAGCGGGCTGAAGCGGCGCGGCTTGGGCTTGAGCGTGAGGTCGAGGCGCTCGTTCTTGAGGTCGATGGTGCCGGTGCCGGTGATCACCGTCTCGCTGGTGTCGAAGGCGAGCGCACGCGGCGTCATCACTCCGTTCTTGACCGCGAAATCGCCGAACGCGCAGCGGATCGGGATCTGCTGATCGCCGGTCAGCTTGACCTTGATGATGCCGGCGATGTCGATCGCTGCCATTTCCATCAGCAGTTTGCTGATCTGCCCGCTGCCCATGCCCACATCGGCATCGCCATTGGCATTGCCGAGCATCGTCGCGATCGAATTGCCGGTAGTCGCGATGTCGATGTCGCCGCTCACCTTGCCGATCGCGTTGTTGCCGAGCTTGACCTTGGGCATCAGCTTGCCGAGCGTCAGGCCCTTGGCATTGATGTCGGCGCGGGTGCGGATGGTCTTCTCGCGCGCATCCATGCGGATCACCGAGCGGATATCGCCATCGGCGACCCCGAAGTTGAGCGGGTTGAGCGTCAGCATGCCCGCCTTGAGGTCGAGCTTGGCGTCCATGTCGTCCACCGGCAGGCGCTGGGTGTTGATGCGTGCCGCGCGCAGTCGCACGTTGGCATCCATGGCGCGCAGCTTCTCCAGCTTGAATTCGTCACGCGGGAACAGCTTGCCGCTGGCCTGCTGGCTGGCCGCCTTGGCGGCGAGTTCCGGATTGGTCTTCTCGCCGCCGCCAGCCTTGGGCGCGCCGCCGATGAAGCCGGCGAGGTCGTCGAGGTCGA
This sequence comes from Pseudomonadota bacterium, assembly GCA_023461075.1. Taxonomy (GTDB): domain Bacteria; phylum Pseudomonadota; class Gammaproteobacteria; order Xanthomonadales; family Xanthomonadaceae; genus Solilutibacter. Next base: position 30,330 of record JAEWNY010000028.1, on the reverse strand, counting down.
GTCGCTTCGAGCGCAGGTCGGCATCCAGGCGCGGGCGCGGCTTGCCGGTGGTGAAGTGGGCGAAGCCGGACAGGTCGCTTTCGCCGACCTTGCCGGTGAAGCCGTCGTACTTCCAGGTACTGCTGGTCGGTGATTTGACGACGCGCGTCAGGCGGCCATCCAGGGAGTAAGGCGGCGTCGGCGGGATCGCGATGCCGAGCAGGGGATACAGGTCATCCATGTTCTGCCCGGAGAGCGCCAGCTTCAGGTTGAAATCGCGCATCCGCAGCGGATCGAGCAGGGTGCCGCGCGCATGCGCCTTGGTCGGACCGGCGGCCGCGCGCACGTCCACGGTGTAGGGCTCGTCCGGGTTGCGCAGGTCCAGAGGCGATTCTCCGCGGCCTTCGAGGGTGAAGGCGCTGCCCTTCCAGTGGCCTTTGCCTTTGACGCTGATCGGCGGGCCGCTGTCGCCCTCGCGCGGTTCCTGGCTGTCGACTTCGATGTCGATGTCGGTCTTGCCCTTGGCATCGACGAAACGCAGGCGTCCGTCATCGACCCACAGGCTGCGGAACTCCGGCTGCTTGCCGCGGCTGTCCTCCTGGTCCTTGAACACCCAGTTGCCGCGGCCATCGGGGCCGGTCTCGAGCAGGATGTCGGGATTGGACAGGCGCAGCTCGGGCACGCGGAAGTCGCGCTTGAAGATCGCCGGCAACAGTTCGAACGAGAAGGCGAGGCGATCGGTCTTCGCCATCTGCTGCTCCTTCGCCCAGTTCGCGTTGGCAAAGCGCAGGCCATCGGCGGTGACATGCGTCATCCGGCCCAGATCGACATCCAGATCGCCATCGATATGGAATTCACGGCCGGTCTGCGCCTCCACGAAGCGCTCGATCGGTCGCTTGAGCCAGTTCCAGTCCCACAGCAGGATCAGGATGGCGATGGCCAGCGCGAGCAGGCCGAGGCCGGTCAGCCACGGATGACGACGCGGGCACAAGACCGCCTCCGCCGGTTGGCCGGCAGGCGGCATTGCCACGGTTTCGCGTTGATCTTGCGGGCTTTCGGCCGGGTCCATGCCAAGCGGGGCGCGGTGGGGATGCAGCCACCTTCGCCACGCGCGGGTCAAACGCGGGTGAACACGCGCCGGAAGCGTTCAGCCTGGCGGCACCACCAGCCCCCAGACCCCGACGAAATGGCAGGCGGTGCCCAGCGCGACAAAGCCATGCCAGATCGCGTGCGCATAACGCATGCGTTTCCGCAGGTAGAACACGGTGCCGAGCGTGTAGGCGATGCCACCTGCCAACAGCCAGCCGAACACCCAGCCGGACAGTCCGTTGAAGACGGGCTTGGCATAGAGCATCACCAGCCAGCCCATCGCGATGTAGATCAAGGTGGAGATCAGCTTGAAGCGGCCGGTGAAGAACAGCTTGAAGACGATGCCGAGCGCGGCCAGCGTCCAGATCGCCGCGAACAATGTCCAGCCGACGCTGCCGCGCAGGCTGGTCAGGGTGAATGGCGTGTAGGTTCCGGCGATCAGCACGTAGATCGCGCAGTGGTCGAGGATCTTCAGGCGTGCGCGATGCACGGGATCGACCGCGCGGTGATAGGCGGTGCTGGCCAAGTAAAGCGCGCACATGGACAGGCCGAACACCAGGGCCGAGACCCATTGCCAGACATCGCCGCGCAGGTAGGCCAGCGCCACCATGACCAGCCCGGCCGCGAACGCGACCAACGCCGGTACGCCTGCCGACCAGACATTGGCGTGCTCCTCTTCCGGCGAATATGCGGAGGCGTATGGATTGGCCATGGCCGCAGCATACACGCCGGTTGGGTCGATCAATCCCCGCGGCCAGTGCGGGCCGTCACGATTCGGCGGTCAATCGATCGCCTGGGCGTGCGCGTGCTCGCGGGTGGCGAGGAACGCGACGCCCGGCGCGCGCTCCTCGGCCAATTGCAGGTTGACGCGTGTCGGCGCCAGATACACCAGCTGCCCGGCGGCATCGAGACCGAGGTTCAGCGCGTTCTTGTCGCGGAACTCTTCGAGCTTCTTCGCGTCGTCGCACTTGATCCAGCGCGCGGTGGTCACCTGCACCGGCTCGAACACGGCATCGACGCCGTATTCGTCCTTGAGCCGGTAAGCGACCACATCGAACTGCAGCACGCCGACCGCGCCGAGGATCAGATCGTTCGACATCAGCGGGCGGAAGAACTGGGTCGCGCCTTCCTCACTCAATTGCGCCAGGCCTTTCTGCAGCTGCTTGAGCTTGAGCGGGTCCTTCAGTCGCGCGCGGCGAAACAGTTCCGGGGCGAAGTTGGGGATGCCGGTGAAGGCGATGGCCTCGCCCTCGGTGAAGGTGTCGCCGATCGAAATGGTGCCGTGGTTGTGGATGCCGATGACATCGCCCGGGAACGCGTCCTCGGCGATCTCGCGGTCGCTGGCCATGAAGGTCAATGCGTTCGCCAGCTTCACTTCCTTGCCGGTGCGCGGATGGAAGGCCTTCATGCCGGCGTTGAACTTGCCCGAACAGATGCGCATGAACGCCACGCGGTCGCGATGCTGCGGGTCCATGTTGGCCTGGATCTTGAACACGAAGCCGGTGAGCTTGGCCTCGTCCGGCTGCACCTCGCGCGTGGTGGTGGCACGCGGTTGCGGGCCGGGCGCGTGGTGCACGAAGAAATCCAGCAGCGGCTGCACGCCGAAGTTGTTGACCGCCGAGCCGAAGAACACCGGCGTCTGCTCGCCGCGCAGGTAGGCGTCGATGTCGAACGGATGCGATGCGCCTTCGACGAGTTCCAGCTGCTCGCGCACCTCGCTGAGCATCGCAGCGCCGATCGCGGCTTCGACCTGTGGATCGTCCAGCGAAGCAAAAATGGTCGAGTCCTGCCGGGTGTGGTTCTTGCCGGATTCGTACAGGTGCACCTCGCCGGTCAGCAGGTGGACGACGCCCTTCAGGCGCTTGCCCATGCCGATCGGCCAGGTCACCGGCGCGCACTGGATCTTCAGCACGCTCTCGACCTCGTCCAGCAAATCGATCGGGTCCTTGCCCTCGCGGTCGAGCTTGTTGATGAAGGTCATGATCGGCGTGTCGCGCAGACGGCAGACCTCCATCAGCTTGATGGTGCGTTCCTCCACGCCCTTGGCGACGTCGATCACCATCAGCGCACTGTCGACCGCGGTGAGCACGCGATAGGTGTCCTCGCCGAAGTCGGCGTGGCCTGGGGTGTCGAGCAGGTTGACCACGTGGCCTTCGTAGGGGAACTGCATCACCGAGGAAGTCACCGATATTCCGCGCTCCTTCTCCAGCGCCATCCAGTCCGATGTGGCATGGCGCGCGGCCTTGCGGCCCTTGACGGAGCCGGCCATCTGGATCGCGCCGCCGAACAGCAGCAGCTTTTCGGTCAGCGTGGTCTTGCCGGCGTCGGGGTGCGAGATGATGGCGAAGGTGCGGCGACGCGCAGCTTCCTGGGCGATCTGGGACATGCAGTACGAGGCGCGTTGAGCGCCGGCGCGGTCGTGGGAAGGCGCGAATTATACGGGCGGTAGGTCGTGGGGATGCCGGTGCGGCGCCGGTTGCGGCCGTACGCAACATGGAGGCTGCGTACGAGCCTCCAGGGATGGATTCACGGCGGCTCGCGACTGGCGCCGCACCGGCACCGTCACGAGTCGCGGATTTACTTCGGCAACTTCAGCTCGCCCTGCGCCCCGATGATCCGCACCGGCACCGATTGCAGGCGCATCCCCGCATTGACCTGCACCACGAAATGCAGGTGCGGCCCGCTGCTGTAACCGGAGTTTCCGCTGCGCGCGATCAACTGGCCGGCTTCGACGCGTTGGCCTGCTTCCACCACTGCGCTGGCGCGTTGCAGGTGCGCATAGACCGACATGCTGCCGTCCCGGTGCAGGATGCGGACGAAGTTCGCTTCGGAGAGTTTGCCCGGCGCATCGGGAAACGCATCCTCGACCTGCATGACGATGCCATCGCGCGCGGCCAGCACGGGTGTGCCGATCGACACGGCGAAATCGATGGCGTGGCGGTTCTCGTCATCGGCGTGGCTGAAGCGGCCTTGCGGGGATTGGCCGATGCGCAGCGATGCCGCATCCAGCGGCAGGCGATAGGCGAAGTCGCTGGCGGTCGCGCCCGGAAGGCCCGGCACGGCCTGCAACTCCAGGCGAAGTCGCGAAGCGCCATCAATCGTGCCGACGAGATGCGCACCGCGACCCGGCAGAACCCGCTCCAGAGACAGGCCATCCGTGCCGGTCACGCGCACTTCGACCGGCCCTGCGATGTCGCTGTCCACCCAGACTTCGCGCTGCGTGTTGCGCTCGATGATGCGCAGGCGCAGCGCCGCGCGCGAAGCGGCCTTGGCGTGCGTTGCAGCCTCCACCGCGGGCGTGTGCGGCCACGACAGCCATTGCGCGGCCCGTGCCGCGGGGCAAAACGCCGGCACGCAGGTCAGGGCCATGCAAGCCAGCAGCAGGGCGGGGAATCGACATCGATGCATGCCGGCATTATCCGGTCCAGGCGGTCACGATACGGGTTGCATCCAAATTCATCGCTCAATGCGCATGAAGCGATTGACATTTCCGCAGAGCCGGTGCAAGCTGCCTCCATCCATCGAGATCGGCTGAGGGAAAGGCCCTTTGAAGCCGAGGCAACCTGGACATCCGTCCAAGGTGCCAAGTCCTGCGGAAGGCGTCAGCCTGCCGTGCAGATGGTTGAGCACGCATCTTGCGTCGCCCGACATTCGCACAGCCGCGGAACCTCGATGCCAACGGGAGTTCCGCATGAGTCTGGTCGCCGTCGCATTCCAACAAGAAGCCACCCCCGAACCTGCCTGTCTGGCGCCGCTTCATGTCGTCACGCTGCCCACCAGCGAACGCGGCGTGCACCGCTGCACGCTCGATCTCAAGCACGTCGGCGCACGTGCCGTGGCGATCCGCTGGGAACTGAGTGGCCCGGCGCACGCGCCCCTGCTGATCGTTGCCGGAGGCATTTCCGCGCATCGGCATGTGTTCTCCAACGACCTCGATGCCGGTGCGGGTTGGTGGCAGGCTCAAGCCTGCGTCTTGCGTCGCCATCGCGTGCTGGCGATCGATTGGCTGGGCGACGGGGCCGATATCGACGCGCCGATCGACAGTGCCGACCAGGCCGATGCGATCGCCGCGGTGATCGAAGCGCTCGGGCTGCCGAAGGCGCGCGCCTTTGTCGGTGCGTCCTACGGCGCGATGGTCGGGCTGCAGTTCGCTGCCCGTCATGCCGGCAAGCTGGCTTCGCTCATCGCGATCAGCGGCGCACATCGCGCACATCCCTGGGCCAGTGCATTGCGTTCGGTGCAGCGGCAGATCATCGATCTGGGCGAAGGCGAGGCAGGCGTTGCCTTGGCACGGCAATTGGCGATGCTGTCCTATCGCACGCCGCGTGAGTTCGCCGAGCGCTTCGCCGAGCCGGTCACCGTGCAGGATGATCGTGCCGTCGTTCCGACCGAGGCCTATCTCGATGCCTGCGGCCGACGCGGCACGTCGCGCTTCGATGCCGTCAGCTATCGGCGTCTGTCCGAATCCATCGACCTGCATCGCATCGAGCCTGAACAGGTGCGCGTGCCGCTTTCGGTCATCGCCATCGACAGCGACCTGCTGGTCCCGCGCGAGGACCTGGCCGAGCTGGCGGTGCGCGCGCCGGACGCCTGGCTGCAGGTGATCGCCTCGCGCTACGGCCACGACGCCTTCCTGAAAGAAACCACGGCGATTGCCGCCGCCCTCAACACCGCACTGGACGCCTGACATGAGCCACGAAAACCACATCGCCACCCGCGCGGTCCGCGCCGGAATCGATTGCGACGACGCCCATGGCGCGGTGACCCCGCCGCTGGTGCTCTCCTCCAATTTCAGCTTCGCCGGCTTCAACGAGAAGCGTCGCTACGATTACACGCGCAGCGGCAACCCCACGCGCGACCTGTTGGGCGATGCATTGGCGGAGCTTGAAGGCGGCGCCGGCGGCGTCATCACTGCCACAGGCATGGCGGCGATCACCTTGGCACTCAACGCACTTCTGGAACCGGGCGACGTGCTGGTGGTGCCGCACGATTGCTACGGCGGCAGCTGGCGCCTGTTCAACGCGCTGGCGAAAAAAGGCGCGTTCGAACTGGTGACCGCCAACCTCACCGATGCCGCGTCGCGCGCCGAAGCCTTGGCGCGCGCGCCCAAGCTGGTGTGGATCGAGACGCCGTCCAACCCGTTGCTGCGGATCACCGATCTGGAAACGGTGATCGGCGAAGCCAAGGCCATCGGCGCACGCGTGCTGGTCGACAACACCTTCCTCTCGCCGTTGTGGCAACGCCCGATCGCTTTCGGCGCGGATGCCGTGCTGCACTCGACCACCAAGTACATCAATGGCCACAGCGACGTGGTGGGAGGCGCGCTCATCGCCGCCGATGCCGCCCTGCACGAGCAATTCACCTGGTGGGCGAATGCGCTCGGCATCACCGGTGCGCCGTTCGACAGTTTCCTGACCTTGCGTGGGCTGCGCACCTTGTCGGCACGCCTGCGTGTGCACGAGGAAAACACTGCGGCGATCGCCGCCGCGCTCGATGGCCATCCCGCGGTGCGTGCCCTGCATTGGCCGGGGCTGGCCTCGCATCCGGGCCACGCGATCGCCGCGCGCCAGCAGCAGGGTTTCGGCGCCATGCTCTCGTTCGAGCTGGCTGATGAAGCGGCGGTGCGTGCGTTCCTTGATGGCTTGGAGTGCTTCACCTTGGCCGAATCGCTGGGCGGCGTGGAGAGCCTCGTCGCCCATCCGGCGACGATGACCCATGCGGCGATGAGTGCCGAAGCGCGCGCCGAAGCCGGCATCCGCGATGGCCTGCTGCGGCTGTCGGTGGGCATCGAACATGCCGATGACCTGATCGCCGACATCGCTGCGGCGCTGGACCGCGTCGCCTGTTGCACGCGAGAGGCGTTGGCGGCATGAGCCAGGCCCTGCAGCGGCTGGTCCTGCTCGGCACCGGCACGGTCGGCAGTGCCTTCGTCGCACGTCATGCGCGCCTGCATTCGGCGGGTATCGCATTGCCGCCGATCATCGCCATTGCCAACGCGCGGGGCTACCGGGCAACGAATGCAGCCGATGTCGATGCGGTGTTCGCCAAGCTCCGCGACATGCCCGCTCCGCGCGATGCCGCCTGGCTTGCGCAGGCAGGTTTCGGGCGTGGCGACATCCTCATCGATGCGAGCGCAAGCGATGCGGTGGCCGATCGCCACGCGGAATGGCTGGGCAACGGCGCGCACGTGGTCACCGCCTGCAAGCTGGGTCAAGGAACTTCGCTGAGCCGCTGGCGCGCGATCCGCGCCGCATCGGCGGCCAGCGGCGGTCGTTACGGCGACAGTGCCACGGTCGGCGCGGGCCTGCCGGTGCTGCGTTCCCTGCGCGAACTGCAGGCCGGAGGCGACCGCATCCACGGCATCGCCGGCGTGCTGTCCGGCTCGCTGGCGTGGCTGTTCGATCGCTACGACGGCAAGCAACCTTTCTCGCGATTCGTGCGCGAGGCTCGCGATGCGGGCTACACCGAGCCTGATCCGCGCGATGATCTCTCCGGCGAGGACGTGCGCCGCAAGATCGTGATCCTAGCGCGCGCGGCAGGCGTCGAGCTTGAAGCCGATCAGGTCGATGTTGCTTCACTGGTGCCCGAGTCGCTGGCGGGATTGCCGGCGAACGAACTCGACGCCGCGCTGCCGTTGCTGGACGAGCCGATCCGTCGCCGCTATGCGGATGCCTACCGCAATGGCGAGGTGCTCAAGTTCATCGCGCGGCTTGAGGACGGTCGTGCCCGTGTCGGGCTTGACGCACTGCCGCGCGAGCATCCGCTTGCCAGCGGTGCCGGCACCGACAATCGCGTCGCGATCTGGTCGGATCGTTATCGAGAACAGCCACTGGTGGTGCAGGGACCGGGCGCGGGCGCCGAGGTGACCGCCGCCGCCCTGATCGACGACCTGCTGGCGATCGTCCGCGAGGTCGGCATCGCAGACACCACGCAGGCGCCGCCGCTTCGACTGGTCGCGGTGACCTGAGCAACTCCGTCGCGTGCAGGCGGGCTTCGCCTGTCGCGCGGTACCCTCGGCCGGTGACCTTCGACGCGCATCTCGCCGCCTGGCACCTGAAACGCGATGGCGCCACGATCCACACGGCGAGCAGCGACCTGCAGCCGGTTCGGATGAGCGATGGCCGGGCGGCGATGCTCAAGCGCGCGCGTGCCCCTGAAGAGCGGGCCGGCGCGGCGTTGATGTCGTGGTGGCAGGGTGATGGCGCTGCCGAGGTCTACGCCCGGGATGCGTATGTCATCCTGATCGAGCGCGCGTTGGACGGCAGGGATTTGCTGGTGCAGGCCTTGCGCGATCCCGAGGGCGATGCCGAGGCCAGCCTCTTCCTCTGCGATGTGCTGGCGCGATTGCACGCGCCGCGCGCTTCATCGCCGCCGCCTTTGCAACCGATCAACGAGTGGTTCGCCGCCCTGCATCGCGAGGCGGCGAGGCACGGCGGCATCCTCACCGAGTGCGCGGCGGTTGCGGACAGGTTGCTGGCCGACCCGATCGATGTCGTCCCGCTGCACGGCGACTGCCATCATCGCAACGTGCTGCATTTCGGCGCGCGTGGCTGGTTGGCCATCGACCCCAAGGACCGCTTCGGTGAACGCGGCTTCGACTTCGCGCAGATCCTGTGCAATCCGGACCTCACCCATGCCGCGGAGCCGGCCCGCTTCGAGACGCAACTGGCGGTGGTGGCCGAGGCCGCGGGGATCGATGCCACGCGACTGGCGCGCTGGACCGCTGCGCGAGCGGCACTGTCCGCGTGCTGGTTCATGGAGGATGGCAATGAAGCAGGCATCCGCCATGACCTTGCGATCGCCCGCACGGTGCTCGATTGGCTCGATCAGCGCGCGGGATGAAATCCGCCCTTGGCATACTGGACATCCCAGACGTGCCCGTGATGAGTCCCATCGATGAGGATTGATGCCGATCGCCTGCGCCAGTTGCGAGAACAACGCGCGTGGTCGCAGGAACAACTCGCCGAGATCGCCGGGCTCAGCACGCGGACGGTGCAGCGGGTCGAGCGTGGGGAGCGGGCCTCGCACGAGACGCGGATGGCGCTGGCCGCTGCGTTGGGGCTGTCGGTCGAGGACATCCTGCACTCGCCTGCTTCGGACGTGAGCGCGAGACCGGAGGTGCGGGAAGGCGAAGCCATCGCGGCAGATTCGCGCGAGGTGCAAACATCTGTGCCCGACAATGATCCGCGCGACCAGGCGGACCGGCTGTTCCGCAGCCTGCTGCTGGGCCTGCTGGCGGCACTGGTGCTGGTGCTGGTCATCGGGCTGGGCTACCAGTTCGGCCGCGACCTCGCCAACAAGCACAACCGCAAGGAATGCGTGGCCTCCGGTCGTACCGATTGCTAGCGATTCGCCACGATGCATGCGGCTTCGACGCTGTCGCCTCCGTGTCGTGATGGTCGCAAGGCACTGATATTGCTGCGTTTTTTCAGTGTCGCGTCCCGGTCGTCGCGCTGGCGTGGGCATTGCTCGCCCGCCCCGGCACGCTGACCCCTCCCGACGAAGGAGGAACAACAATGAACACGCCCAACACCACGCCCGGCACCCTGATTCGCAGCGCCCGCGAGATCCGCGACTGGTCGCAGGAACAATTGGCCGAGGCCTCAGGGCTCGATGCGGCGCTCGTGCGCAAGGCCGAAGAAGAAGGCGTGGCCGATCGCCCCACGCTCGAAGCGCTGTCGAAGGTCATCGGCATTCCGACTGATCGCCTCGTCGCCTCAGGCAAGTCGCGCCGCCAGCAGGTGGCGGCGTGGGTCGCGATCGGCCTCGGCTTCGTGCTGCTGGCTTCACTCGCGATGGGCTATCGCGTCGGCAAGGACGCGGCGTTGCGCGACAACTACCGCGACTGCGTGGCCGCCGGCAACACGGATTGCGTGGACCAGCGCTAAGCGATGACGCTGCTCACCGTACGGCGCGTTCAGGCGATCGGGCCGGTCAATCGACGGGCCCCTTCGCCAATGCATCCAGCAGCGCCTTGTTGAAGCGCTCCGGTGCCTCGACCTGCGGCGAATGGCCGAGGTCGGCGAATTCGACCAGCGTCGCACCCGGGATCGCCTTCGCCGCGGCGCGGCCGAGTTCGGGATAGCGCCCGAGTTGCGGCTTCAGTGCCGCCGGTGCGCGGTCGCGGCCGATCGCGGTCTTGTCCAGTTGACCGATGAAGAGCGTGGTGGGCACACGGATCTCGCCGAACTCGTGCACGACCGGCTGGTTGAACACCATGTCCGACGTCAGCGCCTGGTTCCAGGCCACGCGTTCGCGATCCGGTCCTGCGTACATCCCGCCGAGCATGTCGACCCAGCGCTGGTACTCGGGCTTCCACTGGCCGTTGTAGTACACATCAAGCTGATACTTGCGAATGCTCTCGAAACTGGTCTTGAGCTCGCCGGCGTACAACGCATCGACATCCACCCACGGCACGCCCTTGGCCTTCCAGTCCTCCAGCCCGATCGGGTTGACCAAAAGCAGTTGCCCGGTATGCGTCGGGTATTGCAGCGCGTAACGCACCGCCAGCATCCCGCCCATCGAATGACCAACGAGTGCGCTGCGTCCGATGCCGAGCGCATCCAGCAGCCCGCGCGTGTTGGCTGCGAGCTGGGCAAAGGAATACTGGTACATCGCCGGCTTGCTCGATTTGCCGAAGCCGATCTGGTCCGGCGCAATCACCCGATAGCCGGCCTTGGCCAGCGCACGTATCTGTGATTCCCAGGTGGCCGCGGTGAAGTTCTTGCCATGCAACAACACCACGCTGCGCCCGTTCGCCCGGGTGGTTGGCGCGATGTCGAGGTAAGCCATCTCCAGCGACTGTCCCTGCGACTTCACCACATGCCGCTTGACCGGCCATGGGTAGTCGAAGCCTTCCAGCATCGCGCCATAGCACGGTGAATCGGCGGATTGGGCCATCGCACCGAGCGGCAACGTGGCGGCCAGCGCCAGCAGGGGAATGCGGATCATCGGCGGGATTTCCTTCGGGGAGCGGCCAGCCTAGTTTCAGCGGCGACAAGACGATCTCATCGCAGATGCCGCGGCGTCAGCACTCGATCACGTTCACCGCCAGCCCGCCGCGCGATGTTTCCTTGTACTTGTCCTGCATGTCGCGGCCGGTGTCGCGCATGGTCTTGATCACCTTGTCCAGCGAAACCTTGTGCTTGCCGTCGCCGCGCATCGCCATCCGCGCGGCATTGATCGCCTTGACCGCGCCCATCGCGTTGCGCTCGATGCAGGGGATCTGCACCAGTCCGCCGATCGGGTCGCAGGTCAAGCCCAGGTTGTGTTCCATCCCGATCTCCGCCGCGTTCTCGATCTGCCCCGGTGTGCCGCCGAGCGCCGCGGTCAGCCCCGCTGCGGCCATCGAGCAGGCCACGCCGACTTCACCCTGGCAGCCGACTTCCGCACCGCTGATGCTGGCGTTTTCCTTGTAGAGGATGCCGACTGCGGCTGCGGTCAACAGGTAGTCGAAGATGCCCGCCTCGCTCGCGCCCGGCACGAACCGCTCGTAATACAGCCCCACCGCCGGGATGATGCCGGCCGCGCCATTGGTCGGCGCGGTGACCACGCGGCCACCCGCGGCGTTCTCCTCGTTGACCGCGAGCGCGTAGAGGTTGACCCAGTCGAGGATGGTCAGCGGATCGCGCATCGCCGCCTCAGGCCGGGATGAGAGTTCCGCATGCAGCGCCGGCGCGCGCCGCGCCACACGCAGGCCCCCGGGCAGGGTGCCTGCCTCGCGGATGCCGCGCGCCACGCAAGCGCTCATCGCCTCCCAGATTTCGCGCAGGCCATCAAGGGTGTCGGCCTCGCTGCGCCAGGCGGCCTCGTTTTCCAGCATGAGCCGCGCGATCGGTAGCCCGGTGGCCTCGCAGCGAGCGAGCAATTCGTCGCCACTGGAAAACGGATGCGCGACAGGCGTCGTGTCTGCGACGATGCGGTCTTCCGCGGCCTCGTCCTGGTTGACCACGAAGCCGCCGCCGACCGAGTAGTAATCGCGGCTGGCGATTTCTTCGCCGGCGGCATCAAACGCGCAAAAGCGCATCCCGTTGGTGTGGAACGGCAGCTTCTGCCGCTTGTTCATGATGAGGTCGGTCTTCTCGTTGAAACCGATCTCGCGGATGTCATCGGGCCCGCTGCCCTGCAGCCGTAGTTTCTTCGACGAACGAATGCGCTCGAGTGCCGCGGGGATGATGTCTGGATCGATGGCGTTCGGCCACTGGCCTTCCAATCCCATCATCACCGCCTTGTCGGTGCCGTGGCCGCGGCCGGTGAGTGCCAGCGAGCCGAACACCTCGGCGCGGATCCGCGCGACATCGTCCAGACGTCCGGCTTCGGCCAGATGGTGTTCGACGAAGCGCGCCGCCGCGCGCATCGGCCCGACCGTATGCGAGGAACTGGGTCCGATGCCGATCTTGTAGAGGTCGAAGATGCTGACGGCCATGATGCGTCTTTGCGGAGCGGTGGATCGTTATTCTAGGCGCCACCGACGAACGCGACGAACGCCGCCGCATGGCCCTGATCCTCTACCAGCGCGATGACTGCCATCTCTGCGACCAGGCGCTGTCCGTGCTTGCGCAAGCACGCGTGCCCGAATTCGACAGCGTGTTCCTGGATGACGCGCCGGCGCTGGAAGCGCGCTACGGCGTGCGGGTGCCGGTGCTGCGCGACGACTGCCGCGACATCGAACTGGATTGGCCGTTCGATGCGGTGATGGTGCGTGCCTTCCTGGCCGGTTGATTAGGTCGATCAGGCGTCGCGGCGCGGATCGCGCAACCAGCCCCGCGGCAACATACGCACCAGGGTGGCGTCGCGCTTGACGAAGTGGTGATACAGCGCGGCACCGGCGTGTCCCACCGCCACGATCACCAGCAGCCAGAACAGCTGCTCGTGGCGTTCTTCGAACATCTCGTGCAGGTCATGGTTCTCGCCGACGATCCGCGGCAGGTCGAACACGCCGAACCAGCTCACGTCGCGGCCACCGGAGGCCGACAGCAACCAACCGGTCAGCGGCAGCACGAACAGCAGGCCGTAAAGCAGCAGGTGGCCGGCGTTGGCCAGCAGGTGTTGGCTGCGGCTGACGCCCGGCGCAGGCGCGGGGCGCCCGCCGAACAGGTTCCATAGCAGTCGCGCGATCGCCAGCATCAGGATGGTGATGCCGATCGACTTGTGCACACCAACAAGCGTGCCGCGCATCTCGCGACCGAAATCGCCCATGGTCAGGCCCAGCAGGCCCTGACCGATCAGCAGCACGACGATCAGCCAGTGGAAGGCCTTGCTCAGGCTGCCCCAGTCGGTGGCGGTATTGCGCAGGGTCATGGCGGTTCCTCGCTGGGCGGTGGCTCGATTCTATGCGGCAACGTTCGCATTGGACTTGCGTTGACGCAATCATCGGCCCAGCATCGGCTGCAGGGAGTGGCCCAAGGTCGGAAACGGGGAAGGACGATGCGCGGATGCGTCGCTGCGTGCCTGCTATGGATGGCGTGGATCGGCTGGATGCCGGCACTGCGTGCGCAGGTCCCGGAAAGCCCGCACCTGCGCGTGCTCGGGCCGCGCGACGGGCTACCCACCTCCTTCGTCAAGGCGCTCGACCGCGACGCCGCCGGCTTCATCTGGGTGGCGACCAGCGATGGCCTGGCGCGCTACGACGGCAGCGGTTTTCGCCTCTGGCGCCACGAGCCGGGCAATCCGCGCGCGCTGCCCGGCAACATGATGCAGGCGGTCCACGTGGACGGCCGTGACCGGGTCTGGACGACCAGCGAGTTCGGCGGCATCAGTATGCTGGATGGCGCGCGTGTCGGGTTCCGCCATTGGCGTCGGTCCAGCCATCCGGTGATGGGCAGTGATGACATCTTCGCCTTCGCAAGCCACGCCGACTCGCTCTGGTTCGGCACCGGCGATGCCGGCCTGTATGCGATGTCGCTGCGCGGCGATCCCGCCGGCTGGACGCCGCAACGCATCGAAGGCGTGCCCTCTGAGACGATCGTCAATCTCTCCGTCGACCGCACGGATCGCCTGTGGATCGCCACCCTGGAAGGACTGGCGGTGCTGGAGAAAGGCAAGGTCCGGGCGATGCCGTTGCCCGGTGATACGCCGATGCCACTGGTGTACTCGGTGCTGACCGATGGCCCGCGGATCTGGGTCGGCACCGCGATCGGCATCTTCCGCCGCGAAACCGATGGTCGCTGGCTGCGACTGCCGTATGCCGACATGTTTGAGCGACCGAACGCGGCGATTTCGCTGGCGCGCGGTCGCGATGGCGCGTTGTGGATCGGCAGCCAGCGCGGCTTGTGGCGGGTGGCGAACGATGCGGCGACCCCGTACCCCGTGCTGACCGAGCCGCTGTACCAGCCCGGCAGCGTGCAGGCGCTGCTGGCCTTGCCCGATGGCGGTTTGTGGACGGGGTTGCCGGGGCTCGGGCTTGGCTACCTGCGTTCGGACTGGCGTTCCATCGCGCAGATGCGCCAGAGCGTGGATGGCAGTGGCTTGCGCGGTACAGGCTATCGCGCGGTGGCGCCCGCGCGTGCGGGTGGAGTCTGGGTGGCGGGCGTTGATGGCTACGTGGAACGCATCGACGGCGAGGGCGTGGCCGAGCGCCTCGGTGAAGAAGTCCGTGCGCAGTTGCCGCGCGCCAAGCCGGTCGTCCTGCGCGAAGACCGCCTCGGCCAGCTCTGGATCTACTACGGACGCACGGGACTATGGCGGATCGACCGGGACGGCCGGCTCGACAGCTGGCTGCCGGGCGACGGGGCGGATGCGGCACCGGATGCCGGCTTCGACCTGATGGCCGAGGATGCACGGGGCCGTCTCTGGCTGTCCGTACCGGGCGAAGGGCTGGAGGCCCGCGACATCGTCACCGGCAAGCGAGTCCGCCAGCTGCCGGCCGCGACCGCCGGGCTTGGCGATGGTGACCAGGAAGCCCTGCGCATGGGGCCGGATGGCCGCTTGTGGGTGGCAGGGGGTTTCGGACTGGGCTGGCTGGATGAAGCCAGCGGACGCATCGTCTCGCCACCGGGTCTGCGCGGGGCGCGGGTATTCGCCTTCGGCTTCGCCGCCGACGATGCCCTGTGGCTGCATCGCATCGACGGGCTCGCCTACCACCTGCGCGATGGCGCCGGTAACTGGAAGGAGGCCGCACGCCTGCCGGCGGGCCGCGACTTGCCATCGCTGCAACCCGGCGGACTGGAGGTTGATGCGCGTGGACGGGTCTGGCTGTCCAGCCAGCGCGGCCTGTACCGCTGGGACGCCCGACGCAAGCACATGGGCCATGTCGGCATCCAGCACGGATTGACCAACCAGGAATTCGTCGATCGCGGCTTGGCGCTGGGTGCCGGCGGGGTGCTGTCGGCGGCCACCCAGGACGGCAGCGTGGTGCTGCTGGACACCCGATTCCCCGACCCGCAACCGGAAGTGCCGGCACTGCGCATCGATGGCATCGACGTGCGCCGCGCCGGTGCATGGCTGCCGCAACCGACGCCCGGCCCGCTGTCGTTTGGGCCGGATGACCGCGAACTGCGCCTCACCGGCCATCTGCTGGCCTATGACGATCCGGCCGGCACGCGTTACTGGAGCCGGCTTGACGGCTTCGATCGGGGCTGGGTCGAGCAAGGCGCGCAGGGCGAACGCATCTTCAGCGGCCTTGGCCCGGGGCGCTATCGCTTGCACATGCGCGCGATGGATGCGGCGGGCAACAGCGCACGCGAGCAGACCATCGATTTCAGCATCCGCCCGCCCTGGTGGCGCACCACGCCTGCCTTGTTGGCCGCCGCCCTGGCCACGCTGCTGCTGGCGGCGTGGTTGGCGCGCGACTATCGCCGCCGGCTGGAGCGCAACCATGCCTATGCGCTGGCCGAACAGAAACGCACCCTGGCCGAGCAGGCATCGGAGGCCAAGACCCGATTCCTGGCTACCTTGGGCCACGAGATCCGCACGCCGATGACCGGCGTGCTCGGCATGGCCGAATTGCTGCAGTCCACGCCGCTGGATGAGCGGCAACGCGGCCAGGTGCAGGCGATCTGGCGCGCCGGCCGGCACCTGCTGCGACTGGTCAACGATGCGTTGGACCTGGCCCGCATCGAAGCCGGCAAGCTTGTGCTGGCAGAGGAGGGGTTCGAGATGCGTGGCGTCATCGATGAGGTGGTGGCGCTGATGCAGCCGCTGGCCGAACGCAAGAGTCTGGGTTTCGTGCTGGATGCGTCGCCCGAAGTGACGGGTTGGCGCATCGGGGATCGCACCCGCGTCGAGCAGATCCTGCTCAACCTGCTGGGCAATGCGATCAAGTTCACCGAGCAAGGGGAAGTTGGTCTTTCGGTCGGGCCGGCTGTAGGCGACGGTCTGGTTTTCGCGGTCCATGACACCGGCCCCGGCTTGAACGAGAAACAGCGGCAGCGCCTGTTCCGCCGCTTCGAACAGGCCGAAGGCGCGCGCACCAGCGCACGCTACGGCGGCAGTGGCCTGGGCCTTGCGATCAGTCAGGAATTGGCGGCGGTGATGGGCGGGCGCATCGAGCTGGAAAGCACGCCGGGCGTTGGCACGCGCTTCCGGGTCAGCCTGCCATTGGCCGTGGCGGATGCGCAGACGCAGGCAACGGTGGTCGATCAGGCGATGGTCACGCCTCCGCGCAACGCACTCGACCTGCTGCTGGTCGAGGACGATCCGACCGTGGCTGAAGTGGTGAGCGGCCTGTTGCGTGCGCAAGGCCACGAGGTGCGGCATGCCGCGAACGGATTGGCTGCGTTGGTCGAAGTTGCATCACACCGGTTCGATGCGGCCCTGCTCGACCTAGACCTGCCCGGCATGGATGGTTTCGCGCTGGCGCGCCAACTGCGCGGCAGCGGCTTCGGCGGGCCGTTGCTCGCGGTCACCGCGCGCGCCGATGCCGAGGCCGAAGCGCTGGCCGGGGATGCCGGCTTCGATGCCTTCCTGCGCAAGCCGGTGACCTCGGACATGCTGGCCGCGGGCTTGGACGATGCCTTCAGGCGCCGCGCCGATCAGCCAGGCTGAGGATCATCTCCGGCTGTAGGCGTGCACTTCATCGACCAGCACGGCGACGTGTTCCGGGTCCATGTCCGGCGACATGCCGTGGCCGAGGTTGAACACGTGGCCCTCACGCGAGCCGCCGTTGCCGTTCGCGTAGCTGTCCAGCACCTCGCGCACCTGCGCGCGGATCGCCTCAGGCGATGCGTAGAGCGTGGCCGGGTCCAGGTTGCCCTGCAGCGCGACCTTGCCCTTGCTGCGCCAAGCCGCGTCTTCCAGCGAAACCGTCCAGTCGATTCCGACGCCTTCCGCGCCACTCATCGCCAGTTGGTCGATATAAGGGCCGTTGCCCTTGCCGAACAGGATCAAGGGCGTGCGCTCGGCGCCGTCGCCGCGCTGCAACTCCCGGGCGATGCGCTGCAGGTATTTCAGCGAGAACTCGCGATACAACGCGGGCGACAGAACGCCGCCCCAGGTATCGAATACCTGCAAGGCCTGTGCACCCGCCGCGCGTTGCGCGGACAGGTAGGCGATGACCGCATCGGTCACCACCGACAGCAATCGGTGCAACTGCTCAGGTGCGCTGTAGGCCATCGCCTTGATCCGCGCGAAGTCCTTGCTGCCACCGCCTTCGACCATGTAGCAGGCCAGCGTCCACGGGCTGCCGGAGAAACCGATCAGCGGCACCGTGCCGTCCAGCTCGCGGCGGATGACGCGCACGGCATCCATCACGTAGCGCAGTTCGGTTTCCATGTCCGGCACGGCGAGGTGGGCGATGTCGGCTTCGCTGCGCACGGGGTGCTCGAACTTCGGTCCTTCGCCTTCGACGAAATACAGGCCCAGGCCCATCGCGTCGGGTACGGTGAGGATATCGGAGAACAGGATCGCCGCGTCCAGCGGAAAGCGCCGCAGTGGCTGCAGGGTCACCTCGCAGGCGATCTCCGGGTTCTTGGCCATGGCCAAGAAGCTGCCGGCCGCCTTGCGGGTAGCCCGGTATTCCGGCAGGTAGCGACCGGCCTGGCGCATCAGCCAGACGGGTGTGAAGTCCACGGGTTCGCGGCGCAAGGCGCGCAGGAAGCGGTCATTCTGGAGATTCATTTCAGTTCCGTCAGCGTGGGGAGTCCGCGCCCTGCGCGAACATCAACTGGAAGCCTTTCTTCAATTGCACATCGCGCGCCTTCTCCATCGCCGCCAGCGCACTTGCCTGGTCGAGGTATTGCTCGCGACGCAGCGTGCTGCGGCTGCCGGGCTGGCCGGTTTCGCGCAACAGCACCCAGCCACCGAACAAGTCCGGTTGCAGGGTGAGCTGGACGAAGCGGGGCGCTTCGCGGCCGTCGGGCCGTTGTTGCAGCAGCAGGCGCATCGGGAAATTGTAGCGTTCGCCGTGTCTCAGGCGCCGTGCAGCACCGCGCGTACGTCAGCCTCGGGCACCGCGGCGACCAAGCGAGCGTGGCCGATGCCGTCCCACAGCACGAAGCGCAGGCCGTCGGCCGCGGCTTTCTTGTCCAGCCGCATCCGTGCCAGCAGCGCATCCGGGTCGAGTCCCGTCGGCGGCGCGACCGGCAGGCCGAAACGCGCCAACAATGCGCGCAATCGTTCGGTAGCGTCATCGCCGGCCATGCCCAGGCGCGTCGACAGGCGCGCGGCCAGCACCATCCCGACCGCGACCGCTTCGCCATGCACCAGGCCGCCGAAGCCCTGTTCGGCCTCGATCGCGTGGGCGAAGGTGTGGCCGAAGTTGAGCAGGGCGCGCTCGCCGTCCTCGAAGGGATCGCGTTCGACCACCGCAGCCTTGTGCCGGCAGCCGGTGGCGATGGCGTGGGTGAGCGCATCGGCATCCAGCGCCAGCAGCGCGTCGGCGTTCGCCTCGAGCCAGTCGATGAAGTCGATGTCGAAGATCGCGCCGTACTTGACCACTTCGGCCAGACCAGCGCGCAGTTCGCGTGGCGGCAAGGTCGCCAGCGTGCCGGTATCGATGACGACAGCGCGCGGTGGATGGAAGGCGCCGACCAGGTTCTTGCCGGCGGCGATGTCCACCGCGGTCTTCCCGCCGACCGATGAATCCACCATCGCCAGCAGCGAGGTCGGCAGCTGCACGCAATCGATGCCGCGCATCCAGCAGGCGGCGGCGAATCCGGCCAAGTCACCGACCACCCCGCCGCCGAGCGCGAACACGCAGGCATCGCGGGTGGCGCCAAGCGCGGCCAGCGCATCGATGACCGCGCTGAAATTCGCCAGCGTCTTCTCGGCCTCGCCGGGTGGGATGACCAGACGGGCGATATCGGCGTCCGGCCGCATCTGCCGCAAGCAAGCGGCGACGCCATCGGCGTAAAGTGGCGCCACGTTCTCGTCACTGACGATCAGCGCATGCCGGCCACGCCAGCGTTCGGCCAGCAAGGCCGCATCGCCCAGCAGGGCATCGCCGATGTCGATGCGATAAGGCGCTGCACCACCAACCTCGACCCGAAGGTTCATGCCGCCACCCTTTGCCATGCTTGCTGGATGCGCGGCAGCAGGGCGCGGCAGGCCTGCTCCGGCGTGCAACCCTCGGTATCCAGATGCAGGTGGGCGACTTCCGCGTACAGCGGCGCGCGTTCGATGGCCATCGCCCTCAGCACCGTTTCGCGGTCGTCGCGCTGCAGCAGGGGGCGGCTGCGGCAGCGCGCGAGACGCTCAAGCTGGCCGGCCACGCTGACATCCAGATGCACCACGCAGGCCAGCGATTTCAGCAGCGCGCGATTGTCGGCGGCCAGCACCACGCCGCCGCCGGTGGCAATCAATTGATCCTGCCCCTGCAGGAGCTCGGCCAGCAAGGCGGACTCGCGCCTGCGGAAGCCGGCCTCGCCCTCGCAGGCGAAGATGTCGGCGATGCTGGCGCCGGTGCGCGTTTCCAGTTCGCGATCGGCATCGATGAATGTCAGCGAGAGCGCCTGCGCGAGCTTCCTGCCGATGGAGGATTTGCCTGCGCCCATCGGCCCGACCAGCACCAGGTTGGCGGCGGTGTCATCCATGCGGCAATCGTACAGGCATCGACCTGCCGCTCGCGTGGGCGATGCGCGACAATGCCGGCATGGACACCGACCCGCTGTTGCACGAAGCTCTCGATGCCTTCACCCGCCTGTTCGAGCGGGCCGGCGAGGTCGAGGCCGATGCCACCGGCATGACGCTGGCCACCGCTGATGCGCAAGGCCGTCCCGCCGCGCGCATCGTGTTGCTGAAGGCGTTCGATCATCGCGGCTTCGTGTTCTACAGTCATGTCGATGGCCGCAAGGGTTCGGAACTCGCGGAAAACCCGAACGCCGCGCTGCTGTTCTGGTGGCCGCATGTCGGCGAGGCCGGGGTGGAGGTGCGGATCGAAGGCGCGGTCGAGCGCGTATCCGATGCCGAGGCCGATGCCTATTTCGCCAGCCGCCCGCGCATGAGCCAGGTCGGTGCCTGGGCCTCCGATCAATCCCGCACGCTCGATGCGCGCGAGACCTTCGAGGCGCGCATCGCCGAAGTCGAACGGCGCTTCGAAGGCCGCGATGTCCCGCGCCCGCCGGATTGGAGCGGCAGCCGCGTCGTCCCGCGCGCGATCGAGTTCTGGCATGGCGCGAAATTCCGCCTGCACGAGCGCTGGTTGTACGAGCGCGATGAGGTCGGCCGCTGGTCCAAGCGCATGCTGTATCCCTGATGCGCATGCTCGAGGTCTATCGCATCACGGTGGTCGTGCCGGCGACGCATCTGGATGCGCTGGTCGCGGGGATCGTCGCGGTGGATGGCCTGGCGATCGGTGACTACGGTGAGGTGATGTGGGTCTTGCCGCGCGTGACCGAGCAATTTCGTCCCGGGCCGGGCGCGATCCCGACCGAAGGCACGGCCGGCGAGTTGAGCCGCGTCGAGAGCGTGCGGGTCGAATTCGCCATCCCGCGCGATGCGGCACGACTGGAGCGCGTGCTCCGCGAAGGCGTGCATCGACACCATCCCTGGGAAGTGCCGGCGGTATTCGTCGATGAAACCCTGTTCCCGCTGCCGGATCGCGATGCATGACCGGCCCGCGCCGCATCGTCTGCCTGACCGAGGAGCCGACCGAGACGTTGTACGCGCTCGGCGAGCAGGACCGCATCGTCGGCATCTCGGGCTTCACCGTGCGCCCGGCCATCGCGCGCAGGCAGAAACCCAAGGTCAGCGCCTTCACCAGCGCGAAAATCGACGAGATCCTCAAGCTCCGGCCGGACATGGCGATCGGATTTTCCGACATCCAAGCCGACATCGCCGCCGAGTTGGTGCGGCGCGGGGTCGAGGTGTGGATCAGCAACCATCGCAGCGTCGAAGGCATCCTCGACTACATCCGTCGGTTGGGCGCCATGGTCGGCGCGGCGGCCAGGGCCGATGCCTATGCCGATGAGTTGCAACGCGGCCTTGCGGCGATCGCCGCGGAGGCCGCAACGCTCACCCATCGCCCCAGGGTTTACTTCGAGGAATGGGACACGCCGGCGATCACCGGCATCCGCTGGGTCAGCGAACTCGTCACCCTCGCCGGTGGCGATGACGTCTTTCCCGAGCGTGCGCGCGAGCCGCTTGCGAAGCAGCGCATCCTCGCCGACCACGCCGAAGTGATACCGCGCGCGCCGGACATCATCATCGGCTCGTGGTGCGGCAAGAAATTCCGCGCGGAAAAGGTGACGGCACGCCCCGGATGGGAGGCGATCCCGGCGGTGCGCGACGGCGAGCTGCACGAGGTCAAATCGCCGCTGATCCTGCAACCCG
Organism: Pseudomonadota bacterium; assembly: GCA_023461075.1. GTDB lineage: Bacteria > Pseudomonadota > Gammaproteobacteria > Xanthomonadales > Xanthomonadaceae > Solilutibacter. The sequence continues at coordinate 8,556 of JAEWNY010000028.1, read as the reverse complement.
GTCCGGCCGCGTTGACCGATGGCGTGGCTGCGCTGGCCGCGATCATCCGCGGCTGGGCAGCGCGGCGCCGGGCCTAGAACTCGACGTCCTGTCCGACGGGATGCAGAGCGATCTCGTCCACCCGCAGCGACCACAGCATGGCGATCGCCTGCACGATCACGTCCGCGACGTGCAGCGGATCGAGCGCCGCGTCCGCCTCGCGCTGACCGGGCTGGTTGCTGAAGTGGGTATCGTTGATGCCGGGGCGCACCTCGGTCACGCGCAAACCGTAGGCCTGGCCTTCGAGCGTGGCGCTCACGGCCTGGGCAAGTCGCGGCTGAAGCGCATCTGGCTGCTGGCGCCACCGCGGCGCGCGTCGATCTCGACTCGGAGTGTGGTGGGCGGCGTCGCTTCGACCAGGCCGATCAGGTCGTTGAGGCCATCGACCTGGATGCTGCGCAGGGTGATCGGGCGCGGCGCTTGGGTCAGGTCGCCGACCCGCGCATCGATCTGCACGGCACCGGCAGGCACGCCGTTGCCCTGCGCATCGCGCAGCGTGAGCAGCAGCAGCCATTGGCCCTCAGCCTGCGAGATGCCGTACTGCTTGGCCATGACCGCAGCCAGCGTGGCGGTGTCGATCAGCCGCGCCTGCAGGGTGATGCCGTCCAGTTCGGCACTGGCGGCATTCATGGGTGCGTTCGCTCCGGGCGATACCGCAGCCACCGGCTCCGGCGCGCGGTTGCAGGCGGCGATCGGCAGCAGGGCGGCCAGGATGACGGCGAGACGTGGCATTCGAACCTGCATGGCATGGGGCATCAGCGAGTCTCCCGATCGTTGTCGGCGGCCAGTTCCGCGCCGCGCACCCGCGCGGCATGCACGGCGCGGGCGACGATGTCGCGAAAACCGTTGCGTTCGAAGCTCTCGATCGCCGCCTGGGTGGTGCCGTTGGGTGAGGTAACCCGGCGGCGCAGCTCGCTTGCCGGAGTGTCGTCTGCGTCCAGCATCCGCGCGGCACCGAGCAGGGTCTGCACGGTCAGCGCACGGGCAGCATCGGCGGGCAGGCCTTCGGCCTCGCCGGCGGCCTGGAGCGCTTCGGCCAGCAGGAAGACATAGGCCGGGCCGCTGCCGGAGACCGCGGTGACCGCGTCCATCAGGAGTTCGTCATCGATCCACACGGTCTTGCCGGCACTGGCCAGCAGGGTTTGCGCGATGTCGCGTTGGCCCGCATCCACGCGTGCGTTGGCAAACAGCCCGGTGACGCCCGCGCCGAGCACGGCCGGCGTGTTCGGCATGCAGCGCACCACCGCGACATCGCCGCCCAGCCAGCGTTCGATCTGCGCGCTGGTGATGCCGGCGGCGATCGATACCACCAGCGGGCGCTGCCGTTGCGTGAGTTCAGCCAGCGATTCGCAGACCTGGCGCATCACCTGCGGTTTCACCGCCAGCACCCAGGCCGCCTGTGCGTCGGTGGCGGCGGTCACGGCATCGTCGAAGACCTGGACGTCGAAGTCGGCCTGCAAGGCATCGCGCAGCGCGGCGACCGGTTCGGCGACGCGGATCGAAGCCGCATCGCCCCCGGCGCCCAACAGCCCGCCGATCAGGCTGCGGGCCATGTTGCCGCCGCCGATGAAGGCGATGGCGGACGACGGCTTCGGGTTCGCTGGATTCATGTCGAAGCGGTGCTGGATTGGAAGTGGCTCAGGATACCGGTCCGGGCGTTTTCGCCGGTCGCGGCCCGAACAGCGCGGTGCCGATGCGGACCATCGTGCTGCCTTCGGCAACCGCCAGTTCGGCATCGTCGCTCATGCCCATCGACAACGTGTCCATCTGCGGGAAGCGGGTGCGCAGCGCGTCGAACAATTCGCGCATGGCGACGAAAGCTGCGCGACGCACGGCCGGATCGTCCGCCGGGGCGGGGATCGCCATCAGCCCGCGCAGCATCAGCTTGGGTCGGCGGCCGATCATTTCGCACAGCGCAGCCGCATCGTCCGGATGGCAGCCATGCTTGCCGGCCTCGTCATCAATATTGACCTGCACCAGCACGTTGAGCGGCGCCATGCCGGCAGGGCGTGCATCGGCCAGGGCATCGACCAGCTTGACGCGGTCGATCGATTGCACCCAGTCGAAACGGGTGGCGGCCTCCCTGGCCTTGTTCGATTGCAGGTGGCCGATCAGATGCCATTCGATGCCGAGCCCGGACAGTTCCTCCTGCTTGGCCATGGCCTCCTGCACGTAGTTTTCGCCGAACGCGATCTGGCCGGCTTCATGCATCGTGCGGATCTCGTCGCTGCTACGCATCTTGCTGACCGCGAGCAGGACGGGCGTCGGCCTCCCGGCCCGCCGTGCCGCGCGGGCCAACCGGTTGCGCAATTCGGAAAGTCGCTTCGTGATCTTGTCCATGTCCGGGTGCCAAAGCGTGCGGATGTGGTTATTCTGCCGGCTGGAGCGGCCGGGGCGGGGCCGCAGAACGGGGAAACTGATGGATATCGCAGAACTGCTGGCCTTTTCGGTCAAGAACAAGTCGTCCGACTTGCACCTGTCGGCCGGTTTGCCGCCGATGATCCGCGTCGATGGCGACGTCCGTCGCATCAACATCCCGCCGCTGGACCACAAGACCGTGCACGGCCTGATCTACGACATCATGTCGGACAAGCAGCGCCGCGATTACGAGGAGTTCCTGGAAACCGACTTCTCGTTCGAGATCCCGGGGCTTGCGCGCTTCCGCGTCAACGCGTTCAACCACAACCGCGGTGCCGGCGCGGTGTTCCGCACGATTCCCTCGGAAGTGCTGACGCTGGACCAGTTGGGCTGCCCGCCCCTGTTCCGCGAACTGGTCAACCAGCCGCAGGGCCTGATCCTGGTCACCGGGCCGACCGGCTCGGGCAAGTCGACCACGCTGGCGGCGATGCTCGACCACATCAACAAGAACGAGTATGGCCACATCCTCTCGGTCGAGGATCCGATCGAATTCGTGCACCAGTCGCAGAAGTGCCTGATCAACCAGCGCGAGGTGCATCGCGACACCCACGGCTTCAACGAGGCGCTGCGCTCGGCGCTGCGCGAGGACCCGGACTACATCCTGGTCGGCGAATTGCGTGACCTGGAGACCATCCGCCTGGCGCTGACCGCGGCGGAGACCGGCCACCTGGTGTTCGGCACCCTGCATACCTCGAGCGCGGCCAAGACCATCGACCGCATCATCGACGTGTTCCCGGCCGGCGAGAAGCCGATGGTGCGCTCGATGCTGTCCGAGTCCCTGCGCGCGGTGATCTCGCAGGCGCTGCTGAAGAAGGTCGGCGGCGGGCGCACCGCAGCGTGGGAAATCATGGTCGGCATCCCGGCCATCCGCAACCTGATCCGCGAGGACAAGGTGGCGCAGATGTATTCGGCGATCCAGACCGGGCAGCAGTACGGGATGATGACGCTCGACCAGCACCTGCAGGATCTGGTCGCGCGCAGCATGATCACCAAGCAGCAGGCCCGCGACTATGCCAAGGACAAGAAGCTGTTCGATTGATGCGGTAGCGCCCGGCGCACCCGAAGGAGCGACACCATGACCACGCCCACCGAATTCACCTCCCTGCTCAAGCTGATGGCTGCCCAGCGCGCATCGGACCTGTTCATCACCGCCGGCATGCCGCCGTCGCTGAAGGTCAACGGCACGCTTTCGCCGGTGAATGATTCTGCGCTCACCCCGCAGCAGAGCCGCGACCTGGTGCTGTCGGTGATGACCCCGCCGCAGCGCGAGGAGTTCGAGAAGACCCACGAATGCAATTTCGCGATCGGGCTGTCGGGCGTCGGCCGCTTCCGCGTCTCGGCGTTCTACCAGCGCAACCAGGTGGGCATGGTGCTGCGCCGGATCGAGACCAAGATCCCGACGGTGGAAGAGCTCAGCCTGCCGCCGATCATCAAGCAGCTGGCGATGACCAAGCGCGGCATCATCATCTTCGTCGGCGCCACCGGCACCGGCAAGACCACCTCGCTTGCGTCGATGATCGGCCATCGCAACAAGAACTCGACCGGCCACATCATCACCATCGAGGACCCGATCGAATTCGTGCACCGTCACGAGGGCTGCATCGTCACCCAGCGCGAGGTGGGCGTGGACACCGACAGCTGGGAGAATGCGCTGAAGAACACCCTGCGGCAGGCGCCGGACGTGATCATGATCGGCGAAATCCGCACCCGCGAAGGCATGGACCATGCCATCGCCTTCGCCGAGACCGGCCATCTGGTGCTGTGCACGCTGCATGCCAACAACGCCAACCAGGCGATGGACCGCATCATCAACTTCTTCCCCGAGGATCGCCGCAACCAGCTGCTGATGGACCTGTCGCTGAACCTCAAGGGCGTGGTCGCGCAGCAGCTGGTGCCACGCATCGACGGCAAGGGCCGCCGGGTGGCCATGGAAATCCTGCTCGGCACGCCGCTGGTCCAGGACTACATCCGCGATGGCGAGATCCACAAACTGAAGGAAGTGATGAAGGATTCGACCCAGCTCGGGATGAAGACCTTCGACCAGAGCCTGTTCGAGCTGTACCAGCAAGGCGAGATCAGCTACGACGACGCGCTGCGCTACGCCGATTCGCAGAACGAGGTCCGCCTGAAGATCAAGCTGGCCAACAGCGGCGATGCGCGCAGCCTGGCCCAGGGCATGGACGGGGTGGAGGTCGCCGAGGTCAAGTGAGCGGCGACCGGCGTTTGCCCGCGGTTGTCCCGGGCGGCGCTACACTGGCGGCATGTCGAATCCCGCGCCTTCCGCGTCCGCGCTCTCGCAGCAACTGCTGATCGCACTGCCCAGCCTCTCCGATCCCGATTTCTCGCGCACCGTCCTCTTGGTCTGCCAGCACGACGACAACGGCGCGATGGGCATCGTGGTGAACCGCGCGTCGGAGTTCAGCCTGGGCGAACTTTTCGAGCAGATCGGCCTCGATGGCGGAGATGAGGCATTGCGCTCGCAGCCGGTGCTGGCCGGCGGCCCGGTGCATGCCGAGCGCGGTTTCGTCCTGCACGATGGCGATCGTGAGTGGGATTCCAGCATCCGCCTGCCCGGCGGCCTGTCGTTGACCACCTCGCGCGACGTGCTGGAGGCGATGGCACGCGGCGAGGGCCCGACGCTCTCACTGGTGGCACTCGGCTGCGCGGGCTGGGGCGGCGGCCAGTTGGAGCAGGAAATCGCCGAAAACAGCTGGATGACCGCGCCGGCCGATCCCGACCTGTTGTTCAACCAGCCGCTGGAGCAGCGTTGGCAGGCCGCGGCGGGGCTGGTCGGCGTCAACCTGGCGCAGATGACCCATTACAGCGGACGTGCATGAAGCTGGACGGCACGCTGCTGGCGTTCGACGTCGGCGCGCGGCGGATCGGCGTCGCGGTAGGCAGCGCGCTCGGCGCCGGTGCGCGCGGCATTGCCGTGGTCGACATGCGCGATGACCAGCCGGACTGGCCGGCCATCGAGAAATTGCGGCGCGAATGGATGCCGGCGGGATTGATCGTCGGCGATCCGATGACGCTCGACGGCGGCGATCAGTCCTCGCGCCAGCGCGCGCAACGCTTCGCCCGCGCGCTCAAGGAGCGGGTTCGCTTGCCGGTGCTGATGATCGACGAGCGCAGCAGCAGCATCGAGGCCGCGCAGCGCTTCGCCGTGGCGCGCGCCGAAGGCCAGCGTCGCCGACGCGATGCGGCCGAACTCGATGCGGTCGCCGCCGCGGTGATCCTCGAACGCTTCTTCGCTGCGCCCGATACCGCGACGGAGCCTGTCGAGCGGGCAGGGGACGCTTGAGGTGGCGAAGCACCTGCTCTCGCTGCGCGACCTCGACCGCGACCAGATCGTCGCTTTGCTCGATCGCGCGGCGCAGTTCGACGAGGGTGTGGACGCGCGAGATCGCCTGGCTGGCATCGGCGTGTGCACCCTGTTCTTCGAGCCATCCACGCGCACGCGGCTGAGTTTCCAGCGCGCGGCGCAGCGGCTGGGTGCGGACGTGTTGAACTTCGAGGCCGCGACTTCCTCCGCCACCAAGGGCGAGACCGCGCTCGACACGCTGAAGAACATCGAGGCGATGGGCGTGCGCGGTTTCGTGGTGCGCGCGCGCGAAGACGGTGCCGTGGCCGCGTTGGCCGCGCACGCCGCGCCTGGCGCCGCGCTGGTGAATGCCGGTGACGGTCGCCACCAGCATCCGACCCAGGGCTTGTTGGACATGTTGACCATCCGCGAGGCCAAGGGCGACGACTTCTCGAAGTTGGCCGTGGCCATCGTCGGCGACATCCGCCACTCGCGGGTCGCGCGCAGCGATCTTGTTGCATTGGCCAAACTCGGCGTCGGCGAGATCCGCGCCTGCGCGCCGGCATCGCTGTTGCCCGATGACGACACCCTGGAAGGATGTCGCATCGTCACTCATGAGCTTGATGCCGCACTCGCCGATGCCGACGTCGTGATGACCCTGCGCCTGCAGCGCGAGCGGATGGAGGAAGGGCTGGTCGAGTCGCTGGATGACTACCACCGCGATTTCGGCATCACCCGCGAACGCCTTCGCCGCGCCAAGCCCGACGCGATCGTCCTGCATCCGGGACCACTGAACCGCGGTGTCGAGATCAGCGATGAAATCGCCGATGGCGCCCAGTCGCGGATCCTGCGCCAGGTCGCCAATGGCGTGAAGGTGCGGATGGCCGTGCTGGAACGTGCGCTCGCATCCGACTGAGCGCTCGTGGGCTTGAACCTGGCCCGGTCGGTGCCTATCTAGTTCCTGCCCACGCAAGCAGTGCCGATGTCTCCCAGTGACCTGCCCGCAACCGGAATGCGCGCCGCGCGCCGTGCCATCGATGGTGCGGCCACACGTGACCGTGGCCGCTTGCTGGGGTTGCTCTCCAGGTGGCAGGCGCATCCCGATGACCTCGCCGCACGCGACGCCTTCTCCGAAAAACTCGCGGCATCGATCGCCACGCGTGAGCGGCGCGCGGCGCAGTTGCCCGCTGCCACGATCAACGCGGACTTGCCGATCGCAGCGCACGCCGACGAAATCGTCGCGCTGATCCGCAAGCATCAGGTGGTGGTGGTCGCCGGCGAGACCGGCAGCGGCAAGACCACGCAATTGCCCAAGCTGTGCCTGCTGGCCGGTCGTGGCGCTGCGGGTATGATCGGCTGCACCCAACCGCGCCGCATCGCCGCGCGTTCGGTGGCGCGGCGCGTGGCCGAGGAATTGCAGGTGCCGATGGGCGGCGTGGTCGGCTTCCAGGTGCGCTTCAACGACCAGGTGAGCGATGCCACCACGATCAAGTTCATGACCGACGGCATCCTGCTGGCCGAGATCCAGGCCGACCGCTGGTTGTCGCGCTACGACACGATCATCATCGACGAGGCGCACGAGCGCAGCCTCAACATCGATTTCCTGCTCGGCTACCTCAAGCAGCTGTTGCCACGTCGCCCCGACCTGAAGGTTGTGGTGACGTCCGCGACCATCGACACCACACGCTTCGCCGGACACTTCGGCGGCGCGCCGGTCATCGAGGTCGAAGGCCGCACGTTCCCGGTCGAACATCGCTACCGGCCACTCGGGGGCGAGGGCGCGGATGAAGGCGAGCGCAGCGTGCTCGACGGCATCGTGGCTGCGTGTGACGAGATCACCCGAGAAAATCCGCTCGGTGACACCCTCGTCTTCCTGCCGGGCGAGCGCGAGATCCGCGACGCGCACCAGGCGCTCGAGCGCCGCAAGTATCGTCATACCGAGGTGGTACCGCTGTATGCGCGGCTGTCGGCGCGCGACCAGGACCGGGTGTTCAACCCCGGGCCGCAGCGGCGCATCGTGCTTGCCACCAACGTCGCCGAGACTTCGCTGACCGTGCCGCGCATCCACTACGTGGTGGACCCCGGCCTGGCCCGGGTCAAGCGCTACAGCCCGCGGCAAAAGCTCGACCGCCTGCACATCGAGCCGGTGTCGCAGGCCAGCGCCGACCAGCGCAAGGGCCGCTGCGGCCGCATCGCGCCGGGCACCTGCATCCGGCTGTATTCGGAGGCCGATTTCCTCTCGCGCTCCCAGTACACCGATCCGGAGATCCGCCGCGCCGCGCTGGCTGGCGTGATCCTGCGGATGCTGTCGCTGGGCCTGGGCGATATCGACGCCTTCCCGTTCGTCGAACCGCCCGATCCGCGCGCCGTCGCCGATGGCTGGCAGCAGCTGACCGAGCTGGGCGCGATCGATGCGCAGCGCCGGCTCACCGACATCGGCCGGCAGATGGCGCGGCTGCCGGTGGACGTGAAGCTGGCGCGGATGCTGATTGCCGCGCAGCGCCACGGCTGCCTGCCCGAGATGCTGGCGATCGCCTCGTTCCTGGGGATCCAGGACCCGCGCGAACGCCCGGCCGACCAGCGCGCCGCGGCCGACAACGCGCATGCGCTGTTCGCCGATCCCAAATCCGAGTTCGCCGGCATCCTCAAGCTCTGGGAGGCTTACCGCGACGCGCACGAAGAACTGACCCAGTCGCAGCTGCGCAAATGGAGCGAGAAGCACTTCCTGGGCTTCCTGCGCCTGCGCGAGTGGCGCGAGCTGCACCGCCAGCTCAAGCTGCAGTGCGAAGAGCTGTGGC
>JAEWNY010000027.1 GCA_023461075.1 Pseudomonadota bacterium | reverse complement strand
CCTGTTGCTCCGGTCCGGTCGAGCACCAAGCCTAGCGCCACGCCCGTTTAGAATGGGCGAATCCCATCGCCGACATCGCCGCATCGATCATGTCCAACGCCCTCACCGCCCTGTCCCCGCTCGATGGTCGCTATGCCGGCAAGGTCGACGCGCTGCGCCCGATCTTCTCCGAGTACGGCCTGATCAAGGCGCGGGTGAAGGTGGAAGTGGAGTGGTTGCTGGCCTTGGCCGAAGAAGCCGGCATCGGCGAACTGAAGCCGTTTTCGGATGCGGCGAAGTCGCGGTTGAAGGCGCTGGCCGACGATCTCCCGGTCGATGACGCCGCGAGGGTCAAGGCGATCGAGGCGACCACCAACCACGACGTCAAGGCGGTCGAGTACCTGATCAAGGAACGCCTGAAGGACGACGCAGAACTCGGTCCCGCGCTCGAATTCGTGCACTTCGCCTGCACCAGCGAGGACATCAACAATCTCTCCTATTCGCTGATGCTGCGCGATGCCCGCGACACGGTGATGTTGCCGAAGCTCGATGCCCTGATCGCGACGCTGCGGACGCTCGCACACACGCATGCCGGTCTGCCGATGCTCTCGCGCACCCACGGGCAGACCGCATCGCCCACCACGGTCGGCAAGGAGATCGCCAACGTCGTGGCGCGCCTGCAACGCCAGCGTGAAGTGCTGGCCGGCCTGCCGATGCCGGGCAAGATCAACGGGGCGGTCGGCAACTACAACGCCCATGTCGCCAGCTATCCGGACATCGACTGGCCGGCGTTCTCGCGTGCGTTCGTCGAATCGCTGGGCCTCGACTGGCAGCCCTACACGACCCAGATCGAGCCGCATGACGGCATCGCCGAACTCTCGGATGCGATGAAACGCATCGACACCATCCTGATCGATCTTGCCCGCGATATCTGGGGCTACATCTCGCTCGGCTACTTCAAGCAGAAGCTCAAGGAAGGCGAAGTCGGCTCGTCAACCATGCCGCACAAGGTCAACCCGATCGACTTCGAGAACGCCGAAGGCAACTTCGGCATCGCCAATGCGCTGTTCGAGCATTTCGCGGCGAAACTGCCGGTCTCGCGCTGGCAGCGCGACCTCACCGATTCCACCGTGCTGCGCGCGCTCGGCAGCGCGTTCGGGCATGCGTTGATCGGTTTCGATGCGCTCGCGCGCGGCCTCGGCAAGTTGGAAGTGAACCCGGAGCGTCTGGCGGCTGATCTTGATGCCAGCTGGGAAGTGCTGGCCGAAGCCGTGCAGACCGTGATGCGCCGCCACGGCCTGCCCAATCCCTACGAACAATTGAAAGCGCTGACCCGCGGCCAGGGCATCACCGCCGAATCGATGCGAGCGTTCGTTGAGCAGCTCGATCTGCCTGCGGAGGACAAACAGCGTCTGCGCGAAATGACGCCCGGTTCGTATACCGGGCTTGCGGAACACCTGGCGCGGGAGGTTTGAGATGAAGCCTGCGCTGTTCGCCTTGCTGGCACTGCTGGCCGGCTGCGCGTCCCCGCCGACGACGCCGAAGCAGTCAAGCCAGGCGACAACGCCCGCGCATCGCAGCCTGCCCGCCCCGACGGTCTGCGCCGAAGATGCCGGCTGGAGCGATCCGACCACGCCGCGCCATGTCTTCGGCAACACCTGGTTCGTCGGCACCTGCTCGATCGGCGCGTTCCTCATCACTTCGCCCGATGGCCATGTGCTGATCGATGCGGCGACCGTCGAGGCCGCGCCTCACATCATCACCAACATTCGCGCGGCAGGGTTCAAGGTCGAGGACATCAAGACCATTCTCGTCACCCACGAGCACCACGACCATGTCGGCGGCGTCTCGGCCCTGCAGAAAGCCAGTGGCGCGAAAGTGTGGGCCCGCGCACCTGCGGCCGAAGCGTTGAAAGCCGGCCGCGGCGACCGCCGCGATCCGCAGTTCGGCATTCTCGATCCGTTCCCGCCGGTCGCCAATGTTCAAACGCTTGCCGATGGCGATGAAGTGACCCTCGGCCCGCTGCGCATCCGCAATATCCCGATGACCGGCCACACCGCCGGGGGTTCGGGCTGGGCTTGGCGCAGCTGCGAAGGCACGACCTGCCGCGACATCGTCTTCCCCGACAGCAACTCCGCGATCTCCGACAAGACGTATCGCTACAGCGATCATCCCGCGCACGTTGCGGCCTTTCGCGATGGCCTGGATCGCGTCGCGGCGCAGCCCTGCGACATCCTGCTGACCACCCACGTGCAGTCCAGCGACATGCTCGCGCGGCTCGACGGCAGGAAGCCGTTGGTTGATAGCACCGCCTGCAAGGCCTATGCCGAACGCGGCCTGGCCGGGCTTGAAAAAAGACTGGCCGACGAGCGTGCGGGCAAAGCCCCTTGAGCCCGAGGAGAACGATGGCAACCCAGCAACGCAGCATCGCCCCGATCGAAGTCGATGCCGGCAACGGCCCGTATCCGCTCGGCATGTCGCCGCAGCAGTTCCTGCGCGATTACTGGCAGAAAAAACCCCTTCTGATCCGCAACGCCTTCCCCGATTTCGAATCACCGATCCAGCCGGAAGACCTCGCGGGCCTCGCCTGCGAAGAAGGCGCGCTGGCCCGCATCGTCAAGCATGATCGCGCCAGCGACAGCTGGGAGATCCGCAACGGCCCGTTCGCCGAGGACGTTTTCCCGGCGATGCCCGACCACGACTGGACCGTGCTGGTCCAGGATGTCGACAAATGGGATCCCGATGTCCGCGCGTTGCTGGCCTCGTTCGATTTCCTGCCGCGCTGGCGGATGGACGACATCATGGTGTCGTTCGCGGCGCGCGGCGGCTCGGTCGGCGCGCACATCGACAATTACGACGTCTTTCTGCTGCAAGGCGTGGGGCCGCGGCGTTGGCAGATCGACACACGCAAGAATCCCGATGAAAGCTACCGCGACGACGTGCCGCTGCGCCTGCTCAGGCACTTCGATCCGGACCGCGACTGGGTGCTGAATCCCGGCGACATGCTCTACCTGCCACCGGGCATCCCGCACCACGGCATCGCCGAGGACCATTGCCTGACCATCTCGGTGGGCCTGCGCGCGCCTTCGTCGGCTGAACTGCTCGACGACTACGCGCTGGCCTTCACTTTCGATGCCGACGAGCGGATCCGTTACGGGGATCCCGACCTCGTCGCGGCCAGTGATCCGTACCGGATCGGCGATGACGCGCTGGAGCGAGCATGGACCGCGCTGCAACTGCTGCGTCCGCAAAACCGCGATGAACTCGGCGAATGGTTCGGCCGCTTCATTTCGCGTTACCGGGTCGCCGATGGCATGGCGCCAGCGCCAGGTAAAACCACGGGTTTGTCCATCGCCGACAGCGTCGAAACCGGGACGAGCTGGCATCGCCATCCGTATTCGCGGCTGTTCTGGCGACAGGGTAGCGGCAGCGCCTGGCTGTTCGCCAATGGTGAAGTCCTGCCCTGCCCAGCCAAGGAAGCCGCGGCACTGTGCGCGCTGGAGACGGTCGATGCGGTCGTGTGGAACCGAATCGGCCTTCAGGGACAATCCCTGCTGCAACAGCTGGCCGACCTCGGGCACTTCAGGCCGGAGGACGCCGAATGAATAGCCGTGCTGATGCCCATCGCATCGAAGGCCGCGATGCGCTGGTCGCTGCGATCATCGAACTGCTCGCGCAAGCACGCCAACGCGTGCGCCTGCACGCCCCCCGGCTTGAAACGGGCGTCTGGGCCGACCCGCGCGTGGTCGATGCGATCCGCGGTTTCGTGACCGGGCGCAGCCATCGCGAACTGCAACTGCTGGTGGAGCGCGATGTGGAACTGTTGCGTGACCACGCCGGCCTGGTGGCCCTGCATCAGCGGCTGCCGACCCTGATCCATGTCCGCACGCCGCAGGATGATGAAGTCCTGCCCGAGCCCAGGCTGTTCCTTCTCGCCGACAACGGCGGCCTGCTCTTGGGCGACGTCGATCCGCGGGCCAGCGGTGCCGAGTTCACCCATGCCGAGGCCGGAACCGCACGGGTGCTCGCCGAGCGCTTCGACCAGGCCTGGCTGCGCGCCAAACCGATGACCGGCTTGCGTGCCTTGGGACTTTAGTGGGATGCCCCGTGGTGGAATCAAGGGTCTATAATGATGGGCCCTGCTTCGGCAGGCCCCATTCATCCACGGAATTCCGGCCAACTTCGCGGAAATCCAGCCCCTGCAACTGCCCAGACGAGCGATAACCACGCCATGGCGGACAGCCTCCTGAAGAAGTTTGCCCAGTCCTCGCAACTCGGTGCCAATGCCGCCTACATCGAGGAACTCTACGAGCAATACCTCGTCGATCCGGACAGCGTGGATGGCAAATGGAAGGCGTACTTCGACGGCACCCA
>JAEWNY010000026.1 GCA_023461075.1 Pseudomonadota bacterium | reverse complement strand
TGAGCGACTTGTTGAGGATCTTGGGGAAGGGATGCGAGGGGTCGAGGCCGAGCGGCGAGAGCACCGGCATGATCTCGCGGCGGAAATACTCGCGCAGCCACACGGTCTGCTCCGGCGTCCATTCCGGACGGTCGAGCAGGCGAATCCCCTCGCGTTCCAGCGCCGGGCGCAACTCGTCGTAGAAGCAACGGTATTGCGCATCGACCAGTTCGGCGGCGCGGTCGTGGATGCGGCCAAGGATGTTCTGGTGCGAGAGGCCGTCGGCGCCGCGTGCAAGGCCCAGGTCGTGCGCGTGGCGGACGGTGGCCGCGCGGATCTCGAAGAACTCGTCGAGGTTGGTGCAGGAGATGCACAGGTAGCGCAGGCGCTCGAGCAGCGGGACCTCCGCGCTCTGTGCCTGGGCCAGCACGCGGAAGTTGAAGTCGAGTTGCGACAGCTCCCGGTTGAGGTAGAGCGAACTGTCGGTCAGCGGTATTTTTTTCGGGGCAGGCATGGTCAGGCCGGGGCGATGGATGACGTTATGGCGCGCGGTCGGCAGCGCTGCGGCGGGAAGACGCAGGAAAAAGTGCTGCCGGCGCCGACTTCGCTTTCTATCGCCAGGTGCGCCTCGTGCAGGCTCAACACGTGCTTGGCGATGGCCAGGCCAAGCCCGGTGCCGCCGGTCTCGCGCGAGCGGCTGGTCGAGACACGGTAGAAGCGTTCGGTGATGCGCGGCAAGTGGTGGGCGGGGATGCCATAGCCGCTGTCGGCGACGCGCAGGGAGACGCCATCGCCGGCCTTCTCGAAGGCGACCGCGATGCGGCCGCCAGCCGGCGTATAGCGCACCGCATTGCTGACGAGGTTGGAGAATGCGCTGTGCAGTTCCTTGGTCGAGCCCCAGAGGTCGACGTTGGCGAGGTCATCCACGCTGACTTCGTGGCGACCTTGGCTGAGGCCCTCGGCCTCGCGGCGCAGGGTGGCCAGCATCGAGCGCATCGACACCACCTCGTCCGGCGAGCGCTCGTGTGCGTCCAGCCTGGAGAGGGCGAGCAGGTCCTCGACCAGCTGGTTCATCCGCGCGGACTGCCGGCGCATCTCGAGGAGGATCGGCGCCCATTCCGGCGTATCTTCCGGGTCCAGCATGTCCAGGTAGCCGTGCAGCACGGTGAGCGGCGTGCGCAATTCGTGCGAGACGTTGGCGACGAAGTCGCGGCGCATCTGCTCAAGCCGCATCATCTTGCTGACGTCGCGCGCCACCAGCAGCCAGAGCTCCTCCGAGTACGGGATCAGGCGCAGGCTGAGGCGCACGGAAGGATCGACCGGCGAGGCTTCATCCATCAGCACCTCGGCATGGCGCCCGCTGGCCAGCCAGTTGGGTACCGACAATTGCTGCAGGCGCGGCCCGAGCGGCACGCCGGAATCGCGCGGATAGGACAGGCCGAGCAGGCGCTCGGAGGCTTCGTTGAACCAGATCGCGCGCTGGCTGTTGCGCTCGACCACCACGATGGCATCGGGCAAGGCGGCCGCCGCTGCGCGATAGGCGCGCAGCATCGACACCAGTCGCTTCTTGCGTACAAGCGATTCGCCCTGCGAGCGCGAGAGCAGGCGTTCGAGCTCGTTCCAGATCCCGCTGGCATCGGGCGTGTGCACGTGGCGGCGCTGCGACAGGCTGCCGAGGATGGTGCGCAGGCGCCAGTAATGCCAAGCCAGGATGCCGAGCGCGGCCAGTGCCAGCAGCATCCAGAAATGGCCGCTGGCCAGGCCCAGCACGGCCGCCAGCAGCAAAACGCCCGCCACCGCGGCGAGCGTGCGTCGCCAGGCCTGGCGTGCGTGCGTGGTCATCCGTCCTCAGGTCGAGGCCGAGAACCGGTAGCCGGCGCCGCGCACGGTCTGCACCATTTCGTCCAGCCCGAAAGGCTCCAGAGTCTTGCGCAGGCGGCGGATGTGCACGTCGACCGTGCGTTCCTCGACATAGACATTCCCGCCCCACACGTGGTCGAGCAGCTGGGAGCGGGTGTAGACGCGTTCGGGGTGGGTCATGAAGAAGTGCAGCAGGCGGTATTCGGTCGGACCGATCGCGACCGGCGAGGCGACATCGCCATTCTGCGCGAACACCCGGTGTGCGGCGCCATCGATGCGCAGCGCGCCGACCGCGACATTGCCTTCCTCGTCATCCTCGCGCGACCGGCGCATGACGGCACGAATGCGTGCCAGCAGTTCGCGCGCGGAGAACGGCTTGACCACGTAGTCGTCGACGCCGGCCTCAAGCCCGCTGACGCGGTCGTTTTCCTCGCCGCGGGCGGTGAGCATGATGATCGGGATGTCGCGGGTCATGCTGTCCTTGCGCCAGCGCCGGGCCAGGTCCAGCCCGCTGGTGCCGGGCAGCATCCAGTCCAGCAGAATCAGGTCGGGCACGTTGTCGGCGATGGCGGTCTGAGCCTCGCGCGCATCGCCGGCATGGATCGGCTCGTACTCGCCCTTGCGCAGGGCGAAGGCGACCATGTCGCGGATGGCGGGTTCGTCGTCGACGATGAGGATGCGTTTCTGCACGGCGCGGTCCCTGCTTGGCTGCGTGGCAGTAAACGACAGTTTAATGACGATTGGATGACAGCGCCTCGCCGACCGTATGGTGGGCTCAGAAGGCCCGTGCCTGGCGATCGTCGTCCATGTCGCGGATGCCCTGCCGTCGCAGTTCCTCGACCACCGGGGTGATGGCGGCGATGCGGGCATCGATGCGGGCGCGGGCGTAGTAGTCGAGGTCGGGCCGGCGGCGCAGCGTATTGAGCTGGAGCAGGGCGCGCTCCGGGTTGCCATTGAGGTATTCGGCCTCGGCATAGGCCTCGCCGGCGCGGACCGGGTCGCCGGCGATCTCGCTGGCGCGGGCGAAGACCTGCTGGAAGCTGGGATCATCGCCGGCGCTGGAAAGCAGCGGGCGCAGCAGGTCGAGCGCGCGCCGCCCGGATTCGGTGTTGTTGCGCTCGGACAGCAAACGTGCCCAGGTGATCGCCACCGCGCGGTCATTCGGCAGTCGCGCATGCAGCGCGGCGAAGCGCTGGTCGGCGGCTGCGCGGTCGCCGGCGCGGGCCTCGGCTTCGCCCATCGCCATTTGCAGCCAGCGGTCGTTCCGGTGCGCCGCCAGCACCGGCATCAACGTGGTGCGGGCGGCTGCACCTTGGCCGGCCTGCAGCTGCGCGACCGCCAAGCCGTACTTCTGTGCGTCATCCAAGTCGGCCTTGCGCGCCAGCTGCTCGTATTCGCTGATCGCAGCGCGGGGTGTCGCAGCCGAAAGGGCGCGCAGGCGTTCGCGCGCCCAGGCAAAGTCGCCACTGGCGCCAGCGGCGCGGTCGATGCTGACCTGCAGGCCGCCAGGCAGCAGCGGATTGTCGCTTTGCGGCAGCGCGCGGCCGATCAGCGGCGTCACCGCGACGCGTTCTGCGCGTTCCTTGGCCTCCCCGATGCGGGTGGTGGTGACCGGGTGGGTCAGCAGATAGTCCGGCGTGCGTGATTCCTCGCCGCCGCGATTGGCGCGATTGGCGTACTGCAGGCGTTCGAAGAACCCGGCCATCGCCTTAGGGTCGTAGCCGGTGCGGGCAAGCGTGCGGATGCCGAGGCGATCGGCCTCGGATTCGTTGCTGCGGGTGTAGTCGATCTGCCGCTGGATCATCAGGCCCTGCGCGCCGAGCACCGCTGCCATCGTCGCGTTGCCCGATGAGCTGCTGTTGGAGGCCTGAGCGGCGGCGATCGCCGCCAGCATTCCGAGCAGGATCGGCACGCTGTCACGTTGCGCGCGCTCGACCGCGCGCAGCACATGGGTCTGGGTGACATGGGCGATCTCGTGGCCCAGCACGCCGGCAACCTCATCCTCGCGCTCTGCGGTCAGCACCAGACCGGCATTGACCCCGATGTAGCCGCCGAGCGTGGCGAACGCGTTGATCTGGCGATCGCGCAGCATGAAGAAAGTGAAGGGCTGTTCCGGTCGATCGCTGGCCGCACCGAGACGCTGGCCCATCGACTGCAGCCACTGGTTGATCAGCGGATCCTCCAGCGTGTAGCCGTAGTGGCGCAGCTGGGCCAGCATCATCGCGCCGTACTGCGTTTGCTGGCTCGGGCTCAGCACGCGGCCCGCGGACGAGCCCATGTCGGGCAACCGGCTCTCCTGCCCGCGCGCGGTGAGGGTGGCCAGGCCAAGCACGCAGGCCAGCGACAGCAGCGCGGGCCGCAGGAAAGAAGCAGGCGATGTCATGCCCCCAGCATGCCCGGCGCAGCTCGGCAGCGAGTGAATTGCAGGTTAATTGCAGGTTGCGGGCCGGCTGCTTAAGGTGGGCGCCTGTTCCCTGAGTTCGCGGAGCCGGTGATGGCCCAACCTGAAATCACGATCTACAGCACCTTGGTCTGCCCGTATTGCGTGGCCGCCAAGAACTTCCTCAAGAGCCAGGGGCTGGAGTGGAAGGAGGTCCGCATCGATCTCGACCCCGCCGAGCGCGAGAAGATGGTGGCGATGGCCAGGCGCACCAGCGTGCCGCAGATCTTTGTCGGCCAGACCCATGTCGGCGGTTACACCGACATGATGGAGATGCATCGCGAGGGCCGCTTCAAGCCGCTGCTGGACGGCGCGGGTGGTTGCGCGTGAGCGACGCCGCGGACGAGACCGACCGCGTCAAGGCGTTTACCGAATTCCGCCAGCGGATGAACGAGCGCATCCTCGCCGAGCCAAACCAGGTCGTGCGGCGCTTCTTCGCGCTCGACACCCAGACGTATGCGCCCGGCGCGCTCGACGTCAAGACCAAGGAGTTGTGCGGCCTGGTGGCCTCGATGGTGCTGCGTTGCGATGACTGCATCAGCTACCACGTTGCCCGGTGCCGCGAAGTGGGCGTCAACCGCGACGAGATGTTCGAGGCGTTCTCTGTCGGCCTGGTGGTCGGCGGCAGCATCGTCATCCCGCACTTGCGGCGGGCGGTGGATTTCCTCGATCGGCTGGAGGCGGGTGATGTTGCCGCGCCGGAAGGCCACGCCCACGATTGACTCGCGGCAAGCCCCTGCTTCGACCATTTGCGCATGATCCACGCATGCCTGCGGCAACCATACGCGGCATAATGGTGGGCTGAACCCCACGCCGATGCTTGTCGGCCCGACCGCAGGAACTCCCGCATGACCCACACCATCACCGTGATCCGCGGCGACGGCATCGGCCCGGAAATCATGGCCGCCACGCTGCACGTCCTCGACCAGATGAAGCTCGGCCTCAAGTACGAGGAAGCGGACGCCGGCATGGTGGCGCTGGAAAAGCACGGCGACCTGCTGCCGCAGGCGACGCTGGATTCCATCGCCAAGAACAAGGTGGCGTTGAAGTCACCGTTGACCACGCCGGTCGGCGAGGGCTTCTCCTCGATCAACGTGCAGCTGCGGCGCCACTTCGACCTGTACGCCAACGTGCGCCCGGCCAAGAGTTTCCCCAACACCAAGTCGCGCTTCCCGAGCGGCGTTGACCTCATCACCGTGCGCGAGAACACCGAGGGCGCGTATTCGGGCGAAGGCCAGCAGGTCAGCGCCGACGGCGAGACCGCGACCCTGATCCAGAAGATCACCCACAAGGGCTCCGAGCGCATCGTCCGCTATGCGTTCGAGCTGGCGCGCAAGACCGGGCGCAAGAAGGTGACGGTGGTGCACAAGGCCAACATCCTCAAATCGACCAGCGGCCTGTTCCTCAAGACCGCGCGCGAGGTCGCCGCACAGTACCCCGAGATCGAATGCAACGAGATGATCGTCGACAACACCTGCATGCAGCTGGTGATGAAGCCGGAGCAGTTCGACATCATCGTCACCACCAACCTGTTCGGCGACATCATCTCCGACCTCTGTGCCGGCCTGGTCGGCGGCCTCGGCCTCGCTCCGGGCGCCAACATCGGCGAGACCGGCGCGATCTTCGAAGCGGTGCACGGCTCGGCTCCCGACATCGCCGGCAAGGGCATCGCCAATCCCTGCGCGCTGCTGCTGGCCGCCGGGCAGATGCTCGACCACCTCGGCATGCCGGAGGATGCGGCCCGCCTGCGCAAGGCGATCGTGGCCACGCTCGAGGCGCGCGACAACCTCACGCCCGACCTGGGCGGCGAAGGCAACACCATGAGCTTTGCCGAGGCGATCGCGTCACGGATCTGAGACGCAAGACATCGCGATGTCGCATCGGGACGGGACGCTTCGGCGTCCCGTTTTCGTCATGGCTGGTGCGAAAGGGGGGACTCGAACCCCCACGCCTTGCGGCACTGGAACCTAAATCCAGGGCGTCTACCAATTCCGCCACTTTCGCGATGTCAACGCATGATGCCAAAAGAAAACCCGGCGCAAGGCCGGGTTTCTCGGGTTTGGTGGGCCGTCAAGGATTCGAACCTTGGACCTATTGATTAAGAGTCAACTGCTCTACCAACTGAGCTAACGGCCCGAGCGGGAAATTGTAACGGAGCCGGCGGCCCCATCGCAAATCCCCTCGAAATGGGGTGGCTGAGGGGATTCGAACCCCCGACCACTGGAATCACAATCCAGTACTCTAACCAACTGAGCTACAGCCACCATTGAAGCGTCGCCTTCGATCCCCGGAGGCTGGCGCGCCCGGCAGGAATCGAACCTGCAACCACCGGCTTAGAAGGCCGGTGCTCTATCCGATTGAGCTACGGGCGCCCGGTTCGGATGTCGCATCGTCGCGTTTGAAGCAGGGCCGGAAAGATGGTCGGGGTAGAGGGATTCGAACCCCCGACATCCTGCTCCCAAAGCAGGCGCGCTACCAGACTGCGCTATACCCCGCCGGATCGCCGGTCTTGCCGTCGCATCGCGTCGATGCCACGAAGGCCGTGCATTGTCGGGCGCGGCCCCGGCGCTGTCAAACCAAGGGCGCCTCCGGCTGGCGTGGGCGGGAGAAATCGGCGAAACTAATCCGTTCGGCGACCGGGCTTCCGGCGCCACCGGACAACCATCGACAAAGACCACCGGCGAGCAGGTGGCAGGAGTGTGTATGCAGGTTTCGATCGAATCCACCGGCGACCTTGGCCGTCGCGTGGTGTTCCGCGTCCCCTCGGCCGACCTCGACAGCCGTGTCGGCAGCCGCCTGCGCGAGATCGCGCGCGATGCCCGCATCAAGGGCTTCCGGCCCGGCAAGGTGCCGACCAGCGTGATCGAGAAGCGCTTCGGCCCTCAGGTGCGTGCGGAGATCCTCGACGGCCTGCTGCGCGAGGGCTTCGGCAACGCGCTGAAGGACGAGACTTTCCAGATCGCCGGCAGCCCGCGCATCGAGCCGTCGGATGAAACCGCCGGCGAGGGCGAGATCGCCTATGTCGCCGATTTCGAGGTGGTGCCGGAGTTCGGCGAGATCGACCTGCCCAAGCTCAACGTCACCCGCAACACTTCAAACGTCGAAGACGCCGACATCGACCGCATGATCGAGAACCTGCGCGAGCAGCGCCGCAGCTGGTCGCCGGTCGAGCGCGAGGCGAAGGAAGGCGATCTGGTCGATGTCGAGATGTGGACCGAAGCCGATGGCGTGCGCCTGCCGACCGAAGGCAGCGAACGCGGCTCGACGGTGATCGGCAGCGGCATGCTGTTCCCGACGATCGAGGCGGAGCTGGCGGGCCTCAAGGCCGGTGACGAGAAGACCGCCCAGGTCGCGTTCCCGGCGGAGTGGCCGGTCTCGGCGCTGGCCGGCAAGACCGCCAATGTCAACCTCAAGGCCGTGCAGGTGGCCGAGCCGCAGCTGCCGGAAGTCAACCACGGCTTCATCCGCAGCTTCGGCGTGAAGAGCGGCGAGGCGGAGCAGTTCCGCAACGAGATCCGCAGCAACTTGGAGCGCGAACTGAAGGGCGCGCTGATGTACCGGCTGCGCCGCGCGGTGGGCGAGGAGATCATCGCCAACTACTCCAATATCACCATGCCGCCCAAGCTCATCGAGCAGGAGGCGCAGGCCATGGCCGACAACGCCCGCCAGCAGGCGCGCGAGCAGGGCCAGCAGTTCGATGCCGACCCGGCGCAGTTCATGGACGCCGCCGGCAAGCGCGTGTTGATCGCGCTGTTCACCGGCGAGGTCGCCCGCCGCAACAAGCTGCAGCTCGACCGCGGCCGTTTGATGGAGACGATGCGCCTGATCGCCTCGACCTACGAGGAACCGGACCAGGTCATTGAGTTGTACCGCAACGATCCCCAACTCCTGCAGGGACTGCAGAACCGCGTGATGGAAGAGCAGGTGACCGATTGGATCGCCGAGCAGGCCCAGCACACCGAGCAGCCGCTGTCCTTCCAGGACGCCATCCGACCCGAATGATGGCGTCCCAACCCCGGAGCCCGCATGAGCAGCCTTGAGACGAAAGCCCTGAACCTGGTGCCGATGGTGGTCGAGCAGACCAGCCGCGGCGAGCGCGCCTACGACATCTATTCGCGCCTGCTGAAGGAGCGGCTGATCTTCATGGTCGGCCCGATCGACGACCACATGGCCAACGTCATCGTCGCCCAGCTGCTGTTTCTGGAAGCGGAGAACCCGGAGAAGGAGATCAGTATCTACATCAACTCGCCGGGCGGGATAGTGACTGCAGGCCTCGCGATCTACGACACCATGCAGTTCATCAAGCCGGACGTCTCGACCACCTGTATTGGTCAAGCCGCCTCGATGGGTGCCCTGCTGCTGGCCTCCGGTGCTCCGGGCAAGCGTTACGCGCTGCCCAACTCGCGCGTCATGATCCACCAGCCGCTCGGCGGCTTCCAGGGCCAGGCGACCGACATCGACATCCACGCCCGCGAGATCCTGACGCTTCGCCAGCGCCTGAACGAGATCCTCGCCAAGCACACCGGCCAGTCGCTGGAAACCATTGCCCGCGACACCGAGCGCGACAACTTCAAGTCGGCCGAGGCCGCACGCGATTACGGCTTGGTCGACCGCGTGCTGGAACGCCGCCCGGAAGACTCCATCCAGCCGAACTAACGGCTGAAATCGTTGTCATAACGACAGGCCCGGCCACCCGCCGGGCCTGTGCTATTCTCGGGTAACCGGCCCGTTTAACGAACTTTTCACGCGAATCGCGCCACGGAATACACGATGACCGAAGACCGCCGCCAAGGCGACGCCACCAAGATCCTGTACTGCTCGTTCTGCGGGAAGAGCCAGCACGAGGTCCGCAAGCTCATCGCGGGCCCGAGCGTCTTCATCTGCGACGAGTGCGTGGACCTGTGCAACGACATCATCCGCGAGGAACTGACCGAGAAGTCGCAGACCGCGCGCAGCGCGCTGCCCAAGCCCAAGGAAATCCTCGAGGTCCTCGACCAGTACGTGATCGGCCAGCAGCGCGCCAAGAAGACGCTGGCCGTTGCGGTCTACAACCATTACAAGCGTATCGAGAGCCGGCAGAAGTCGGACGATGTGGAGCTCGCCAAGTCCAACATCCTGCTGGTCGGGCCGACCGGCTCGGGCAAGACCCTGCTGGCCGAGACCCTCGCCAGGCTGCTCAACGTGCCGTTCACCATGGCCGATGCGACGACGCTGACCGAGGCCGGCTACGTCGGCGAGGATGTCGAGAACATCATCCAGAAGCTGCTGCAGAAGTGCGACTACGATGTCGACAAGGCGCAGCACGGCATCGTCTACATCGACGAGATCGACAAGATCTCGCGCAAGAGCGAGAACCCCTCGATCACCCGCGATGTCTCCGGCGAGGGCGTGCAGCAGGCGCTGCTCAAGCTGATCGAAGGCACCATCGCCAGCGTGCCGCCGCAGGGCGGGCGCAAGCATCCGCAGCAGGAGTTCCTGCAGGTCGATACGCGCAACATCCTGTTCATCGTCGGCGGTGCGTTCGCCGGCCTGGACAAGATCATCCAGCAGCGCAGCACGGATACCGGCGGGATTGGCTTTGGTGCCAAGGTGAAATCGTCCGAGCGCAAGGCCGAGATCGGCAAGGTGCTGGCCGATGTCGAACCGGAAGATCTCATCAAATTCGGCCTGATCCCCGAGTTCGTCGGCCGCCTGCCGGTGGTCGCCACGCTGGAGGAACTGGACGAGCCGGCGCTGATCTCGATCCTGACCGAGCCGAAGAACGCGATCACCAAGCAGTTCAAGCGACTCTTCGACATGGAAGGCGTGGAACTGGAGTTCCGCCCGGACGCGCTCTCGGCGATCGCGAAGAAAGCGTTGAAGCGCAAGACCGGCGCACGCGGGCTGCGCACCATCGTCGAATCGGTGCTGCTCGACACCATGTACGACCTGCCGTCGATGGAGAACGTGAGCAAGGTGGTGGTCGACGAGTCGGTCATCGAGCACAAGACCGACCCGTTCGTCATCTACGAGAACCCGCCGGCCGAGGCGGCCATGCCCAAGGCATCGGGTGAATGAAATCCAACGCAACCCCGGCCCGCGCCGGGGTTTTTCGTTGGAAGGGGATGCGCGGCGCTTGCGGGATCGCCGCGTCACCCCCATAAAGGAAGCCGTGGGTTCGCCCCAAGTTTTCACCGGAGAAGAAGAAAGATGACCGAACAGGACAGCCTCATCCCGCGCGCCGTGTTGCCGGTTCTGCCTTTGCGCGACGTGGTGGTGTTTCCGCACATGGTGATCCCGCTGTTCGTCGGTCGCGACAAGTCGATCCGCGCGCTTGAGATGGCGATGGAGGCCGACAAGCGCATCGTGCTGGTCGCGCAGAAGTCGGCCGAAACCGATGATCCAGGCGCCGATGACGTCTATGAAGTCGGCGCGCTCGCCACCGTGCTGCAACTGCTCAAGCTGCCCGATGGCACCATCAAGGTGCTGGTCGAAGGCGTGGGCCGCGCGCGCGTGTCCGACTTCAGCGAGCGCGATGGCGCGCTGATGGCCGAAGTCGACGAATTGCCGGAGCAGAACGCCCGCGACGGCCGCGAGCTGGAGGCGATCGCGCGTTCGTTGCTCGGTCTGTTCGAGGAATACGTCAAGTCCAACCGCAAGCTGCCGCCCGAGCTGATCCAGACCCTGTCCGGCATCGACGAGCCGGAACGCTTCGCCGACACCGTCGCCGCGCACCTGGGCGTGCGCCTGGCCGACAAGCAGAAACTGCTGGAAACCCTCGACACCGGCGAACGCCTGGAGATGCTGGTCGGTTTCGTCGATGGCGAGCTGGACGTGCAGCAGCTGGAGAAG
>JAEWNY010000025.1 GCA_023461075.1 Pseudomonadota bacterium | reverse complement strand
AGCCAGCACATCGCCACCGTCGTCGCATCGCCCAATGCATCGTGGCGACCGATCACCGGGACGCCCAAGCGCTCGGCGATGTGCGCGAAGTCGAGGTTGGGCGGCGCGTCCGGCGCGATGCGGCGTTGCGCGGCGGCGACTTCATCGGCCAGCTCGACACGCGGGTTGGGCAGCGCAAATCCGCACAGCGCGCGCGCATGTGGAGCCAGCATGTCCAGATCGAAGGCGAGGTGGTAACCCAGCAGCGTGCGTGGCCCGAGCCAGTGCAGGAACTCGCGCACCGCTTGGGTCACGGACATGCCGGCGGCGGCTTCATCCGGGGTGATGCGATGGTGGCGGATCGATGCGATGCCGAAGGCACGATCCGGCCGGATCGCGCGCTCGAAGCGTTCGGACAGCTGCACGCGGCCAGCGCGCACCGGCACCGCGGCGAGGCTGAGGATGTGGTCGCTGCGCGGATCCATGCCGGTCGTCTCGAGGTCGAGGCTGACCCATTCGTCATGAGGCGGATCGGCGAACAACATCGCCCATTCGCCCGCGCCGTGGCGACGACGATCCAGCCAACGGGTCAGTCGGCCGGGCCTGCTCATCCTTCGAGGTGGAAGCTCTGCTTGATGTGCACGCGGAAATCCTTCACCACGCGCAGCGCGTCGCGCAGCAATTCGCGGTCGAGTCGGCGCAGCCGTTCGGCCTGCACATGGCTGTCGAGGGGCCGCTGTGCATCGATCGCATCGAGTTGCGCATCCAGTCGCAACCGCTGGAACACGCAGAACGCCTGCGGCAGGTCGCGGCCCAGTTCGGCCGACAGCAGGCCGCGCTCGACGAGTGCAGCGCAGCGCGCATAACTGTTGCGCTCGGCGATGCCATGCTTGAGCGCGAGGCAGCGAAGACCATGCACGATCGGGAAGATTCCGCCCTTCTTGAGATCGGTGCCCTGCGCAGCGCCCTTGAGCTGGCCGAGCAGGTTCAGCGGCGTGTCGAACTGCAGGATGGATGAAGCGAGCTGGTGCAGCAGGCGTTCGTCTCCGCCCAGCGCGGACAGCGATTCGGCCAATGGATCGAACAACGCAGTGTTGCCGGCGATCGCGCGCGCGTCGAGCATGATCGCCAGGTCGAGTGCCGCTTCGGCGGTATGCAGCCATCGCAGTTCATCGACACGCCGCCGCCATCCTTCGACCGGCATGCGCCAATGCGGATTGCTCACCATCACCTTGCCCGGGCAGGGTGGGTAGCCGGCATCGCGCAGGGCGTCGCTGAAATGCTGCATCGACTCGGCAAGAACTGGCCGCTCGGTGCCATCCGCGAACACCAGCGCGTTGTCCTGGTCGGTCTTGAGCAACTGTTCGCGGCGGCCTTCGCTGCCCAGCACCAGCAGGCACGCTTGCGACTGGTACTCGCGCGGGATGACCAGTTCGAAGATCCGCTGCATCACCCGCGTGTTGAGTGCGCTGACCAGTTCCATCAAGTAGGGGATGCGCGCGCCCTGCGCGTGCAGGGTGCGGATCAGTCGATGCATGCCGCGTGCGGTTTCGGTGACTTCCGCAAGCGTGCCCGCGCGGGCCAGCCGCAGGCTGATGAGGTGCGAGTGGCTGGCGTAATGCGAGAGCACTTCGGCCATGCCGAGGGTGCCGATGATCGCTTCGCCCTCGCGCACCGCCACCCGTTCGATGTGGCGTTCGGTCATCACCACCAGCGCCTGGAACAACACTTCTTCCGCGCGTACCGCGACCAGTGGCCGGTTGGCCAGCGGCCCGACGCGCGATTCGGGCGTGGCATCGCCCAAGGTGAGCGCTTCGAGCAGATCGGTGCGGGTAACGATGCCCGGGCCGGCATGCGCGGGATCATCCACCAGCAGGCAATCGACGCGGGATCCGGAAAGACGTTGGCTGGCTTCGCGGATCGTGGCCGAAGCCTGCATGCGTTCGGCCGGAGCCAGTTGCGCATCGCCGACACGGGTGGCCATGAGTTCGGCGATGTCGGATCCGCGCGACGCCATCCGCCCCTTGGCGGACAGGCCTTCATTGAACCATGCCGAGAACGCCGGGTAATCGCCCAGCAGTCGCGTGAACAGCGGCGCGGGGATCAGGTAGAGCAGTGCATCGGTTTGACTGCGATAGGAATGCCGCGCGCGACCGGCCATCACTGCCCACGCGCCGAACACGTCGCCCGGACCGTAATCGCCGAAGCGGCGCTCATGGCCGGCGTGGTCCAGATCGAAGGCGTGGATGCGGCCCTTCAGCACCACCATCACGTGCGGGGAAGGCTGGCCCGCCTCGATCAACAGGGTGCCGGCGGGCTGGTAGCCGAGGTCGATGCCCGCGGCAAGGCGCGCGCGGCCCGCTTCATCAAGCAGGTCGAAGGGAGGCTGGCTGAGGTCGAGGCCGGGCACATCATCCATCGTCGCGACTCCGCTGGTGCATCGATATTCTGGCAGCTCTGGCCATCCCCGCGGCTTCGACTTTGGGCGAAGTGGGCGGCGTGCAGCGGGCGCGTACACTGCGGGCGATCCCCGTCGCACCGTGCATGATGATCCCAGGCTGGACGCTGCTGCTGATCTCCGCGGCCTATGTCGCGCTGCTGTTCGGCGTGGCGATATACGGTGAGCGCAGCGCGCATTCGCCCCGGCTCAATCGCCTGCGGCCAGCGGTCTACGCATTGGCGATCGCGGTGTACTGCTCGTCCTGGACCTTCTACGGCGCGGTCGGCACTGCGGCGCGGACCGGGCTCGGTTTCCTGCCGATCTACCTCGGTCCGATCCTGCTGATGCTGTTCGGCTGGCGCATCCTCGAACGGCTGATCCTGATCAGCGACGAGCACCGCATCGTATCGATCGCCGATTTCCTCTCCTCGCGCTATGGCCGCGTACCGGGCCTTGCGGCGCTGGTCGCGCTGCTGGCGCTGGTCGCCGCGGTGCCCTACGTCAGCCTGCAGTACAAGGCGGTGGCGATGAGCGTGGGCGTGATGGCCGACATGCAGAACACCGGCGAGGGCGCGCTGCGTGACCCGGCGTTGTACGTGGCAGTGGCGCTGGCAGTGTTCGCGATCCTGTTCGGCACCCGGCGCACCGATGCCACCGAGCACCATCGCGGCATGGTGCTGGCGGTGGCGATGGAGTCGCTCGTCAAGCTGCTCGCTTTCATCGCGATCGGCGTATTCGCCCTGTGGCACCTGCCGGGAAGCGGCGGACTGCCCGAGCGACTGCTGCAGGCCACGCGAACGACCTTGTCGGAGCCACTGCCGGGCAGCATGCTGGCGCAGACGGTGATCGCGTTCTTCGCGATCCTGTGCCTGCCGCGCCAGTTCCACGTCGCGGTGGTCGAGTGCGAGGACGTCCGCGACATCCGCATCGCGCGCTGGCTGTTCAGCGGCTACCTGCTGCTGTTCTCGGTACTGGTCCTGCCGATCAGCCTTTCGGGCAGCGCGTTGTTCGCCGGTACCGCGGTCCAGCCCGA
This sequence comes from Pseudomonadota bacterium, assembly GCA_023461075.1. Classification (GTDB taxonomy): domain Bacteria; phylum Pseudomonadota; class Gammaproteobacteria; order Xanthomonadales; family Xanthomonadaceae; genus Solilutibacter. The sequence goes on along the minus strand of JAEWNY010000025.1, from coordinate 24,744 downwards.
CAGCTATGTGCTGGCCATGCCGATGCGGCTCGGCAACGATCTGCTGGCGCTGGCCGCCTATCTGGGCGGTTTTTCCGCCGCGACCGGCATGGTGATCATGGCCAGCATCGCGCTGGCCACCATGGTCAGCAACGACCTGGTGATGCCGGTACTGCTGCGCTTGCGCAGGCAGGCGGCGAGCGAGAACGGCATCGAACAACAGGTGCTGTGGGTGCGCCGCGCCACTATCCTCGCGCTGGCTTTGATGGCGTTCGCCTACCATCGCGCGGTCAAGGGATATGGCAGCCTCGCCGAATACGGGCTGCTGGCCTTCGCCGCAGTGGCGCAGTTCGCGCCGGCCCTGCTGGGCGGCCTGTACTGGCGCGGCGCCAGCCGGCACGGCGCGTTTGCAGGGACGCTCGCCGGTGCGCTGACGTGGTCCTATTGCCTGTTCCTGCCGTCGCTGGTGCATGGGGGTTGGCTGGATGGGCACCACTGGCTGCAGGCGGGGCCGTTCGGCATGGTTGCCCTGCGGCCCGAGCACCTGCTCGGCATGCACGGCTGGGACGCCCTGACTCATGGCGTGTTCTGGTCGCTGCTGGTGAATGTGGCCGTGTTCATCGGCGTGTCGATGCGCTGGCGCCCGCGCCTGCGCGAACAACTGCTGGCGACCTCGTTCATGGATCCCTATGCACAGCGGGCCCAATCGAGTGGTGATGTGGACGTCGGCGAACTGAGGGTCGGCGACCTGATCACGCTGGCCGAACGCATCGTCGGCGAACGCAGCGCTCAGCGCGCCTTCGACCAGTATCGCCGCGACACCGGCCAGGCCCTGCCTGCAGGTGCGGTCGCCAATCGTGCCATCTTGCAATTCACCGAGCGGCTGCTGGCCTCGGCGATAGGTGCCGATTCCGCGCGCCTGACCATGACTAGCGCGCTGCGCGGCTCCGGCATCGAACTGGGCGAAGTGGTGCACCTGCTGGACCAGGCCGGACAGGAGACCCGCTTCAACCGGCAGGTGCTGATGACCACGCTCGACAACATTGCGCAGGGCGTGAGCGTGGTCGATGCCGACATGCGGCTGGTGACCTGGAACCGCCAGTACCAGGAGATGTTCGGTTACCCGGATGCGATGCTTTATGTCGGGCGCCCGGTGGCCGACCTTATGCGCTGGAACGCCGATCGTGGCGAGATGGGCGAGGGCGATGTCGAGGCGCAGGTCGAGCGCCGCCTCGCCCACATGCGCGCGGGCAGCGCCCATGTGTTCGAGCGCGTGCGCGCCAGCGGACAGGTGATCGAGATGCGCGGGCAGCCGTTGTCCGGTGGCGGCTATGTCACCACCTTCAGCGACGTGACCGCCTACAAGCACACCGAACAGGCATTGATCGAGGCCAACGAGACGCTTGAGCAGCGGGTCGAGCAACGCACCCGCGAGGCGGAAGCCGCGCAACAATCGAAGACCCGATTCCTCACCGCGGTCAGCCACGACCTGCTGCAGCCGTTGAATGCCGCGCGTCTGTTCACCAGCGCACTCAGGCACAGCGACGCGGGCGATGAACAACGTCGGCTTGGCGAGCGCGTTGACGCCTCGCTGCGCGCGGCCGAGGACCTGCTGGATGGCCTGCTCGACATTACCCGGCTGGATGCCAACCAGTTGCAACCGGAGATCCGGGTGTTCGACGTCGGCGAATTGTTGGGCGAGTTGGCCGCGCAATACGCGCCCGCCGCGCGGCAGCGAGGATTGCGGCTGCGCGTGCATGCGCCGCGCGCGGTGTTCATCGAAAGCGATCGAACGCTGTTGCGCCGCGCGCTGCAGAACTTCATCGCCAATGCCATGCGTTACACCCGCAGCGGCAGCGTGCTGCTGGCCGCGCGCCGCCGTGAACACACGGTCGAGCTGCAGGTCTGGGATACCGGCCCGGGCATTCCGCAGCATCATCTCCGGCAGATCTTCGAGGAGTTCCGCCGCTTCGCCCAGCCTGGGCAAGGCGAGCGTGGCCTCGGCCTCGGGCTGTCGATCTGCCAACGCATCGCTCGCACCCTGGGCCACCGGCTCACCGTGCATTCTCGCGTGGGTCGCGGCAGCCTGTTCGCGATCGAGGTGCCGCGCCGGCCGGCGCCCGCGGTGGTCCTGGCGGATGCCGACATCGCTACTGCGGCTCGGGACGATGAAGGATTGAAAGGGCTGCGCGTGCTGTGCATCGACAACGATCCCGACATCCTCGACGGCATGCGTGCGCTGCTGGCGCGTTGGTCGGTGGATGTGGATGTTGCCGCGAACGTGCAGCAGGCGATGACGCGGGTCACCGCGCATCGTCCGCAGGTCGTGCTGGCCGATTATCACCTGCACGATCGGCTCGATGGCCTGGACCTGATCGATGCGTTGCGTGACCGTGCCGGCCAGCACCTGCCCGCGGCGCTGATCACCGGCGATGGCAGCGAGGAGGTCAGGCAAGGGGCCAGGTCCCGCGGCGTCACCTTGCTCACCAAGCCGGTGAAGCCGGCATCCCTGCGCGCCTTTTTGGCCGCGCAGGGTGATTGACCGTCGCTCAGCCGAGTAGGGCGCGCAACGTCGATTTCAGGCGCCGGCCCTCGGCGTGCAGGTAGTCGCGCTCCTCGCGCCAGGCTGGCCAGCGCGCCTCCACTTCGTGCCAGTACGCGGGCGAATGATCGTGGTGGATGAGATGGCAGAGCTCGTGCACCAGCACGTATTCGAATGCCGATGGCCGCGCCAGCACCAACGACAGGTCGAGCGCGACCACCCCTGCCGGCGAGAGCGATCCCCATTGCGAACTCATGCGCTTGAGCACGATGCGCGAAGGCGGCCTGGGCAAGCCGCCGGCGTACTGCGGCAGCCAGCGCGCGATGTCGGCGCGGGCCTGGGCCTCGTAGAAATCGCGCAGGGCGCGATGCACGGCGGGCGTCGGCGGCATGTCCTGCTGCAGGCCGCGCACGTCGAACACCAGCCGGTCACCTGCGCCGGGCTGGAGCCGGGTCAGGCGCGCGCTGCGCCAGTCGATCGCCGCATCGGCCCCACGCAACGGCAACGTCCGCGTGCTGCCGGGCCGCAAGGGCTGCGCGGCATCCGCCTGCAACGCGCGCCAGTGCGCCTCCAGCCAGCCGCGGTGGGCCTGCAGGAACTCGAGCGCCATGCGTTCGCTCGCGCGCGTGGGCAATGTCAGGCGCGCGCCGCGTTCGTCCACCGACAGCTTGATGCGGCGCGCGCGCGGATGGCGATGCAGGACGACATCGATCGTCGATCCGTCCTCCAGAGAGAAGGCGAACATGCGTCGCTCGCTGACTGCGGGCGTGCGTGCGAACAGGCGGAACATGGCCGCCTATTGTAGATGTCTGCCCTGTGCGGCACTCAGTGACGCGATCGTGCCGCCTCCAAGTCGGGCTTATCGGCATCACAACGATGTCGCCCGCGGATCATTCGCTCGCGCTGAGGCTGAATGCCGCCTCCAGCACCGCGAACACCCGCTTGAACTCGCCGGCCATCAGCGCGAAGCGCGCATCCAACTCGGCGCGGATGTCGTCGCGTTCGCTCGATTCCAGTTGTTCGACAGCGCCTTCCAGCAGCTTGAACTTGCGCAGGACCAGGTCATCGCCCAGCACGAAGCCCGCGTGGTCATCCAGCACCAGGGCCAGCCGCGCGACCTGCTTGCCGGCCTCCAGATGGGTTTCGATTTCCTCGCCGGCCAGTTCCATGCGCTGGATCTTCACCACCGCGCCGCTGTCGGCGGGGTCGCGCAGTTCGCATTCATCGCCCAATACCAGCCCGTCGGGCAACGCGTCGCCGGCGATCCAGCCGGTCAGCACCGCGCGCGGCGCGACTTCGGCGTTGACCGGCAGGGCGGGGAAGCTGCCGAGTGCTTCGCGGATCTGCGAGACGACCGTTTCAGCGACCTTGCGCGAGGAGGTATCGACCGCGATCACGCCATGCTTGAGATCGATGAGGCAATCGGTGCGGACCGGGCGCACGAAGGCGCGCGGCAGCAATTCGGCGATGAGGTCGTCCTTCATCTGCCGTCGCAGCTTGCCACCCGGTCGGCGCGCGTTCTTGGCCTCGAACTCGTCCACCTTCTTCTGCAGCAAGTCGTTGACCACGCTTGACGGAAGCAGCCGGTCCTCGCCGCCGACGGTGAGCCAGATCGCGTCATCGACGCGATGCATCAGCGTGGCGTCCTCCCCTTCGTTGCGGCCGAACGGCGAGATGAAGCCGCGCGAGGACAGTTCCATCGGGCCGACCGGCTTGAGCGCGACGTCGGCGAGTTTCGATTCGAGATCGTCGAAGGCAATGGAGGCGGGGAAGCGGAACAGCGTCAGGTTGCGGAAGAACATGGGAATCCGTGGAGTTTTTCAAGGGCGCAAGAAGACGCCGGGACGTGGATGGTGTGGGTTCGTTGCAGCCGTGCGCCGCATGGATGCTGCGCGCGAGCCTGCATGGATGTATTCACGGCGTGTCGCGGCGAACGCATCCCGTCCACGAGCTCGTGCGCCAAGCCTCAGGCATCCGCGTCGCCCAGGCTGCGATCACCCGCTTCGCCACCCGCCAACCATGCATGTGTGTCAGGCATCGCCGCATCGCCACGCTTTCCGAGGGCAAGGAAATCGAACAGCTTCGGGTCGGACAACTGCGACGGGCGGATGTCGCCGAGCGCGCGCGCCATCGTCTCGACGCGGCCCGGCGATTCCTTCTCCCACTGTTGCAGCATCTTCTTCACCTGCACGCGCTGCAGGTTTTCCTGAGAGCCGCACAGGTTGCAGGGGATGATCGGGAAATCCTTCAGCGCCGCGTATTCCTCGATGTCGGCCTCGCGCACGTTCGCCAGCGGGCGGATCACCACATGCTTGCCGTCGTCGGAAAGCAGCTTGGGCGGCATGCCGGACAGCTTGGCGTGGAAGAACAGGTTGAGGAAGAAGGTGTTGACCAGGTCGTCGCGATGGTGGCCGAGCGCGATCTTGGTGAAGCCGTTTTCTTCCGCGTACGTATACAGGGCGCCGCGGCGCAGGCGCGAGCACAGCGAACACATCGTCTTGCCTTCCGGGATGACGCGGCTCACCACCGAGTAGGTGTCCTGCTCGATGATGTGGAAGTCGACGCCGAGCGAGCGCAGGTATTCCGGCAACACGTGCTCGGGGAAACCCGGGTGCTTCTGGTCCAGGTTGACGGCGGTGATGCTGAAATCCACCGGCGCCTTCTTCTGCAGTTGCAGCAGCACGTCCAGCATCGTGTAGCTGTCCTTGCCGCCGGACAGGCAGACCATCACCTTGTCGCCATCCTCGATCATGCCGAAGTCGGCGATCGCGCGGCCGACCTGGTGGCGCAGCCGCTTGGCGAGCTTGTCGGCCTCGCGCTTGCGGGTTTTCGTGCGCGCGGCAGCCTCCGCGGCGGGCGCGTCGATATCGAGCAGGGCGAGCGGGATGGCGGTCATCGGATCGCCATTTTAGCCTGCCCGATCGCGCTGGCCGAGACTCGCCGTGCAAGCTACCCTTCGCCCATGCATGAGCTTGAACCTGCCCGCATCGCCCACCGACTCGCGGAATTGCGCAGCGAGCACCGCGACCTTGATGCGGTGATCAGCCGGCTGCAGGCCGACCTGTTGATGGACGAGTTGGCGATCAAGCGGCTGAAGAAACGCAAGCTGTTCCTGAAGGACTGCATCGCCCAGCTGGAGAGCGCGTTGATCCCGGACGAGCCGGCCTGAGGATCAGGCGGCCGGGGTGTCACCGTTGCCGTTGGCCGGTTGCGCGGCCTCGGGGCTGACCTTCTCGATGGTGTGGCGCAGTTCGCGGCCGAGGATGACCTTGGCGTCGCGCGCCCACTGGGTCAGGCGCTCGTCGTAGACCAGCTTGCTGTTCTGGTCCGGCCAGACCATGCGCATCTCGCGCATTTTCTGGATGAAGCCGCGGAACAGCGACTTGTCGAAGAATTCCGGCGCGGTATCGGCGTACAGCAGCGACAACCGCTGCGCGGCGAGCTGGCACAGGCTTTCAAGTTCGGCTGCGGACAGCGTGCCGGGGCCGTTCTTGGCCAGTACCGAGATGGCGATGTAATAGCGCTCGAACGCCTGCTGCAGCGGATGGCCGAGCCCGCGCAGGCGGAACACCTCGTCGGTCTGGCCGGCGCTGCGGGCGAGGATGCCGCCTTCGTCGTCGTTGACCTGTTGCAGCAGACCCTCGCGGACGAACAGGTCGGCGGTGCGATCGATGCGCTCGGCGAACTGTTCGGGCGCCCAAGGCAGGAACAGCTCCGCCTGCAGGAACGGATACACGTTCTCGCCCAGGCGTTTGAGCGTGCTGCGCGACATCCGCCGGTTGTGCAGGAAGCACACCGCGATCCACGCCGATGCGGTGAACAGGTGCAGTACGTTATTGCGGAAGTAGGACAGCAGCACCGCCTTGTCCTCGTCGACATCGAACACGTCGCCGAGCGGGTGCGCGATGCGGCGCAGGACGTTGATTTCCTCGCCGTGCGCGACGATCTGCCCGGGCGTGTGCGGGGTGACGGTGACGCGGTCGGAATAGGGGAGCTCGGCCAGCAGCGTCTTCGACAACGCGATCTGCGCCAGCAGGTCGGCTTCGCCCATCGCATGCTTGGGCGTCGAGAGCAGGGCCAGCGCCAAGAGGTTGATCGGGTTGACGTCGGCGGCGCGGTTGATGTTGACCTGGATCTGTTGCGCGAGGGCGTTGACCGTGTTGTTGAGCCATTCCGGCTTCTCGTCCTCGCCCACCGGCTTGCCATCCCAACCGGTGGCGTGCACGTCCAGCATGCGGGTGAGTTCGATCGGCTCGCCGAAGTTCACCACCACCTGGCCATAGTTGCTGCGCAATACCTTGGGGATGCCCAGCAGCAATTGCCAGATCGATTCCTTTTCCTTCGGCTTGCCGGTCAGCTCGTCGAGGTAGCTGTTGCCTTCCATCAGCTTCTCGTAGCCGATGTAGACCGGCTGGAACAGCACCGGTCGCGTGGGCTGGCGCAGGTAGGCACGCAGCGTCATCGAGATCATCCCGCCCTTGGGCTGCAGCAGCCGGCCGGTGCGCGAGCGCCCGCCCTCGATGAAGTATTCGACCGAGTAGCCGCCGGCGATCAATTGCGCGACGTATTCCGACAGCACCGCCGAATACAGCATGTTGCCGCGGATCGAACGGCGGATGAAGAACGCGCCGCCCTTGCGCAGGATGGTGCCGATCACCGGCAGGTTGAGGTTGATGCCGGCGACGATGTGCGGCGGCACGATGCCCTGCACGTAGAGCATGTACGAGAGCAGCAGGTAGTCCATGTGGCTGCGGTGGCTGGGCACGTAGATGACTTCGTGGCCCGGCGCGGCGGCCTTGAGCTTGTCGAGATGGTGGACCAGGACGCCGCGGTAGATGCGGTTCCAGACCGGGGTGAGGATGAAGCTGGCCGAGCGCACCACCGGGTGCGAGTAGTCGGCGGCGAGCTCCCAGGCGTAGGCATGCGCCTTTTTCCACGCGTCCTGCGGCTTGCTGCCGTCGCGGCGGGCCTGGTCGGCGATCGCCTGTTTGACCGGTTCGGCGGCGAGGACGCGGTCGATCAGCAGTCGACGCGTCGAAAGATCCGGCCCGATGATCGCCGCGCGAATGCGGTGGAAGTGCGTGCGCAACACGCGCGAGAGCTTGCGCACGGTGCGTTCGGGCGGCAGGCCCTCGTCGACGATCTCGCGCAGCGACACCGGCGGCGAGAACCTGACCAGCGTGCCGCGGCCATTGAGCAGGATCGCCAGCAGCCGGCGGAAGCGCCCGACCAGGGTCCAGTTCTCGGAGAACAGTACCGAGAACCAGCCACTCTGCTTGTCCGGCGCGCGGCCGACGAAGATCGACACCGGCACCAGCTGGACATCCAGCCCCGGATCATCGCGATGCGCCTGCAGCAGGCGGGCCAGCGAGCCCGAATGGGTCTTGTGCTCCGGACCGGGCGCAAGGCCGAGCGCGGCGAGGGTGTTGGCGTTGCGCCGCGACAGCGCGACGTAGGCGCGCTTGCGGCCGAGCGGATCGCCCGGAAGCGGGGTCAGCGGGGAGGGCAGGCCGGCCTCCTCGCAGGCGCGGTCGAGGATCAGCGCGTTGCTGAGGCCGTAGTCTTCCAGCACGTAGCAGACCGGCCGGCCGTCATCGAACGCCGCAGGGTCTTCGGGCTCGAGCTTGAGCTCGATCCACGGCTCGATCAGCTTGCCGAGCAGCCGGGCCCAGAGCGGGCGCGACGCGGGCGGCGCGGCGCGGGCGTCGTCGGCGAGCATCGCGGCGAAGGGAAGTTCCGGGGCGACATCGACGGGATCCGCGGATTCATTCGGGCGTCCGCCATCGAGTGGGGCATTGTCAGCCGGTGCCGGGTCTGGCGGCAGTTCGGCTTCGGGCGCGCCCGGGGCGGCGACTTGGGTCGGCCCGACGGCGTTCTCCGGCTCCGGGCGCTCCGGGAATGGCAGGGGCGTCTGGTTCTGCATCGGCGGCATTATCGCGCAGCTGGCGCGTTCGGCCCTGATGGGGTGGCGGGCGCTTCAGCTTCGTCCTGAGGCTCGCCAAGCGAGGCTTCGGCCGCCTTCAGGTAATCGGCCAGGTACCAGCGGCCCTCGACCCGCACCGCCTCGACCACGGTTTCGATGTCGCGCCCGGCCAATGCGTAGCGGATCCGGACCTGGGCACGATCGCCTTCGACCCGAACGGTCTCGGCCCGCGCACCCGCCAGCGCCGTGTCCACGCCCAGGCCGTACAGGGCGAGCATCTGCTTGATGGCGATGTAGAGCGGTACCAGCGCTTTCAGGCTGGCCTCCATGCTGACCCGGGTGAAGTCTTCATTGTTCCTGATACCGCTGCGCTCGGCGCCTTTCACCAGCAGGTGGATGGCTTCTCGTCCGCGGCCCGGATCGCCGAGCGGGGCCTGCTGTGCCCAGCCGGAGACCGCATCGATCAGCTGACTGTAGTGCTCGCGTTGCTGGCGGCTGTAGTCCCGGCCCTGCTGCGCCAGGTATTGCTTGCCGAACAACCCCATGCCGCGCGCGGCATCCTGCAGGGCGCGGGTCTGCCCGGAGAGTTGCTGGCCGAAACGTGCCTGCAGGCGGGGTTCGGCATCGGTGGCGGTCAGTGTTTCGAGCATGCCGGGGATGCTCTGGTCCAGCGGCAGTTCGGTCAGCGGCCAGCGGCTCTGGCCGTTGCGCCAGCTGGTCTCGACCCGTGCATGAAGGGCGGCGGGCAACGCGCTGCGTGGCACGTCGGCCAGCGCATTGCGGCCCAGGTGGTCCAGCAGGTCCGAAACCGCCGCATCGGGGGTGGCCGCGCCGTGCGGCACCACGGCCGGGGCCGCATGCTTGGGTGTCGATGCGGGCTCCAGCGCCGGCGAACACGCCAGCAGCAGGCCGGCAAGCAGCCCTAGGACCAGTGACCTGCCGGGTCGTGGAGACATGGGCATGCGGTGTCGGATCGGTTTCCCCAAGGTCGCCACTTGAGCACGGCCGGGGGAGCGCCGCAAGGGCGCCGCTCAGGCCTGCGGCCAAAAAAGAAGGAGACCGAGGTCTCCTTGTTCAATCCGGCCAAGCCGGAGGACTTGTTGTGGCGAGGGCAGCGTAACCGCTGCACCGACTTTATGCAATACCTGAGATTGATGCTGACAAGCTATTGATTTATATCAATTTGCAACATCCAACCCGACGCGCTTGGCCTCTCGCCGTGCTTCGCGCGCCTGTTTCCAGTCGTTGTTGAACAGGGCCGGTTCCCAGCTGCCGTAGGTCGGATTGGGCAGCATCCACCAGCGCTGGCCCCACCAGTCGGCGTATTTGGCCGAGAGGTCGGCGCGGGCGTCCGGCGTGTTGGTCAGGATCTGCACGAAGTCGCCCAGCTGGTCGCCGAACTGCATCAGCACCCGGTACTTGCGACCGGCGTGCGTTCGCCGACACAGCTTTTCGCTGCCGTTCTGCTCACAATCGGCGACGAAAGTCCCCAAACCGAGGAAAACCTGGTCGTTTTTCACCGGCAGGCCGGCGGCTTTAAGGTTGGCCAGCGTTGCCTCCTGCAGGTGTGCGGCGCGGTTGGAGATGTAGAGCACGGTGATGCCCTTGGCATCCGCCGCCTTGGCGAACTCGACCACGCCGGGCACCGGCTTGGCCTTCTTCTCGGCCACCCACTGGTCCCAGGTCAGGTCGTCGAACTCCTTGCCGTTCATCACCAGCCGAGCCTGGTAGGGCGAGTTGTCGAGCACGGTTTCATCCACGTCCATGATCAACGCCGGCGGCAACTTCCCGCCGCCCGCGGTCTGCTCGCCTTCGGCCAACGCACTCTCGCCGGATTTCAGCGCGGCATCCAACTCGGCGGTGGCGGCCCGGTAGATGGTGGTGGTGGTCGCGGCGTATTCGGCCGAGCGCTGAACCCACGCGACGGCGTTGAGGTTGTCGTTCGCGGAATCGCCGGGAACGGCATTCGCGGCGGGCGCCGTTGCGGCCGTGGTGTCCTTGGGCGTGGCGTCGGTGCTGGTCGCGGGTGCCGGACCGGTCTGTTTGCAGCCGGCAATGGCCAGGACGAGCAGGGCAGGAATGAGGATGTGGCGGCGCATCGGCAACAGGCCCGTGGGAAAACACCGAGTCTAGCGAATACAGATGACGCCCGGACGCGCGATGGCTCAGTCGCCCAGCATCGCCTGCAGGTCGGCGAGGCCGGCACGCGCGCGGACCTGTTTGCGTTCGGCATCCGCCGCGGGGTCCGCGCCATCGCGTTGCAGTTCGGCCGCCGGCAGCTCGTCGAAGAACCGCGATGGCGAAAGTTTCACCACGCTGCCCCAGCGCGTCGCCTTGGCCGAATGGGACAGCCACAGCTGCTCCTTGGCGCGGGTGATGCCGACGTAGAGCAGGCGGCGTTCTTCCTCCAGCCGGCCTTCGTCCAGGCTGGCTTCGTGCGGCAGGGTGCCGTCTTCCATGCCGACGATGAAAACGTAGCGGAATTCCAGCCCTTTGGCCGCGTGCAGCGACATCAGCCGGACCTGGTTGCCGGCATCGTCCTTGTCGCTGCGCGAGACCAGCGCGAGCTGAGCTGCGAGGTCGCCCACGCCGGCACCGCGCGCGCCTTCGAACCATTGCGCCAGTTCCTCGATGTTGCCGGCGCGCAGGCGATAGACCTGTTCGTTCTTTGACTGCGCCTTGATCGCCGCCTCCAGCCCGGATCGCTGGGCGAGCGAGCGCACCAGGTCTGCGGCGCTCTTGCTGTGCGACTCCGTGCGCAATGCATGGACGATGTCGGTGAATCCGTGCAGGGCATTCGCGGCGCGTGGCGGCAGCTGCTTCAACATCCCCACCGATTCGGCGGCGCGCGACAACGGCAGGTGCGCTTCGCGGGCGAGTTCGGCGAGTTTCGCCAGCGTGGTCTGGCCGACTTCGCGTTTCGGGCTCTGCACCGCGCGCAGGAAGGCCGCATCATCGTCCGGATTCACCAGCAGGCGCAGCCACGCCAGCGCATCCTTCACTTCCGCACGCTCGAGGAACGCCGTGCCGCCGGACAGGTGGTAGGGGATGCGGAGCAGCTGCAACGCCTTTTCCAGCTGGCGCGACTGGTGGTTGCCGCGGAACAGGATGCAGAAGTCGCTCCACGGTGCGTTGCGCGCGGTGTGCAGGAAATGGATCTCGGCGGCGACCTTCTCCGCCTCGTGTTCGCTGTCGCGGCACTCCCAGACGCGCACGCGTTCGCCATCGGCGGCCTGGCTCCACAGCGTCTTCAGGTGTGCGTGCGGGTTGTGCGCGATGAGGTGGTTGGCCGCACGCAACACACGATTGCTGCAGCGGTAGTTCTGCTCGAGCTTGATGATCTCGAGCGCGGGGTAGTCCTCGCCCATCTGCAGCAAGTTCTCGGGGTTGGCGCCGCGCCAGGCGTAGATCGATTGGTCGTCATCACCCACGCAGGTGAACTGGCCGGCCTCGCCGGCGAGCGCGCGCAGCAGCCGGTACTGCGCATCGTTGCTGTCCTGCGCCTCGTCCACCAGCAGGTAGCCGATGCGCTCGCGCCAGGCGTCGCGCGCTTCCGCATCGTTTTCGAGCAACTGCACGGGGAGTCGGATCAGGTCGTCGAAATCGACCGCGTTGAAACTGGCGAGGCGGGCCTGGTAGCGTGTGTAGAGCCGCGCGGCTTCGAGTTCGCGGGTGGAGCGGGCCGCTTCCAGCGCCTGCTCGGGTGAGAGTCCGGCGTTCTTGGCGCGCGAAACCAGCGCCATCGATGCCTGCACCGCATCGGGTTTGGCGCCGGCCATCAGGTCCTTGAATTGCGCCATCGCATCATCGGCATCAAACACCGAAAAGCCGCGCTTCAGGCCGAGCTTGGCGCAGTCGACCTGCACGATCTTGAGGCCCAGCGCGTGGAAGGTGCTGATGGTCAAGCCCTCGCCGGCATCGCCTTTCAATCGTCGCGCGACGCGCTCGCGCATTTCCTTCGCCGATTTGTTGGTGAAAGTGATCGCGGCGATGCGCCTGGCCGGATAGCGGCCGGTCGAGACCAGGTGGGCGATCTTCTCCACGATCACCCGGGTCTTGCCGCTACCGGCGCCAGCGAGCACCAGCAGAGGGCCTTCGGTGTGCAGGACGGCCTGGCGTTGCGGGGGATTGAGGCCGTGCATGGGCAAGGACGCGTGGAGGAGGGGTCATTTTGCCAGCTGGCGCGCGCACTGGCGGCCGCATCTGACATCAGCCATTCACCCCGCGTGACATGCAAGGCCCGGCGCCCGACAATTCCAGTCGATGGCCAAGCTCTACTTCTACTACTCGGCGATGAACGCGGGCAAGACCACCACCCTGCTGCAGTCCGCGCACAACTACCGCGAGCGCGGCATGCGGGTGGCGATCCTTGCGCCGCGCATCGATGACCGCGCGGGTGGCAAGGTGGCTTCGCGCATCGGCTTGCAGGCGGATGCCATCCGCTTCGGTCGCGACGACGACCTGCAACGGATCGTGGCAACCGACATCGATGCGCTCGGTCCGCTGCACTGCGTACTGGTCGACGAGGCGCAATTCCTGTCCAAGGCGCAGGTCTGGCAACTCTCCGAGGTGGTGGATGCCTTGCGCATCCCCGTGCTCTGCTACGGACTGCGTACCGATTTCCGCGGCGAACTGTTCGAGGGCAGCGCGGCGCTGCTGGCCTGGGCCGATGAGTTGCAGGAAATCAAGACGATCTGCCACAGCGGCAGCAAGGCGACGATGACGGTGCGGGTGGACGAGGCCGGTCGTGCGCTGGCCGACGGGCCGCAAGTGGAGATCGGCGGCAACGACCGTTATGTTTCGGTCAGCCGCCGAGAGTTCAAGAAGGTGATGCGGGGCGAGGGCGAGATAGCGCCGTTGCAGCCGCCGCTGCGGCTGGATTGACCGGTGCGCCGGCCTGTCGTTGCCGGCAGGCCACCATCGCCGCATCGACCTGGCGGGCGAGCACCCCGCCTTGCGGCTGGACCAGGGCGAGACGGGCGGCAAGCGCATCGAACAGCGCCATCGCTTCGGCTGCACCATCGGAGCAGCGGGCTTCGGCCAGCCAAAAATCGCTCCGTAGATGTTGCAGCAGTTGTGCGCGGGTCGTGACCGGCTGGTCCGCGGACTGTGCAAGCGCAGTGAGCGCCGCCGCGCGCGTGTCGGGCGTGGATGCGGGATCGGCAAGCTGCAGGCGGGCCCGCAACGCGGCGATGGCGGCGTCTTCGCGTTGCCCCCGTGCATCAGCGAGCGCTTGCAGCGCATCGGAGATCTCGCCTGTCTGCAGCCGGGCCTCGGCCTGCAGGCGCAGCCAATCGGCGTTGGGTTCGCGCAGTTTGCGGATATCGTCCAGCACGCGCAGCGCGGCCTGGGCGCGACGCGCTTCGATCAGCACCGCGGCGTCGCGTTGCAGGGTGTCGGCGAGTGGCGCCTGTGCCTTGCGGTCCCGCAGGATCCGAGCGGCGCGCAGGTAGTCGCCGTGGGCGCGGTCAAGCTCGCCCATCTCGTGCGCGGCCTGCGCAAGGGCATCCCAGCTCGCCGCGGCCTCGGCACTGTCAGCGCCATGGCGCTGGATGACCCGGGGATGGTTGGCCGAAAGCTGGCGTTGCGCTTCCTCGAGCTGGCCTTCCTCGACCAACAGCACGGCATGCTGGCGACGCAGTGCGAGCGTGGCCGGATGGTTCTGTCCCTGCAGTCCATCCGACAGGGCGAGTGCCTCGCCGAGTGAGCGAGTTGCCGCGGCCGACTGGCCCGTTTGCTGCTGGGTCGCACCGATCGAGCGGAGGATGTCGATGGCCAGCGGGTGGCGCGGCCCGGCGATCTTGCGCAGCTGTGCAAGCGCGCCTTCGAAGCCGCGCAGGGCCTGGGCGTAATCGCCGGCATCGACCGACAGCGCGGCCAGGTCGGTCAGGTTTTCGACCACGCCGATGTCATCACCCAAGGCGCTTCGCCTGACCGCCAATGAACGTTCGAACAACCCGCGTGCCGCGTCGCGCTCGCCCGTGGCACGCTGGCAGCGCGCCAGCTGCGAGTAGTAGTCGGCGGAGAGTGCCGGCAACTGCGCCTGCGAACGTTGCGCCAAAGGCATGACCGGCGCGAGGGTGGCGATGCAGCCTCCGGCATCCCCCTGCAGGCGTTGCAGCCGGCCGCGCTGGGTGCTTGCTTCCAGGCGCAGGCCGGGCGGGGCATCGGCCAGCGTCGCCAGCACCCCCTGCTGTCTTTGCAGCAGCAGTCGCGCTTCCTCGTACTGGCCGAGCGCGATGCGGATGCGCGCAATCACACCCAGAAGTTCGGCATGCGCGCGTGGCTGCATGGAGAGTTCGCGGTCGCCGCGCAGCTCGCCGGCATCGACCAGGGTCTCGACATCCAGTGGCGTGCCGCTGCGGGCGACGCCCGCACTCTCGAACAGGCCGACCACGAAGGTCTGCAACGCCTGCGCACGCGCGGCTTCACGCACCGCTTGCTGGCGCTGCCACCAGGTGAATCCCAGCAGTCCGATCAGGGTGAGCGCTGCGGCGAGGGTGAGCGTGATCGGAAGCAGGTGGCGGCGCACGAACTTGCGCGTGCGATACGCCAGGCTCTGCGGCCGCGCCAGGACGGGCAAGCCATCGAGGTGGCGCTGGATGTCGAGTGAGAGCGCCTCGGCGGACGGGTAGCGTTCGCCCGGCTGCTTCGATAGCGCTTTCAGCACAATGTTGTCGAGGTCGCCGGCCAGCATCTTCGACCAACGCCGACGGTCGACGCCGGGCACTGCTTCGTCGTCGCCGCCACGCACCACCGCCAGCGAGGGCCGCTGTGGATCGCCGGCCAGGATCGCCTCCTCCCATTGTGCGCTGGTCTCGCGCTTGAGCCGGTAGGGTTTCTCGCCGGTCAACAATTCGTACATCACCACGCCGAGCGAATACACGTCGGTCTGGGTGGTGACCGGCTCGCCGCGGATCTGCTCCGGCGCGGCGTAATGCAGGGTGAAACTGCGCAGTCCGGTGCGGGTGGCTTCCGGTGGGTCGGCCGGGTTGCCGTCGAGCAGCTTGGCGATGCCGAAATCGAGCAGGCGCACTTCGCCTTCGGGCGTCACCAGGATATTGGAGGGCTTGAGGTCGCGATGGACGACGAGGTTGGCATGCGCGTGGGTCACCGCCTCGCAGACTTGACGAAACAGTTGCAGGCGCGTGCGAAGTGGCGTGCCGCGCTTGCGGCAGTATTCGAGGATGCCTTCGCCCTCGACTTCCTCCAGCGCCAGGTAGGGTTGGCCGTTGTCGCCGATGCCGGCATCGATCAGCCGCGCGATGTGCGGATGTGCCAGCCGCGCAAGGATCTGCCGCTCGCGGGTGAAGCGCAGGCGCAGGTTGGGATCGGCCAGGCCGGGCCGCAGCAATTTCAGCGCGACCCGGCGTTCGTACAGGCCGTCGGCGCGTTCGGCCACCCAGACCTGGCCCATGCCACCTTCGCCCAGCAACCGCTCCAGCCGGTACGGGCCGACCTGTTCGCCTTCACGCGGGCCGGGCGGCGCGGTGACCAGAGGCGTGTCGAGCAACGTACCGTCGGTGTCCTCCTGCGCCAGCAGGCCGCGCAGGTCACGGGCGAAATCGGGGTCGCTGTCATCGAGCGCATCAAGGCGTGCCTCGCGTGCCTCGCGGTCGAGTTCGAGCAGCTCGTCCAGCGCCGCGGACAACCGTTGCCAGCGCGTGCGTTCCATCGGTCAGTTGCCCTGCAGCATCTGCAGCAGGAACATCCGCGCCTTCTGCCAGTCGCGGCGCACGCTGCGCTCCGAGCGTTCGGTGAGCTCGGCGATCTGCAATTCCGAAAGGCCGCCGAAGTAACGCAGCTCAACCACACGCGCGAGCTGCGGGTCGACCTCGTTCAACTGGGTCAACGCACTGTCGAGCGAGAGCAGGTCCTCGTCGAGGCGGATGCCGTCGTTGATGTTGTCCGGCAGGTCGGCCACGCGCTGAACGGTATCGCCACCGCCGCGCTTGAGCGCGAGGCGCGAGCGCGCATGGTCGACCACCACGCTGCGCATGGCGGTGGCGGCGTAGGCAAAGAACGCCGCACGATCGCTGAACTCGACATCCTGCTGGCCGACCAGCTTGAGATAGGCCTCGTGCACCAGCGCGGTGGCATCCAGCGTGTCCTCGCCGGCGCCGCCCAGTTGCCGCTTGGCCATCGCGTGCAACTCGCCGTAGAGCGCCTGCAATACGCGGTCGAGCGCCGCGCGATCGCCGCCGCGGGCTTGGTCCAGCCATTGGGTGATGCCATCGCGCGACGTGGGTGCGTGCATGTCCCGAGGATAGCCGAGCGTGGCTGGCGCGCGGCCTAACGCTGGCAGCGCGGGCACCAGACGCTGGCGCGCTGGCCGATGCGCGCTTCCCTGAGCGTGGTGCCGCAGCGCTTGCACGGCTCGCCGCCGCGCCCGTAGACGAAGAGTTCCTGCTCGAAATAGCCGGGCAGGCCGTCCGGGCTGATGAAGTCGCGCAGGGTGGTGCCGCCGCGGGTGATGGCATGGGCGAGGATGCGTTTCACCGCATCGACCAGCCTTGCGTAGCGCTGGCGCGAGACCTTGCCGGCCTCGCGCAGGGGATGGATGCCCGCTTCGAACAGGGCTTCGGCGGCGTAGATGTTGCCGACGCCGACCACGACCGCCTGGTCCATCAGGAATGTCTTGATCGGCGCCTTGCGCCCGCGCGAGAGCGCGAACAGATGATCGCCATCGAAATCGTCGGACAGCGGTTCCGGGCCCAGACCCTGAAGCAACTCGTGCGCTTGGCCCGGCGCCTGCCAGAGCAGGCAGCCGAAGCGGCGCGGGTCGTTGAAGCGCAGCACCCGGCCATCGTCCAAGGCGACATCGACATGGTCATGCGCGCGCACCGGCACGTCGCCATCCAGCACCCGCAGCGAGCCGGACATGCCGAGGTGCCAGAGTGCGCTGCCGGCCGAGGTATCGAGCAGCAGGTACTTGGCGCGACGGCGGATCGCGCTGATCTCCTCGCCGACCAGGCGCTCGGAAACCTCCGCCGGGATCGGCCAACGCAGGGCATCGCGGCGCAGGACGACGCGCTCGATGCGGCGACCGAGCAGGTGCGGCTCCAGGCCGCGGCGGGTGGTTTCGACTTCGGGGAGTTCGGGCATGGCAGTCAAATGTGGGCGAGGCGACGCGAAAGGAAGCAAGGCCCTGAACGAAAAAGAGTGAACAAGGATGACAAAACCGCACCGCCGATGAATCCGTGGGCCCGCGCACGATTGGCATCGCGGGGCGTGGCCGTCATCATGGATGGGCGAATTCGCGCACCGGACACCTCATGCCCACTTCGATCATCGACTTCCTCGCAAACGGCCTCGCCGGCATCGGCTGGCTCGGCTGGGCCATTTACCTGCTCATCGCCACCCAGCTGACCATCTTCTCGGTCACGCTCTATCTGCATCGTTCGCTGGCGCATCGCGGCGTGGATTTCCATCCGGCCATCGCCCATGTGTTCCGCTTATGGACCTGGCTCACCACCTCGATGATCGCGCGCGAGTGGGCGGCGATCCATCGCAAGCACCACGCCAAGTGCGAGACCGAGGAAGACCCGCACAGCCCGATGTTCAAGGGCATCGGCAACGTGTTCTGGCGCGGGGTCGAGTTGTACCGCGAGGCGAGGCGCGACCGCGCCAGCATCGACCAGTACGGCAAGGGCTGCCCGGACGATGCCATCGAGCGCCACCTCTACACGCGCTGGGCGACCGGTGGCCCGGTGTTGCTGCTGGTGGTGCTGTTCCTGCTGTTCGGTGCCAAGGGCGTGGCGGCGTGGGCGATCCAGATGGCGTGGATCCCGTTCTGGGCCGCGGGCGTGGTCAATGGCCTCGGCCACTGGTGGGGCTATCGCAACTTCGAGACCAGCGACACCGCGACCAACCTGACGCCGTGGGGCGTTTGGATCGGTGGAGAAGAGCTGCACAACAACCACCACGCGTTCCCGTCCTCGGCCAAGTTCGCGCTGCGCAAATGGGAGTTCGACATCGGCTGGGCGGCGATCAAGGGTTTCGAGAAGGTGGGAATGGCGAAAGTCCTGCGCGTCGCGCCGACGCTCGACATCCGTCCCAACATCCCGATGCCCGACATGGAAACGATGAAGGCACTGCTGGCGCATCGTTTCCAGGCGATGACCGATTTCCACCGCAACGTGGTCAAGCCGGCGCTGCGCGAAGAAGCGCGGCGCCGCAACGTGCGACTGCGCCGGATGATGCCGCGCCGCCTGCGCAAGGCGCTGGCCGACGATGGCCGCTGGCTGCGCCCGGATGCGAAAGCGCAGATGGAGGCATGGATCGCGTCCTCGCCACGCATTCACACACTCGTCGAGCACCGCCGCCGTCTGGCGCAGGTTCTGGAGACCCGTTCGGCCAATGCCCAGGACAGCCTGAACCGGCTGCAGGAGTGGTGTCGCGAGGCCGAGGCCAGCGGCATCCGTTCGCTGCAGGAGTTCGCGCAGCGCCTGCGCGGTTATTCGTTGCAGGCGGCGTAAGTTTGTCGATGTCGATGCGTTCCGGACTGGCGCTTGCTCTGTGCGCGATGGCGGTCGCCGCGCACGCGCAATCGACCGGCGACTACCTCAAGCGCATCGATGCCGACCGAGATGGCCGCGTCTCAGCCGAAGAATACGTCGCGTGGATGAGCTATGGCTTCGAGGCGATGGACAAGAACCGCGATGGCGTACTGCAACCGGCCGAGCAACCGGGCGGGCGCGGCAAGCCGCTGACCCGCGTCGAGCATCGCGCCAACCTGCTGGAGCGCTTCCGCAAGCAGGATGCGAACCGCGATGGCTTCCTGTCTGCAAAGGAACTGGCGGCGCCACCGCGTTGACCGTCCGCATCGGTGTCTACGCAGCGACATCGGCATCCGGATCCTCAAGACAAGAACGCCGGTATCCAGCCGACGTTCCTGCATCCACGCGATGTCGAGCCTCAGTGGCTTGACGCCTTCGATGCCCCCAGTCCGGTTTCCGAACGGATCTGCTGGGCGCGGAAGCCCGCGCGGTCGATTACCGCGCGCCCCGAGCGATCGAGCATCGACACCAGCCAGATGGTGACGAAGGCAATCGTCATCGAGAACAGCGCAGGCGAGGTGTACGGGAACGGCGCGCTGCCCTTGGCATTGCCCAACGTGTCTTCCCACACCGATGGGCTCAGCACGGTCAGCGCAACGGCGGCGATCAGCCCGGCGAAGCCACCGATCACCGCGCCCTTGGTGGTGCAGCCTTTCCACAGGACCGACAGCAGCAGCACCGGGAAGTTGGCCGATGCCGCGACCGCAAACGCCAGCGAGACCATGAAGGCGATGTTCTGCTTCTCGAAGGCGATGCCCAGCAGCACCGCGATCACGCCCAGCGCCAGCGTGGTCATGCGCGAGACCTTCAACTCCGATGCGCTGTCGGCATTGCCGTGCTTGAACACCGTGGCGTAGAGGTCGTGGCTGACCGCCGAAGCGCCGGAAAGCGTGAGCCCTGCGACCACCGCGAGGATCGTTGCGAACGCGACCGCCGAGATGAAGCCGAGGAAGATGTCGCCGCCGACCGCCTTGGCCGTCAGCACCGCGGCCATGTTGGTCGCGCCCTTGCCGCCGAGGATCTCGCCGTTGGCGACATCGGCGAACTCGGGGTTGGTCAGCACCAGGGTGATGGCACCAAAACCAATAATGAAGATCAGCATGTAGAAGTAGCCGATCCACGTGGTCGCCCAGAACACCGATTTGCGCGCCTGCTTGGCATCGGGGACGGTGAAGAAGCGCATCAGGATGTGCGGCAGGCCGGCGGTGCCGAACATCAACGCCATGCCAAAGCTTATGGCCGAGATCGGGTCCTTGATGAAGCCGCCGGGCCCCATGATCGCCTGGCCTATCGCGCCGGGATTGGCCTCGCCCTTGTTCGCGGCCACTGCGGTCTTGACCCGCACCGCATCGGAGAACAGCGCTTCGAAGCTGAAGCCGTACTTGGCCATGATCATGAAGGCCATGAAGGTCACGCCGGCCAGCAACAGCACCGCCTTGATGATCTGCACCCAGGTGGTCGCGGTCATGCCGCCGAACAGCACGTAGACCATCATCAACGCGCCGACGATCACCACCGCGATCCAGTAATCCAGCCCGAACAGCAGCTTGATGAGCGAGCCCGCGCCGACCATCTGCGCGATCAGGTAGAACGCGACGACGACCAGCGTGCCACTTGCCGCGAACGCGCGGATCGGGCCCTGCTGGAAGCGGTAACCGGCGACATCGGCGAAGGTGAACTTGCCCAGGTTGCGCAGGCGCTCGGCCAGGAGGAAGGTGAGGATGGGCCAGCCGACCAGGAAGCCGGTGGCGTAGATCAGGCCGTCGTAGCCGTTGGCCATCACCGCCGCCGAAATGCCGAGGAACGAGGCCGCCGACATGTAGTCGCCGGCGATGGCCAAGCCGTTCTGGAAGCCGGTGATGCCGCCGCCGGCGGTGTAGAAATCCGCCGCCGAACGGGTGCGGCCGGCCGCCCACTTGGTGATCCACAAGGTGAGCACAACGAAGGCGGCGAACATGCCGATCGCCATCCAGTTGGTCGGCTGCTTGGTGGTTTCGCCGAGATCAGGCGCGGCGAACGCCACGCTGCTGGCGAGGAGCAGCGCCAGTATAGCCAGCAAGGGAAGGCACATCCCTGCCAAGCGCAGGCAGGAAGCAAGGGGTGACACGGGTTGGGAAAGCGCGCCAGGGATGGCGGACGGAGCAGCGTGCATGGTTTCCATCAGCGGCTCTCCTCGAGGATTTCGGCGGTGAGCCGGTCGTACTCGCGGTTGGCCCGCCAGACGTAATAGCCGGTGATCAACACGGTGAAGATGATCAGCGCGGTGGCGATCGGAATGCCGATGGTGCTGACGCCGCTGCCGATGCGCTGCGCAAGGAATTCCTTGTCGAAGGCGATCAGGCCGACGTAGCCGTAGTAGGCGACGAGCATCAGCACGGTGAGCGTCCAGCCGAGCGTATTGCGGCGCCGTTTGAGCAACTGGTACTTGGGATTGGACTCGATCCGCGCGAGGACCGGGTCCAGCTCGCTTGCCGGGACGTTCATGCCGCCTCCTGTGTCAGGTAAGAGAGGTGTGGATGTCAGAAGCTGTACTTGACGCTGGTCTGCACGCGTTTCAGGTCGCCCTCGGCGCCCGATTCAAGCGTTCGCTGGCCCCAGCCGATCTCCGCGCCGACATCGAGCTTGGGGATCGGCGACCAGATCAGGTTGGCGTGGATCGACTGCGCGCTGCGGGTGATGCCGACGCCGGTGAGATCGGTGTCGTTGTCGAAGCGCGCGGTCGAAACCATCAGGTTGCTGCGCAGTTTCGGGCCGAACGCGTGGCGCCAAGCGACGAAGCCGCCGGTGCCAGCGATCGGATGCAGGTTGCCCGCGGCATCGATCGCGACATCCGGCCCCAACC
Source organism: Pseudomonadota bacterium (assembly GCA_023461075.1). Classification (GTDB taxonomy): domain Bacteria; phylum Pseudomonadota; class Gammaproteobacteria; order Xanthomonadales; family Xanthomonadaceae; genus Solilutibacter. The sequence continues at coordinate 2,899 of JAEWNY010000025.1, read as the reverse complement.
CGAACGCCAGATAACGGCCGATGCCTTCGCCTGCGTTGACCGCGTAGCGAATGTCGTCGTTCTTGCCGAGGTTGAACTTGCCGGACACGCTGACCGATGCGCCTTGGGTGTAATCGGTCGGCACCTTGTACTGGCGCAGCAGCGCCGCGATCGAGAAATGGCCCCAGTCGCCCTTCTTCTGCCAGCGCCCGGTGACGTCCGGGAACGCGTTGTCGCCACTGGCGTAGCGCGAGGACGGCGTGCGATAGGGCGTGACGATGGTCTGCGGATTCTCCAGCGAGAACGACCACGGCCCGTTGGTGTAGCGGATCTGCGCCTGCCGCACGAAGACCGTGCCATCGGTGACGCCGACGAAGTCCACCGCATCCGGCAACGCCGCGACATCCATGAAATTGGACCAGGTCTGGCCGGCCAGCCAATCGTTCCAGCTCACGTAGGCTTGCCTCAGCGTGACTGCATGCGTATTGGTGCTGGTCTCGTTGCCGATGTTGTTGCTGCCGCCGCCAAAGAAGTCCGCCTCGATATAGGCCTTGATCTTGTCGCCGCCATCGGTCACGTGGTCGGCGCTGAACCAGAAGCGCGAAAACTGCGCGCCGAAGTCGGCGTAGGGATCGACCGCGGCGACGCCGCCGACGGGGATGGTCGAGGGCAGATAGAACATGCGCCCGGCACTGCCGTCGGCGATCTTGCCATCGTCGGTGTCGGTCAGCATCGCGTCCATCTTGATGAAGCCGCCGTAGGTGAACGCGGTGCCGCGATTGGCGGCCGGCATGATCGAGCCGGATTGAATCGGGCCGGATTGGATCGGGTTGGCTGCGGCTTTCTGTGCGACCTGCACCCTCTCGGTGCTCGCCTTGGCTTCCGCCGCAGCCTGCTGCGCCTGCACCACCTGCTGTTCGGTCTGCTGCTGTTGCGCGGCGAGCTGCGCGACGATCTTCTCCAGCTGGGCGATGCGCGCCTCCAGCTCCTTTTCCTTGACGGTCTGTGCCAGCGCCATGCCGGGTGCGAGCAATGCAATGGCGGCACACAGGCTGAGTACGCGTTTGCGGGAAACGGTGTTCATACGGGCGACCCGGTGGTTGGGATGCGGCCAGCATCCGGCCTTTCCGAGAGTCCACGCATCGATCCATGTCGACTATTCGCCATTGGTCGAAGTTGCAGCGCAACATCGACCAAGAGTCAGGCAAGCGTCGAAGTTGCAACGCAACATAGACCAGCAGTCAGGCAAGCGTCGAAGTTGCAACGCAACATAGACCAGCAGTCAGCTAAGCGTCGAACTCGCATCGCGGCATCGACCATCGTCTAACGCCGGCTTGCGCCGCTTGCGGCACACTCGATCCCTCCCCGATCGACACGGAGTCCGCCATGGCCCGACCCGAAGGCAGCATCCACGCCCCCGCCCATTTCGCCGCCAAGGCCAACATGCGTCATCGCGATTACACCCGCGAGTACGAGGCATCAATCAACGATCCGGATGCTTTCTGGGCCGGGGTCGCCGAACGCATCGACTGGATGAAGAAGCCGACGGTGATCCGCAACGTCAGCTACGACCTCGATGACTTCCGCATCAAGTGGTACGAGGACGGTGAGTTGAACGTCAGCGTCAATTGCCTGGACCGTCACCTCGCCACGCGCGGCGACAAGACCGCGATCATCTTCGAGCCGGACGACCCGGCCACGCCCGCGCAGAACCTCAGTTATCGCGCCCTGCACCAGCGCGTGTGCAAGCTGGCCAATGCCTTGCGCGGCGCCGGCGTCGGCAAGGGCGACGTGGTCACCATCTACCTGCCGATGATCCCCGAAGCCGCGGTGGCGATGCTGGCCTGCGCGCGGATCGGTGCGGTGCACACCGTGGTGTTCGGCGGCTTCGCGCCGCACTCCATCGTCGACCGCATCGCCGACAGCAAGAGCAAGGTCGTGATCACCGCCGACGAGGGCCTTCGCGGCGGCCGCAGCGTGCCGCTCAAGGCCAACGTCGATGCGGCGCTGGCTCTGCCCGGCACCGAGTCGGTGGAGAAGGTCGTCGTGCTGCGCCATACCGGCGGCGATGTCGCCTTCGACGCGCAACGCGACGTCTGCTGGGACGCCTTCGTCGAACGCGAGCCGGATACGTGCGAGCCCGAGCGCATGAACGCCGAGGATCCGTTGTTCATCCTCTACACCTCCGGTTCCACCGGCAAGCCCAAGGGCGTGCTGCACACCACCGGCGGCTACCTGGTCTACGCCGCCTACACGCATGAGATCGTCTTCGACCTGAAGGAAGACGACATCTACTGGTGCACCGCCGACGTCGGCTGGATCACCGGCCACAGCTACATCGTCTATGGACCACTGGCGAACGGCGCGACCAGCGTGATGTTCGAGGGCATCCCCAGCTGGCCGAACGCCTCGCGTTTCTGGGAAGTGGTGGACAAGCACAATGTCACCATCTTCTACACCGCGCCGACCGCGATCCGCGCCTTGATGCGCGAAGGCGACCATGCGGTGAAGCGCACTTCACGCGCATCGTTGCGGCTGCTGGGCAGCGTGGGCGAGCCGATCAACCCGGAGGCCTGGCGCTGGTATCACACCGTCGTCGGCGACGAGCGTTGCCCGATCGTCGATACCTGGTGGCAGACCGAGACCGGCGGCGTCCTGATTTCGCCGCTGCCCGGCGCGACCGACCTCAAGCCCGGTTCGGCGACCTTGCCGTTGCCCGGCGTGCAACCGGCGCTGGTGGATGCGAATGGAAACTTCCTCGATGGCGCGACCGACGGCAATCTGGTCATCAAGGATTCCTGGCCCGGACAGATGCGCACCGTCTACGGCGACCATCAGCGTTTCATCGACACCTATTTCAAGACCTATCCCGGCCTCTACTTCACCAGCGACGGTTGCCGCCGCGACGAGGACGGCTATA
>JAEWNY010000024.1 GCA_023461075.1 Pseudomonadota bacterium | reverse complement strand
GCGCTTGGCCAGTTCCTCGACCGCATCGAGGAATTCCAGCCGGTCGTAGTTCATCAGGAAGCTGATCGCGGTGCCGTGCGCGCCGCAGCCGAAGCAGTGGTAGAACTGCTTGGTCGGCGAGACGGTGAACGAGGGCGAGCGCTCGTCGTGGAACGGGCAGCGCGCCGAGTATTCGCGGCCCTGTTTCTTCAGCAGCACCCGTGCGCCGACGACTTCGACGATGTCGGACCGTGCCAGCAGATCGTCGATGAAGGCGTCCGGGATCCGTGCCATGTCAGGCCCGGTCGATGCGCTTGCCGCTGCGTTCGTCGATGGTCGCGGTGATCGCGGCGCCGATGAACAGGATGATCGATGCGTAATACACCCACAGCATCGCCAGCATCAGCGCACCCATCGCGCCATAGGCGGTGGCGGTGGAGGCATTGGCGAGGTACCAGCCGATGCCGTAGCGCCCCAGCACGAACAACACCGAGGTGAATGCTGCGCCGGACAGCGCGATGCGCCAGTGCACGCGCCGATCGGGGAGGAAGTGGTACATGAAGGCGAAGGCGATGGTGTAGACGATGAGCGAGGCGATCGTCGCAAGCGCCGGCTGCGCCGAGTCGAAACCGCGCAGCAGCAGGTCGAGCACGGTGGTGACGGTCATCGAGATCAGCAGCAGGAACGCCAGCGCCAGCAGCACGCCGAACGAGAACAGCCGCTTCTTCAGCCAGTTGCCGATGCCGGCGAGAGCGGTGGCATCGGTGCGGAAGATGCGGTTCAGCGCCTCCTGCAGTTGCGCGAATACCGCGGTCGCACCCACCAGCAACAGGCCGATGCTCCACCAGCCCGCGACCGAACGGGTGTCCGGCGCGGCCCGTGCGTTGTCCACCACGGCGCGTGCCACGCCTGCGGTCTCGGGCCCGGCCAGCAGGCCGACCTGTTCGATGACCGCCGCCTGCACCGTCTCGCTGGAAGCGGTCAGCCACAGCAGCAACAGGATCAGCGGGGCGATCGACAGTGCGGCATAGAACGCCAGCGCGGCGGCCTGGGTGATGACATCGGCATCCAGCAGGCGCCGCAGCAGGGCCATCGGCAGGCCGCCGACCGTTGCGCGCCGGACCTCGGCCTGCACCGGCGGCGGCGCGGGCGCGCCGTCGGCTTCGGTGATCGAGGCTTTTTCGGTCGGATCCAGTTGCTGCATGACCTTCCTGGCGGTTTCGGTGGCAGGGGCGTCGTGGCGGGGCGGGGTGCTCATCGTCGCAAGTATGACCGCTGCAGGATGAGGCCCTGATCGCCGCCGCGTTCAGCCCGCCAGCTTCTGCTTGATCAACTTCGAGACCTGGCCCATGTCGGCCTTTCCGGCCAACTGCGGCTTGAGCACGCCCATCAGCTTGCCGATGTCGGCGGCGCTGCTGGCGCCGGTCTGGGCGATGGCGGCGTCGATCGCGGTCAGGATCTCGGCCTCGCCCAGCTTCTCCGGCAGGTAGGTGTCGATGATCGCCATCTCGTCGCGCTCGATCTGCGCCAGGTCCTCGCGCGCGGCAGCCTCGTACTGACTGATCGAGTCCTTGCGCTGCTTGACCATCTTCTCCAGCACGGCGAGCACGGCCGCATCGTCCAGCTCGATGCGTTCATCGACCTCGCGCTGCTTGATCGCGGCGTTGATCAGGCGGATGACGGCCAGGCGCGGCTTGTCGCCGCCCTTCATCGCGGCCTTCATGTCATCGGTCAGCTGGCTCTTGAGGGACATCGGGGACTCCATCGGCAGGGCGTGGTTTGGGTCGGGACAACAACACGAAAAGCCGGCTTTCGGCCGGCTTCGTGGAGCGCATCAATGCAGCTCGCGCGCGACGAACGCGCGGCGGGGAACTCAGTACAGGCGCTGGCGCTTGGTGACGTCGCGCGAGGAGCGACGGGCCTGGCGCTTCACGGCGGCGGCGGCCTTGCGCTTGCGCTCCTGGGTCGGCTTCTCGTAGAACTCGCGCTTGCGGGTTTCGGCGATCACGCCGGCCTTCTCGCAGGTGCGCTTGAAACGGCGCAGGGCAAATTCGAAAGGCTCGTTTTCGCGGACTTTGACGCTGGGCATGGGAAATCTCTGAGGTGACAAACCGGCCGCAGGACCGGGTGAGCCGCGTATGGTAAAGGCATTCAGGGGTCCGATGCAACCGCCTGCGCCCAAGGCGCTAAGCTTGGCGGATGAGAGTCCTGGGCATCGAAACCTCCTGCGACGAGACGGGCGTGGCGGTCTACGACACCGCCACCGGGCTGCGCGCGCACGCGGTCTACAGCCAGATCGCCCTGCACGCCCAGTACGGCGGGGTGGTGCCGGAGCTGGCCAGCCGCGACCACGTCCGCAAGCTGCTGCCGCTCATCCGGCAGACCCTGGACGAGGCCGGCATCGCCTTGGCCGATATCGATGGCGTGGCCTACACCGCCGGGCCGGGGCTGGTCGGCGCCCTGCTGGTGGGCGCGGCGGCGGCGCGATCGCTGGCCTGGGGCCTGGGCGTGCCGGCGGTCGCCATCCACCACATGGAAGGCCATTTGCTGGCGCCGCTGATGGAGGACGATCCGGTCCACGGCCGGCCCGAGCCGCCATTCGTCGCCCTGTTGGTTTCAGGCGGGCATACCCAACTGGTCGAGGTCGCGGCGATCGGCGACTACCGCCTGCTCGGCGAAACCTTGGACGATGCCGCCGGCGAGGCCTTCGACAAGACTGCCAAGCTCATGGGCCTGCCGTATCCGGGGGGACCGCAGCTGGCTGCGTTGGCCGAGGTCGGCACGCCCGGGAAGTACAGGTTCGCCCGGCCGATGACCGACCGCCCGGGCCTGGACTTCAGCTTCAGCGGGCTCAAGACCCAGGTGTTGATGGCGTGGAAGGACAGCGACCAGAGCGAGGCGACCCGCGCCGATATCGCCCGCGGGTTCGAGGATGCGGTGGTCGACACGCTGGCGATCAAGTGCGAACGCGCGCTGGATGCGACCGGCTCTGATACCTTGGTGGTGGCCGGCGGCGTCGGCGCCAACCATCGCCTGCGCGAAAAATTGCAGGCGATGGCGGCCAGGCGCGGTGGCCGGGTGTGCTTCCCGCGTCCTGCGTTGTGCACCGACAATGGCGCGATGATCGCCTTTGCCGGCGCGTTGCGCCTGGCGGCCGGCGAGCGCGAGGCCCTCGGCGTGCAGGTGCGCCCGCGTTGGGACATGGCGACGCTTGATCCGGTGCGGCCGGCTTTGCCGGCCTGACTCGGACATCCGGCCGTCACGTCGCGGTGGTTAAGGTGTCCGGATGGACGAGATGATCGCGCGCATGCATCGCGCGCTGGAACCATATCCGTGGGCGTGGACCGCCATTGCCCTGTGCGGCCTGCTGCTGCTGGCGTGGATCGCCAATTACATCACCCGGCATGTCCTGCTCGAAGGCCTGAAGCGGGTGTTGTCCAGCACGCCGCTGGCGCGCGAGATGCCCGATGGCCAAGTGCGGCTGTCGGTGATCCCGCGCCTGGCCAACGTGGTGCCGGCACTGGTGCTCTACATCGGCGTGGCCCAGCTACCCGACCTGCCCGAGACCGTGGTGAGCGTGGTGCGTGCGCTGTGCCAGGCGTTCATCGTGCTGACGGTGGCCTTGGCGATCTCGCGCGCGCTCAACTTGGCCAACGAGGCCTACGAGCGCCGCCCGCAGGCGCGCGACAAGCCGATCAAGGGCTATATCCAGGTCGCCAAGATCGTGATGTTCGTGCTGGTCGGCATCTCGATCATCGCGACCCTCATCGGTGCCAGGTTCCTCCACGTCATCACCGGTCTTGGCGCAATGACCGCGGTGATGATGCTGATCTTCCAGGACACCATTCTCTCGCTGGTGGCCAGCGTGCAGATCAGCAACGACGGTCGAGTGCGCGTGGGCGACTGGATCGAGATGCCGGCGCAGAACGCCGATGGCGAAGTCACCGACATCGCCCTGCACACCATCACCGTGCAGAACTGGGACATGACCGTCACTACGCTGCCGACCAAGAAGCTGATCAGCGATTCGTTCAAGAACTGGCGCAACATGAGCGACAAGGGTGCGCGCCGGATCAAGCGCGCGCTGCTGCTGGACCAGTCCAGCGTGCGCTTCCTGAGCGAGGACGATATCGACCGGCTGCGCCGCATCCGCCTGCTGCGCGACTACTTGGCCAACAAGGGCGAAGAAGTGAGTGCCTGGAACGCGCGCCTGGCCGATGACGCCAGCGAGCCGGCCAACAGGCGTCGCTTCACCAACATCGGCACCTTCCGTGCCTATGTCGAGGGCTACCTGCGCGCCAACCCCGACCTGCGCCAGGACCTGACCCTGCTGGTGCGCCAGCTTGATCCCGGCGCCGAAGGCCTGCCGCTGGAAATCTATTGCTTCAGCGCGGATACCCGCTGGGCGGTCTACGAGCAGTTGCAGTCGGACATCTTCGACCACCTGCTGGCGATCCTGCCGGAGTTCGGCCTGCGCGTGTTCCAGTCGCCGACCGGCGCGGAGATCGCCGATGCGATGTCGCTGCGCGGTGGCATCGCCCAGGAGGAGGGAAATGTCGCTGCGCGTGGCGACGACGCGCTTGCCAGCAAAGCGCGGCGCGCCTAGCCTTCGCGCATGGACATCGTTTTCATCGAAGCGCTCGAGATCGAATGCGTGATCGGCATCTACGACTGGGAGCGCGAGATCACCCAGAAGGTCGTGCTCGACATCGAAATGGCCTTCGACAATCGCCCGCCTGCGGCCAGCGACGACATCGCCGCCACGCTCGATTACAAGGCGGTGTCGAAGCGGCTGATCGGCTATGTGGGCGCATCGAGTTTCGGGCTGGTGGAAACGCTGGCGGAGAATTGCGCGGCGATCATCCGCGAGGAATTCGCCGTGCCGTGGTTGCGCCTGAAACTGTCGAAGCCGGGTGCGGTGACCGGCTCGCGTGCGGTCGGCGTCGTCATCGAACGTGGCATCCGGCCGGCCTGAGGCGATGGAACCCGGCTGGCATCGCGCGTATCTCAGCCTCGGCAGCAATGTCGATGCCGAGATGCAGATGGCGCTGGCGTTCTCGGCGTTGCGCGGGAGATTCGGCGAGGTGCGTTTTTCGCCGGTCTATCGCACCCGGGCAGTCGGCTTTGACGGCGCGGATTTCCTCAATGCCGCAGCCGTGATCGAAACCCGCCTCGACCCGCATGAACTCGATGCCTGGCTGCATGCCTACGAGGATGCGCAAGGGCGCGAGCGCGACGGGCCGCGCCATGCCGACCGCAATATCGACATCGACCTGGTGCTGTATGACGCGTTGCAACTCACCGGTGCCGGCCACCTGCAACTGCCGCGCCCGGAACTGCAGCATGCGTTCGTGCTGCGGCCATTGGCCGATGTCGCGCCGGACGCGTTGATTCCCGGAGAGCAGCGGACCGTCGGCGAAGCCTGGCGCGCGCATGCGGAATTCGGATCGCCCGCCGATGTCGTGGATGTCGAAAGCGCCGGCTAGCGACATCAACCCAAGCGCGTGCGTCCGCCATCGAGGGCAAGGATCTCACCGGTCAGGTAGGTCGCGTCCTGCAACAGCCAGCGCACTGCTTCAGCGACTTCTTCCGCACTACCGGTGCGCGCCAGCGGCGTCCGCGACATCAGGGTGGATTGCAACGTGGTTTCGGCACCATTCTCCGGCCACAGGATCGCGCCGGGCGACACGCCGTTGACCCGGACCTTGGGCGCCAGTTCCAGTGCCAGCGCGCGGGTCGCGCCGATCAATGCCGCTTTCGATGCGGCGTGCGCGCTGATGCCGATGCGTGGCCGCTCGGCATAGGCATCGACCAGGTTGACGATGGCACCACCACGATGCAGGAGATGCGGCGCGGTGCATTGCGCCAGCAGGAACGGCGCGCGCGCATTGATCGCGAACAGCTCATTCCACTGCGCCGGCGTGACCGTGCCGAACGGCGTGTCGAAATAGGCCGAGGCGTTGTTGACGAGCGCATCGAGCCGGCCGAAATGGCCGACCATCTGTGCGACGAGTTCCGGAATGCGGTCGGGCTCGCGCAGGTCGGCGCCGAAGGCATGCGCGCTGCCGGGGCGTTGCGTGTTCAGCTCATCGACCAGCGCCTGCGCCTCGTCCGCCGATGCGTGGTGATGCAGGGCGATGTCATGGCCGGATGCATGCAGGCGGCGCGCGATCGCCGCGCCGATGCGGCGTGCGGCGCCGGTAACGAGGGCGACGGGGCGTTGCGATGCGGACCCGGACATGCACGAATCCTACCCGAAGCCTGCATCGCGCCTGCCTGGATTGAGCAGGATCAAACGCGTCGGGCGGGACATCGGGCATGCTGGTGGCCGGACCACGAGAGGACGATCCATGCATCGGGTTCTGGTTGAAATGCTGCAAAAGCCGGTCGGCTGGCTGACCATCATCGGCGCGGTGATCCTCGTCGGCATGCCGTTCGTGATCCGCGCCTTCATCCGCAAGCAGGAACGCGACGAGTCCCGCAAGCGCTGATCTCGGCGGCAGCACCCGGCAATTCGACGCGGGTTTGCGACGCGGGCCGTTATGCTGGCGGGCAATCCCCATAGCGATGACGCATGCCCGAGACCCTGCCGCCCCCCGATGCCGACGCGCGTGCCCACAGCGCGCGGCTTGAAGCGCTGATCCGCGCCGAGATCGCCGCACAGGGCGGCGCGATTCCGTTCTCGCGCTTCATGGAGCTGGCCTTGTATGCGCCGGGCCTTGGCTACTACAGCGCCGGTGCTACCAAGTTCGGGGCCGCAGGGGACTTCGTCACCGCGCCGGAGCTGGGCCCGCTGTTCGCCGCCTGCGTGGCCGATGCGCTGGCGCCGGTCTTGCGGCAAATCGGGCCGCAGGGGCAGTTCCTCGAGATCGGTGCAGGCAGCGGTGCCTTTGCCGAAGTCGTGCTCAAGCGCCTGCTGGCCGAAGACGCGATCCCCGAGCGTTACGCGATCCTCGAACCGAGCGCCGACCTGCGCGCCCGCCAGCGCGAGCGCCTGCAGCAACGGCTGGTGCCGCCGCTGTTCGATTGCATCGAATGGCTGGATGGACCGATCGAGGACGAATGGGAGGGGGTAGTGTTCGCCAACGAGGTGATCGATGCGCTGCCGACCACGCGCTTCGTGATCGCCGATGAGGGCGAGGTGCGCGAGGAATACGTGTCGAGCTATGCCGATGGCGGTTTCCTCACCACCTTGCACGATGCCGATGCGATGCTCACCGCCGCCGTCAAGCACGTCGAGGCATCACTGGACGAACCGTTCGCCGCGGGCTATCGCTCCGAGATCCTGCCGCAGCTGCCGTACTGGCTGCAGGCGGTGATCGGTCGGCTGCGTCGCGGCACGCTGTTGTTCTGCGACTACGGCTACCCGCGCCGCGAGTACTACGGCGCATGGCGCGACGAAGGCACCTTGCGCGCCTTCCGCCAGCATCATGTAGTGGCCGATGTGATGGCCTTCCCCGGCCTGCAGGACATCACCGCCTCGGTCGATTTCACCGGGCTGGCCGAAGCCGGCACCAATGCCGGGTTCGACCTGGCCGGCTACTGCACGCAGGCTGCGTTCCTGCTCGGCAACGGCATCGACGTGCGCTTGGCCGAGGCCGAAGCGCATGCCAGGGACGAAGCCGGTCGCCTGCGCCTGCGCCATGAAACGCGGCAGCTCACCGTCCCCGACGCGATGGGCGAGCGCTTCCAGTTCATCGGGTTCCAGCGCGACGTGGAGTTCGAACATGCCTTCATCGCCGGCGACATGAGCTGGCGGCTGTGAGGCGGGCGGGTCGTTCGCTGAAAGCCTTCCGGCGCCCGTGGCTGTGGGCGGCGTCGTGGATGCTGGCGGTGGCCGTGGTCGTCGCAGGCTCACTGCTGCCGCCGGGCGACTTGCCGGCCGCGCCGATGGCCAACGACAAACTGATCCATTTCCTCGGCTATTTCTTGTTGATGGCCGGCGCCGTGCAGTTGTACCGGCGCAAACTTTCATGGGTGGCGATGGCAGTGACGCTGGCCAGCCTCGGCATCGGTCTTGAATGGTTGCAGGCGGCCATGCACGTCGGCAGGACAGCAGAACGTGCCGACGCATTGGCCAATACACTCGGCGTGCTGGCCGGCTTCAGCACGGGTTTCACGCCGTTGCGCGACTTGCTGTTGAAGCTGGACGGCGGACGCGACTAGTCCGGCGTGCCCGCGCGCGCCCGTGCAATGGCCCGGACCCGCGCCTTGCGCAGCGCTTCGCCGATTTCGGGGCCTTGCAATCCCTGTGCGATGCCGGCGGCCATGACCGCGCAGGCCGCCGCGAACAGACGCTGCAACTCCGGGCCTTGCGGATAAGCCTCGTCGGCGAGTCCCGCGCGACCGCGTTTGTCGGCCTCGCAGACGGTGGCGAGTTGGGCGACGCGCGCGGGTTTGCGGAACGCATCGCAGCGCTCCAGCAACTTGAGCACCGTCGCATCCTTTAGCTCGAATAGCCGATGCACGTTGAGGTGTTCGCGGCAGGCGATCTCGGCCAGTTGGCGGTGTTCGTTCGGTATCTTCAGGCGCTGGCTCAACTCGCGCAGCGGCGCCACGCCGCGCTGCTCATGCATGAGGTGGCGCGGCAGCACGTCCTGCGGCGTCAACGCCTTGCCCAGATCGTGGGTGAGTGCAGCAAACCCGACCAGGTCATCGCCCGGCGCAAGTCGGGCCGCCATGTCGCAGACCAGTTCGATGTGGACACCGGTATCGACTTCGGGATGATATTCGGCGCGCTGCGGCACACCGTAAAGCGCATCGACTTCGGTCAGCACAACCGCCAGTGCGCCGCATTCGCGCAGCGTGCGCAGGAAGGCGGACGGCGATTCGCTGCGCAGTGCGCGTGACAACTCCTGCCAAACCCGCTCCGGGGTCAGCGATGCCAACTCGCCGCCGGCCACCATCGCGCGCATCAGTTCCAGAGTCTCGGGCGCGATGCGGAAGCCCAGCGGCGCGAAGCGTGCCATGAAACGCGCCGCGCGCAGCACCCGCAACGGATCCTCGACGAAGGCCGCGCCGACGTGTCGCAGCATGCGTTGTTCGATATCACGCACGCCGCCGAACGGATCGACCAGCTCGCCGGTGGCCTCGTCTCGCGCGATTGCGTTGAGCGTGAAGTCGCGACGGGCGAGATCCTCCTCCAGCGTCACCTCGGGCGAGGCGTGTACCACGAAGCCCGTGTAACCGCTGCCCGATTTGCGTTCGGTGCGCGCCAGCGCATATTCCTCGCCGGTATCGGGATGCAGGAATACCGGGAAATCGCGGCCCACTTGCCGGAAGCCCGCATCGCGCATCGCCTCGATACTGCCGCCGACCACGACGAAATCACGATCGCCGGGCGCCAGTCCGAGCAGTTCGTCGCGCACTGCGCCGCCGACCAGGAAGGTGCGCATCGGCATCAGGCCATCATCGCGGCATGTGGGTGGCCAAGAGCGCAACCAGCCGGGTCGAGCCTTCGCCACGACCGAGCTTGATCGAGATCGGCGCGGGCTGTCCGGAGAGCCACAGGTTGAAATCGGCCTCCAGGTCGAAATGCCCGGCGGTCTCCAGCGAGTGCATGATGATGCTGCGATAGGGAACGCTGCGGTACTCGACTTTCTTCGCGGTTACGCCCTGCTTGTTGATCAGGATCAGCCGGCGGTCGGTGAACACCACCATGTCGCGAATGAAGGTGAAGCCGGCCTCGATTCGCTCGCCTTCGGCCAGCATCGGTTGCAGTTCGGGCTGCAGCTTCTCGATGGAGGTTTCGCCGGCGTGCCCGAGCAGGCTGTCGATCAGTCCCATGGTGACGTCCCTCAATGTGGATGCACGCAGTGTAGGTCAGCGTTTGGCGGACACGGGGTTCGGACAGGCGAATCGCGTGCGCTGGCCATCGACCTTGCCGGCGATGCGGTCGGAGACGCGCAGCGCATCGCCGTTCATGCGCCAGTCGTAGAGCACGCTGAAGGCGAGCACGCGGGCGACGTACTCGCGGGTTTCCTTGTAACTGATGGTCTCGATCCACAGGTCGGGATCGAAGTCAGGGCGTTGCGTGCGCCAGCGTTCGGTCGGCGTCGGCCCGGCGTTGTAGGCGGCGATCGCATGCGGCAAGTCGCCCCAGCGCTCGTGCATCTCGCGCAGGTAGGCGCTGCCGATCGCGATGTTGGTGTCCGGGTCATACAGGCTGTCGGCGCCGTTCCACGGAATGCCGGCCTTTTGCGCGGTCGCCTGTCCGGTGGCCGGCAGCACCTGCATCAAGCCCATCGCGTTCGCCTGCGACCGCGCGTTCGGGTCGTAGACGCTTTCGGCGCGGATCTCGGCGGCGATCCAGGCCGGGTCCAGGCCATTGCGCTTGGCCTCGCGGCGGATGGTGTCGACGTGGTGCAGCGGGAAGCGCAGCGTGTACAGGCGCAACTCATCCCTGTTCTCGCGGGCAAGGTTGAACACCGCGCGATCGAACCAGCCGCTGTCCTGTGCCAGCGCGACCGCGAGTTGGCGTTGGGCATCGTCGAAGCCTGCGAGCGCGTCGTTCCATTCGCGCATCGCCCAATCCTTGCGGCCGATGCGGTAGAGCGCCAATGCGCGCTGCAGGGCCGGCGTCGAGGCGACCTGCTGTTGCAACGCCGGCTGCGGTTGCGGCATCCACGGACAAAGGGGATACGGCGCAGCGATGCGGTCGGCGGCCAGGAAACCGTGGAACTCCGGCGCGGTCGCCGCCTGTGCGTACAGGGCACGCGCATCGCCGCCGCCGGTCATCTCGGTCAAGCGCGCACGGAAATAGCGCCATTGCGCGCTCTCGCGCAAATCAGATGGCAGCTTGCCGATCGCCGCAAGCGCGCCAGCCCAGTCGCGCCGCGCCATCGCCTCGCGGATGCGCAAAGTGGACAGGCGTTCGTCGTAGGCGGACTCGGGCACGGCGGCGAGCCGGCGCGCGGCTTCGGGTTCGTAGGAGGCGGCCGACTGCAGCGCGATCTCAGACAGCACGCGTCCGCGCTGGGTCTCGTCGAGCGAGAGCATTGGCGAAAATTTCGCCAGTGCGATTTCGCCATTCGAAGGCGACTTCTTGGCAATTGCCACCAGTGCCGCGGTCGCAACCGCACGGCTGCGTGCATCGCGCGGCCAATTCGCGGCGCTGTCATCGAGTTGGCCAGCCAGCGCGTCGGCATAGGCGAGCGCGCGTGTGCGATCGGCCGCAGGTAGGCCGGCGGCGACATCGCGCACCACGCCTGCATGGTTCTCGGCGATGGCCAATTCGATACGCTGCCAGCGCAGGGCATCATTGGGCCCGTTCTGCGTCTGCCATGCCTCGATGGCCGGCGCGCAATCGGCAGGGGTCGGCTTGCCGGACAGCCATGCGCTGCGCACCGCCTGCGCCCACTGCGCATCGTCGCGACCGGCACGCGACTGCGCGGTGAGCGCCATGCAACGCAACGACGCGCGCTCGATCGAGGGTCGCCACTGCGCCAGGAACGCCTGCCATTGCTCGCGGCGGAACAGCGCGGCCAACCAGTCCTCGCGGAAGCTGCGACCCACCGCATCGTTCTCGTGTGCCGCAAGGAAGGCGTCTGCTTCGGGCAATGCGAGTGTGCCGATGTCGCCGCGCAGGCGTGCGTACTCGACCCAGGCCTGCGCGGGGTGGTTGCGGACCGCAGCGCGCTGCGCATCGGTGAGTTCGCCGCGGCTGGCGGCATCGATCGCGGCCTTCAGCGCGGCATCGCCGTGCGCGCGTGCGCTGTCAAGGGGGCCTGCATCCGGGCGTGCGCTGGGTGCGGGTGCGTCCTGCCGACCGGCGCACCCGGCGAGTACGGCAACAAGCAACAGGGTGGACGCATGCCATCGCATGCCACGACTATAGCCGTGGTTTTCTGAATCGGGATGACGCGCGCATGACCCTGGATCCGCTGGCGCTGCTGGCCTTCCTTGCCCTCGGCGCGATCGCCGGCGTGCTCGCCGGATTGCTCGGTGTCGGCGGCGGCTTGGTGCTGGTGGCCGCGCTGGCCTGGCTGCTGCCGGCGCAGGGCGTGGTGCCGGCCGATGCGGCGATGCATGCGGCGTTGGCGACGTCACTGGCGAGCATCGTCTTCACCGCGATGTCCTCGGCGCGGGCGCACGCCAAACGCGGCAGCGTGCTGTGGCCGACGGTGGCGTGGATGGTGCCGGGCATCCTTGTCGGCGGCTGGCTTGGCAGCCTGCTCGCGGTGGGGCTGGATGGTCGATGGCTGCGTTGGGGCGTGGCGGTCTACTGCCTGGTGGCCGCCGCGCAGATGCTGTTGTCCCGGCCGCAAGTGACGGGCGATGCGCATATCGTGCCGCGTGGCCCTGCGATGAGCGCGGCCGGTGGGGTCATCGGCGTCATGTCTGCGCTGGTCGGGATCGGCGGCGGCAGCATGACCGTGCCACTGCTCACCTGGCGCGACGTGCCGCCGGTGCGCGCGGTTGGCACCTCATCGGCCTGCGGCATCTTCATCGGCATCGCCAGCGCGCTGGGTTACGCATTGAACGCGCCACCCGGCGCCTTGCCGCAACACGCGATCGGCTATGTCTACCTGCCGGCGGCGGTATGCGTGGCGGCGGCCTCCATTCTCCTCGCGCCGCTCGGAACGCGCATCGCCCATGCCGTCAGTGGACCGATGCTGAAGCGGGTGTTCGCGCTGTTCCTGCTCGCGGTCGGCACCAGCCTGCTGCTGTAGCGCTCAACGCCTGAGTGCGGACTCGGGCACGTCCAGTTCCACCGACAAGGCAAGATGGTCGGATGCGGCCGCCGGCACCGCCGCACGCGTGGTGCAGCCGATGCTGCCGGTGGTCAGCACGTGGTCGATGGCGCGCTGCGGTCGCCAGGCCGGGAAGGTCAACACGTCGCAGTCCGGCGGCTGCAGCCGGGTGTGGCGATAAAGCACCTCCATTTCCGGTTGGCTGGCGAGGCAGTTGAAATCGCCCATCAACACCGCGTTGGGCGCATCGGCCAATACTTCCGCGATGAAGGACAGCTGGGCCAGTCGCGATTGCGCGCCAAGCGACAGGTGCGCGACTGCCACCATCAGCCCGTCATCGCCCTGCCCGTAGCGCCCGACCAGCACGCCGCGGCCCTTGACCCGGCCCGGCAACGGATGGTCGAAGACCTCGACCGGCTCCATCTGGCTCATCAGCCCATTGGCGCTGGAGGCAACGCCACCGACGCTGCGGTTCGGCTGGTGGGTCCAGAACGCGAAGCCGGCGCGGTTGGCCAGGTAGTGGGTCTGGTTGGTGAATCCCGAGCGCAAGCTGCCCGGATCGGCCTCTTGCAGGCCGACGATGTCGTGGCGGCGGGCCAGCTCGGCAATCGCATCAAGCGCGCCGCGCTTGCCACCCAGCGGGGTGACATGCGACCAGCTGCGGGTCGCATAATCACTGTAGCGGCGGGTGCTGGAGCCGGCCTGGATATTGGCCGAGAGCAGGCGGAGCCGTCTGGACGACATGCGATGCAACGGCAGGCTTAGCGGCCGGCGTTTGCCCGTTCCTGCGCAATCAGCCCGTTGACGATCTGCAGCTGTTCGTCATGGGTCTTGCCGAGCACGCGGTACTTGCCGTTGACCACCAGGGTCGGGGTGCCTTCGATGCCGCTGCGTTGGGCGAACTGCAAGGCCTGCGCCAGCCTGGCGGTCATCGCGAAGCTGTTCATCGCATCGCCCAGGGTCTTGGTATCGACGCCCTTCTTGCCGAGGTAGGCGAGGATTTCATCGTTGCCGGCGTTCGGCGGCAGGGCGCGTTCGTTGTGGATGGCGTTGAACATCGCCCCGTGCACCTTGTCCAGCATCCCGGTGGTCTCGGCGGCGAAGTAGACGCGGGCCAGGGTGTCGTTGGCACCGCCCGAAAGCGGCACGGCCGTGAAGCGGGTGTCTGCGGGCAGCCGGCTCTTCCAGGCTTCGATGCTGGGCTCGAAGGCCGCGCAATGGCCGCACCAGTAGGCAAACACTTCGACCACCTCGGCCACCTTGCCGTCGAGCGGCTGCAGCGGCTGGCCGTTGGGGATGACCACGTAATCGACATCCGGCACCAGATTCGACTTGGCGCGGGTTTCGGCGGTGGCGCTCGGCGTGGTGGCGGTGCCTTCGGCGGGAGTCGTGGCAGCCGGTTGCGCGGGGGTCGCCGGTGCCGGTGTTGCCGGCGTGGCGGCGGTGTCGTCGGCGGGCTTGCTGCAGGCGGCAAGCAGCAGGCAGGGAACAAGGGCGAGCAGCGGCAAGTGGCTTTTCATGGCGATGGGGTCTCCGGGGGCGGTGCGTGCGGGATAGCGATGATGGCGCATCAGCGCCGGCGCGCGGCGCGTTCCTGCGCGGCCAGCTGGGCGGCGATACGCAGGGCGTCCTGCTTGCTGTTGCCGAGCACGCGGTACTTGCCGGCCACGACCAGCATCGGCGTGCCGTTGATGTTAGCGGTCTCGATGAACTGCCGCGCCAGGCGCATCTGCGCGGCCGTCACGCGCGAGTTCATCGCCGCCACGAACGCCGTGGCCGAGACGCCGTAGCGGGTATGGAATTCGGCCAGTTCGCTCTCGGTCGGGTTGAAGGGCAGGCTGCGTTCGGCGTGGATGGCGCGGAACAGGTCGTTGTGCACGCGTGCGGACAGCTTGAGCTGGCGGGCGGCAAAGAAGGCGCGCGCCAAAGGATCATTCGGATCGAAGGTCGCCGGCACGTAGACGAAGTCGACATCGGCCGGCAGCTTGGCCTTGAAGCCATCGACCATTGGCTGGAAGTCGTTGCAGTGGTGGCAGGCGTAGCTGAACACCTCGGCGATCTCGATCTTGCCCTTGGCATTGGCGAAGGGCGCGCCCTGCGGGATCGACACGTAATCCTGGCCTTCGACCAGGGTGGCCGGGCTGGCCGACTGGGCGCCGACGGAGGGGGCTGCAACCAGCGCGAGGGCGGCGAACAGGCCGATCAGGACGTGACGGATTGGGTTCATGACGGATCCAAGATAAGGGTGCGGAGGTGAGTCCGGGATAAAGAAACGCCAGCCGGGCGGCTGGCGAAAAGATCAAGGCGTGCGGGTTGGACTGGCGGAAACGGCCAAGGTTCCCTCAAGACAGATCAGTTGGTGACGGGTGCGGCCTCGGTGGGAGCGGCCGCTGCCGGCGTTTCGGTGGCCGGGACGGCGGCGGGCGTGAGGCCTGCCGGGACCGAGGGCGGTGGCGGCAAGGTGCCGCTGGCACGCATCGCCTCGACCTGCTGGGGGGAGGCCTGGTCGGCGGTGTTGTGCAGGCCTTGCAGGTAGCTGGCCAACGAGAGGATCTCGTCGTCCGTCAATTCCTTGGCGACGGCGGCCATCTGGTTGAACAGGTGCGGGTTGGGCTCGGTCGTCTTGCCGGCGCGGTATTCCTGCAGACGGCGGACGACGTAGTTGGCTTCCTGGCCGCCGATGTGCGGATAGGCCGGGCCGGGGTTGCCGGCGCCACTCGGGCCGTGGCAGGCGAAACAGGCGGGGATCCCGCGGCCCGCGTCGCCGACGCGGTAGAGATCCTGACCCGGCGCATAGAAGGGCTGGCCGTTGTACGGGCTGTCGGGATTGTTGATCGGGGTATCCACGGCGACGCCGGCGCCGCTGCGCTGCGCTGCGTAATGGGCACCGACATCACGCATGTCCTGCGCGCTGAGGACGTCGGCGTAGGGCTTCATCAGCAGGGCGAGGCCGCCGGTGCGGTGGTTGGACTTGAACAGCGCCAGCTGGGTGGCGACGTAGCGCTCCGGCATGCCGGCGATGCGCGGGGCGCCCTGCTGCAGGGCATTGCCGTCGAGGCCATGGCAGGCGGCGCAGGCACCGGCCAGGGTCGAGCCGTGCTGCGCATCGCCCCAGTGGGTCTTGGCCAGTTCGGCGACGGCGTCGGCAGGCGCGGCGGCGGCATCGATCGGCGCGGAGGCGGCCGGCTGCGCTTCCGGCAGCGGGTTCACGGTGGTCTGGGCGACGGCCACCGCAGCGGCGGCAAGGACAGCCAGACCGGCGATGCCATGGACACGGGACTTGCGCATGCGGAGCTCCACGAGGGCGGCGCGCGCGACGGGCGCGCGCCTTAACCGGCAAATTATCGTCGCGGGCCGGGCACGGGGTCAAACGGCCGCGTGGTGCGGGCGGCCGCGTGTCATCCTATGGCCATGGCCAACCCCTTCAATCGTGCCCGCTACCTCCTTTCCGCCCATACCCCGCGCCAGCTGCCGGCCAGCGCCGGCCGCGAGGTCGCCTTCGCCGGGCGTTCCAATGCCGGCAAGTCCAGTGCGCTCAACGCGATCTGCCAGCAGAACGCGCTCGCCCGCGTGTCGAAGACGCCGGGTCGTACCCAGCAGCTGGTGTATTTCGAGCTGCCGCCGCATCCCGATACCTACCTCGTCGATCTCCCCGGCTACGGTTACGCCAAGGTGCCCAAGGAGATGCAGGAGCACTGGCAGGCTTTCATCGCCCAGTATTTCGAGACCCGCGAGGCGCTGTCGGGGCTGATCGTGGTGATGGACATCCGCCATCCACTCAAGGATTACGACCTGCAGATGCTGGGCTACGCGTTCGAGCGCGGATTGCCGGCGCATGCGTTGCTGACCAAGGCCGACAAACTCTCGCGCGGCGCGGCCTTGAATACGCTGCAGCAGGTCCGCAATGAGTTGTTGCGGAACTTCTCCGATGCGATTTCCGCGCAGGTGTTCTCTGGCGAATCCAAGCTGGGCGTGGACGAGGCCCGCGGCCTGCTGGCGCGCTGGCTGGCGCTGGCCTGAGCACCAATCGAAGCCGCATCCCCCGACACTCTTTGCATCGAGGCCCCGATGTCCGGACCCAGTGCCGCCAACGACACCCTGATCACCGACCGCCAGCAGTTGGTCGAGGTGCTCGCCTCCGGCGAAAAGCCCGCGATCGACTGGCGCATCGGCACCGAGCACGAGAAGTTCGGCTTCCGCCTCGACGACCTGCGCCCGCCGACCTTCGAGGGCGAACGCGGCATCGAAGCCTTGCTGCGTGGCCTGACCCGTTTCGGCTGGGCACCTTACCAGGAGCACGGCCAGCTGATCGCGCTGACCCGCGATGGCGCCTCGGTGACGCTGGAGCCGGCCGGCCAGCTTGAACTCTCCGGAGCGCCGCTGGAAACCATCCACGACACCTGCAAGGAAGTCGGTGGCCATTTGCGCGAAGTGCGCGAAGTCGCGGACGAGTTGCGCCTCGGCTTCCTCGGCATGGGATTCCAGCCGAAATGGCGGCGCGACGAGATGCCGTGGATGCCCAAGGGCCGCTACAAGATCATGCGCGACTACATGCCGAAGGTCGGCACGCTCGGCCTCGACATGATGACCCGGACCTGCACGGTGCAGGTCAATCTGGATTACGCCGATGAGGCGGACATGGTGAAGAAATTCCGCGTCTCGCTGGCGCTGCAGCCGGTGGCGACCGCGCTGTTCGCCGATTCGCCGTTCACCGATGGCCAGCCCAACGGCTACCGCAGCTACCGGTCGCACATCTGGACCGATACCGATGCGGGCCGCACCGGCATGCTCGATTTCGTGTTCGATGACGGCTTCGGCTACGAGCGCTACGTCGATTACCTGCTCGATGTGCCGATGTACTTCTCCTATCGCGATGGCGAATACCTTGATCTCGCCGGTCGCTCGTTCCGCAAGTTCCTTGCTGGCGAACTCGATGAGCTGCGCGGCGAACTGCCAACCCTGCGCGACTGGAACGACCACATGACCACCGCATTCCCGGAAGTGCGGATGAAGAAATATCTGGAGATGCGCGGCGCCGATTCCGGGCCGTGGGGCCGCATCTGCGCATTGCCGGCATTCTGGGTGGGCCTGCTCTACGACGATGCCGCGCTGGATGCGGCCTGGGACCTGGTGAAGGATTTCAGCATGGAAGAACGCCACGCGCTGCGCGATGGCGTGCCGAGGCACGCACTCGCATTGCCGTTCCGCGGCGCGAACGTGCGCGAACTGGCGGTCGAGGCGTTGAAGATCTCGGTGGCCGGCCTGCAACGCCGTGCGCGACGCAACGTGGGCGGGCAGGACGAATCCGCGTTCCTCACCGAATTGATCGAGATCGCCGAGAGCGGGCAGAGCGCGGCCGATCGCAAGCTGCAACTCTTCGAGGGTGAATGGGGCGGCGACATCGATCGGGTGTTTGCGGAATTCGCCTACTGACGCAGCTCAGGCGGCAACGACCATGCACGCGACGAATCGCCTGCACGGCGAGACGGCAAGGTGCGTGCCTTACGGCAGCAGATGGTTGCGGACGACCTTGGAGCCATCGAGCGAAATGGAGGCGTAGCCGCTTTTCTTGATGTCGTTGGCAGCCAGGCGTCCTTCCGTGTCCAACCTGAGCAGGTGCACCGGGCTACCCATGCCCGGGGATTCCAATCGCACGCCGCTCCACGCATATTGGCTGTAGACGCGTTCCAAGTCCGCCTTCTGGGCTTCCATCACTGCCGACAGCGAGGCTGCATTGACCTTGGAAAGCGGGATCAGGTGATCCTCCAGCCTGAAGTCGGCCGCGTTGCCCATGACCGTGATCTCCAGCGGGCGGGGCTCGTCGAATTCCCCCGTCTTCATGTTCATGGTCGTACTGAGCAGTTTGCGTGGGTCATCCGGGTTCTGGTACTGCACCGTGCAGGTGGTCATTTGACCCTTGGGCTCGTCATCATTGCTGTCGATCTCGCTGCCCGAGCTGAAGAACGAGATCACCTCGGACACTTTCACATCCGCGCCAAGGTGCTTTGCGATCGCGCGGAAACAGACATCGGGGCCTTCGGCGATGTTGGCGACCGCGACCTTGGCGGCAGGTGTGCGGCTTGCTGCGGGGGCAGGCGCGGTGGCCGGCCTTGCATCGGAATTATCCGTGCGCGGGGCTTGGGCGTCCATGCCATCGCCGCTGCAGGCGGCGAGCAGGATGCAGATGGTGGAGCTGAGTGCGACGGTGGAGAGGGTGCGGATGCTATTGGACATGGCGGGTTGGCTCCTTGGCGTCGTGGATTCGATTCGACCGCTGCAACGGGGAAGTGCAGGCCGGACGCGTCGACATGATGCCCGCTTCGGGCGGGATGTATACTCCCGGTCAGTATATATGCCTGAAGTGAAGCAACCCGATGCCGCATTCACCCGAGGAAAAAAAGCGCGCCGTGACCCGCCTGCGCCGGATCCGCGGCCAGGCCGAGGCGCTGGAGCGCGCGATCGGCGAGGGCATGGCCTGCGGCGAGGTGCTGCAGCAACTGGCGGCGATGCGCGGCGGCATCAATGGCCTGATGCGCGACGTGCTGGAAGGCCATATGCGCGAAACCCTGCTGCACCCGCGCGCGACGCCTGCCGAGACCCGGCGTGCGGAGGCGGTGATCGCCGAAGCGTCCAGCCTGATGCGCTCGTACCTGAAATGACCCTTGCAACGACCGGAGCCCGCATGTCCGACACCCACGGAAAGACCCTGAAATCCCGCGCCGCCGTCGCGTTCGCCGCCGCTGAGCCGTTGAAGATCGTCGAGATCGACGTCGCGCCGCCGAAGGCCGGCGAGGTGTGCGTGCGCATCACCCATACCGGCGTCTGCCACACCGACGCGTTCACCCTGTCGGGCGACGATCCCGAAGGCCTGTTCCCCGCCGTGCTTGGCCATGAGGGCGCGGGCATCGTGGTCGATGTGGGCGAGGGCGTCACCAGCGTGAAGCCGGGCGATCACGTCATCCCGCTTTACACCGCCGAGTGCGGCGAGTGCCTGTTCTGCAAATCCAACAAAACCAACCTGTGCACCTCGGTGCGCGCCACGCAGGGCAAGGGCGTGATGCCGGATGGCACGACGCGCTTCTCGTACAACGGCGAACCGTTGTTCCACTACATGGGCTGCAGCACCTTCAGCGAGTACACGGTCGTGGCCGAAGTGTCGCTGGCCAAGGTCAATCCCGATGCGAACCCCGAACACGTCTGCCTGCTTGGCTGCGGCGTGACCACCGGGATAGGCGCAGTGCACAACACGGCGAAGGTGCAGGAAGGCGATTCGGTCGCGGTGTTCGGACTGGGCGGTATTGGCCTGGCGGTGATCCAGGGCGCGCGGCAGGCGAAGGCCGGCCGGATCATCGCCATCGATACCAACCCATCCAAGTTCGACATGGCACGCGAGTTCGGGGCGACCGATTGCGTCAACCCGAAGGATTTCGATGCGCCGATCCAGCAGGTGATCGTGGAGATGACCGGCTGGGGCGTCGACCATTCGTTCGAATGCATCGGCAACGTCAACGTGATGCGTGCGGCGCTGGAATGCGCGCATCGCGGCTGGGGCCAGTCGG
>JAEWNY010000023.1 GCA_023461075.1 Pseudomonadota bacterium | reverse complement strand
CGGCGCGATCGACCCGGCGCTGCAGGTGAGCGGCGACCGCTTTCTGCTGCGGCAGGCGCTGGGCAACCTGATCGACAACGCGATCGCTTTTTCGCCGCAGGGCGGTGTGGTGAAGCTGGATGCATCGATTGATCGCGAACGCATCACCCTGCAGGTGCGTGACGTCGGCCCGGGCGTGCCCGATTACGCGCGCGGACGCATTTTCGAGCGTTTCTACTCGCTGGCACGGCCCGAAGGCGGCAGCCGCAGCAGTGGTCTAGGCCTGCCTTTCGTCGCCGAGGTGGCGGCCTTGCATGGCGGCATTGCCAGATTGCAGGACGCGGACGGGGGCGGCACCCGCGCGGTGATCGAACTGCCCGCGGCCTGATCGACGCACTTCACCGACGCTTCACGCGAGCTGCATCGCGGGTCCACATCGAGCCCTCATCGTGCCCATGCACTGCCGAACGTGGCAGGTGTTTCCCAAGACATGGAGCATCCGATGAAACTGTGGCTCAAGATCGCGATGGTGGCGGCGATGACGCTGGCCATCTTGGTCCCGTTGATGATGATTTTCGGCGTGATCCAGGAGCGCCAGCGCTATCGCGACGAGGCGGTGGCCGACATCGCCGCGAATATCGGGCAGGCACAGACGCTGGCCGGCCCCGTGCTGGTGGTGCCGTATACCGAGACGATGCTGCGACAGGTGCGCGATGCCAACGGCAGCCTGCGCGAAATGACCGAAACCCGCCAGGGTCGCTGGCGCTTCTTCCCGAAGACGCTGGGCGTGGACGGCGTGCTCTCGCCCTCGGTGCGCAAGCGCGGCCTGCACAAGGTGCGGGTGTACGAGTGGAAGGGCGATGTCGCCGCGGCTTTCGATGCACGCCTCCCGGCCGATGGCGCCGGCAGTACGCGGGTGATAGGCCAGCCCTTCGTCTCCTGGTCGATCACCGACGTGCGCGGCCTGCGCGGTACGCCGATGATTGAAGTCGATGGCCGGCGCGTGCAGGCCGGGCAGGGCAGCGGGGTAAGCCAGCTCGCGTTGCAGACGGCGCTGCCGGTGGATGCCGCGGAAGCGACGCGCGCCGCGGCGTCGGCCGCCCCGAATGCCAGCGTCGATGGCGAGCGCGCGGGTAGTGGCGTGCACGTCAAGCTGGCCGGCGTGCAACCGGGCCAGCAGATCAAGCTCTCCACGCGCATGGCCCTGGTCCTGGCCGGCACCGAGCGTTTCGCCGTGTTGCCGGTCGGCGATGCCAATGACATCAGCCTGCGCTCCAGCTGGCCGCATCCGAGCTTCAGCGGCATCCTGCCCAGCCACGACATCGATGCCGGCGGCTTCAAGGCCCGTTGGCAGATCGCGGCGCTGGCCACCGACGCTCAGCAGCGCTGGAGCGAGGGCAACTGGAACAACGACGCGCGCGACACCACCCAGGTCGCCCTGGTCGATCCGGTCAATCCCTACCTGATGGCCGAACGCGCGACCAAGTACGGCGTGCTGTTCGTGGCGCTGACTTTCGCCGGGTTCTTCATGTTCGAGCTGCTCAGGCAGGTGCGCGTGCATCCGATCCAGTACGGTCTGGTGGGGCTTGCCATCGCCATCTTCTTCCTGCTCCTGCTGAGCCTGGCCGAACACATTCCCTTCGGTTGGGCTTATCTCGCCGCCGCCATCGCCTGCATCGGGCTGATCGGCTTCTACCTCAGCGCGGTGCTGGGTGGTTTGATGCGTGGCCTCGGGTTCGCCGGCATGTTGGCCGCGCTCTATGCAGCACTCTACGGATTGCTGTTGATGGAGGACAACGCACTGGCCGTCGGTTCCGGCCTGCTGTTCGCGATCCTGGCTGCGATCATGGTGGCGACGCGCAAGGTGGACTGGTATGCCTTGGCCAGCCGCGCGCCGCTGGCGCCGAAACCGGCGGAATGAGGTGGTGGGCCGCGCATCGTCGATGGGCGATGCGTCGCCCCGCCGTTGGGCGGGCGATCACATCGACCATGACTGATGGCCTACGGCAGCGACGCGCCGGCTGGCTAGACTCGGATGGATGGGTCTTTCCGGGGCAAATTGATGAAGCAGATGAAGTGGACACTGGCGCTGGCCGCCGGCATCGCGATGTGCGGCACCTTGCAGGCACAGCAGGTCGATCTGGACATGACCGGGCGCATCCGTAGCGAGGCGCTGCAGCGCTCGCAGGTGATGGCCACGCTTGACCACCTCACGGATCGGATCGGCCCGCGGCTGACCAATTCTCCGGCCTATGCGCAGGCCAGCGAATGGACGCGCGGCAAGTTGTCGGAATGGGGCCTGGCCAACGTCCACGAGGAACAGGTCGATGACCTGGGCCGCGGTTGGGAATTCCAGAACGCCTCGGTGCTGATGCTGGGCCCGCGCCCGATGCCGCTGCATGCGCTGCCGAAGGCGTGGACGCCGGGCACCAACGGGCCGGTGGAAGGCGAGGCGATCTTCGCCAAGCTCACGACCAAGGCCGATTTCGAAAAATGGAAGGGCAAGCTGCGCGGCAAGGTGGTGTTCACCGATGAGTTGCGTCCGTACAAGCCCGGCGAGCAGGCGGATTTCCATCGCCATGACCAGAAGAGCCTGGAAGACCTGATCGCCTTCCCGGTGCCGCAACAGCGCAGCGCCGCCGATCGCGCCAAGGATGCGCAAGAGTTCAAGACGCGGATGGAGTTCGCGCCGCTGCTCAACCAGTTCCTGATCGACGAGGGTGCGGTCGCCACCGTCGGCATCTCCAGCTGGGACAACGGCATCGTCCGGGTGATGGGCGGCGGGTCGCGCAAGGGCAGCGAGGCCGATGGCGTGCCGTCCTTCATCATGATCGCCGAGCACTACAACACGGTGCTGCGCGCGCTCGATCGCAAGGCGCCGGTGCGCTTGCGGATGAACAGCGATGCGCGCTTCACCACGGCGCAGAGCGGTCCGGGCTACAACGTGATCGCCGAGATCCCCGGCAGCGGGCCGCGGCGCAACGAGATCGTGATGATCGGTGCGCATTTGGACAGCTGGCACGCCGGTTCAGGCGCCAACGACAACGGCGCGGGCGTGGCGGTGATGATGGAGGCGATGCGCATCCTGAAAGCCGTCGGCGCGCGTCCGGACCGCACCATCCGGATTGGTCTTTGGACCGGCGAGGAACAGGGCCTGCTCGGCTCGCGTTCGCACGTGGAAAAGCTCTACGCCCGCTATCCGGAACCTGCCGATCCGGCGGAGAAAGCCTTGCCGGTGTCGATGCGCAGCAACAAGGGCAAGCTGCAGCGCTTGCCGGGCTACGAGCGCTTTTCGGTCTACTTCAACCTGGACAACGGCAGCGGCAAGATCCGCGGCGTGTATGGGCAGGAGAACCTGGCCGCGGCGCCGATCTTCGCGGCCTGGCTTGAGCCGTTCAAGGACCTGGGCGCCAACCTCGTTACCCAGCGCAACACCGGCAGCACCGACCACATCGCTTTCGACGCGGTGGGCCTGCCTGGATTCCAGTTCGTGCAGGACCGGCTCGATTACTTCAGCAATGTCCACCACACCCATCTGGACGTGCAGGACCATGCGTCCGCCGATGACCTGAAGCAGGCTTCGGCCGTCGTCGCCTCGTTCGCCTACAACGCGGCGATGATGAAGGAGCGTTTCCCGCGCAAGCAGCTCGTCGAGGATTGAGCGACAGCGCGTGGTTGGCCGTGCCGCTCAGCCGAACAGGCTGGCGCCCGGCACGGTCCACAGGGAGATCGATGCCAGCGCGGTACCGATCGCGGTCGCGGCCAGTACGTCGCTGGGGTAATGCAGGCCCAGCACCACGCGCGAGAGCGCGACGCTGGCGCTGAACGGAATCAGCAGCGGTGCCAGCGCCGAGTAATAGGCCAGCGCGACCAAGGTGAAGGCGACCGCGTGCAGGGTGTGGCCGGAGGGGAAACTGAACTCGTCCAGTGGTGCCACCCAGGCGCGGATGTGGCGGTCGGCGGCATACGGACGCGGGCGCCGCGTCCAACGCTTCAGGCCCTTGTAGAGCAGCAGCGAAACCACGCCGACCGCCGCGAGGTGGGCGGAGGCGCGCAGGCCTTCCCAACCATCGAACAGCACCATCGCGCCCATCAACAGGTACCAGAACAGCCCGTCGCCGAGCCGGCTGACGAAGGCGAAGTACGCACGCCAACCGTGCGCGTTGCCGAGGCCATTGGCGCGACGGCACCAGCGGCCTTCGTGGCGGGTCAGGCGACGCCGGCGACCGCGAGGAACCGCACCTGCGCGCGGGCGGGTGTAGGCGACGGCGGTATCAGGCAGCGACTGCATGCTGGTTCAACTCCCTTCCGGCGATCCGTTGCAGGATCTCGTCGAAGTCGGCGGCAACCTGTTCCGGGCGCAATCGCGAGATCGCCTCGCGCGCGTTGCAGCCCATTTCGATGCGGACGGCGTCATCGCCACCGATCCGGCAGACCGCGCGCACGAAGGCCTCGTCATCGCGATCGGTGATGGAGGCGCCGTGCATGCCGTCCTTGAGATGCTCCCTGGCCGCGCCGTAGCGGAAGGCGACCGTGGCTATCCCGCTGGCCATCGCTTCGATGGTGACGTTGCCGAAGGTCTCCGAATGGCTGGCGAACGGAAACAGGTCGGCGCTGGCGAAGTGCCTGGCGCAGTCCTCGCCGCGCTGGATGCCGCGGAAGATGAAATCCGGGTTCTCGCGGGCGATCGCTGCGCGTTCCGGGCCATCGCCGACCCAGATGTACTTCGCATCCGGGCGGGTCTTCTGCAGTTCGCGGAAGGCGCGGATGCCCAGTTGCAGATTCTTCTCGGCGGCGATGCGGCCGACATAGATCACCGCCAGATCGCCCGGGCCGACGCCCCATTCGGCGCGCAGCGCGTCATCCCGACGCTGCGGGTGGAACAGGTCGACATCGACCGCACGTGGCATGTGGGTGACCTGGTCGAAGCCGATCCCCTGCAGGAATTCCATCAATTCGCAGGTCGGCACGATGGTCGCCGCCGAGGTGTTGTGGAAGCGCCGCATCCAGCGCACCGCCAGCGGCTGCAGGAAACCGACGCCGTATTCGCGCATGTATTCGTCGAAGCGGGTATGGAAGCCGGACGAGCTGGGGATACCCAAATCGGCGGCGGTGCGCATCGCCGACCACCCCAGCGGACCCTCGGTGGCCACGTAGATCGCATCCGGGCGCTGGCGCGTCCAGAGGTCGCGCAACATGCGCCGCGCCGGGAAACCGAAGCGCATGCCAGGATAGCGCGGGATCTGCGCGCCCGAAACCAGTGTCTCGTGCGCCAGCGGCGTGGCATCGCCGGCCTGGCGCGGACGCACCACGTCGACCTCGTGCCCACGCGCGCGCAGGCCGCGCTCGAGGTTCTGCACGGTCAGCGCGACGCCATTGACCTCGGGCGGGTAGGTTTCGGTGACGATGCAGTAGCGCATCGCGGGCTCCTGCTGCTATTCGGCAGGCTCAGGATGCGAAGCCGCGGTTGCAAGCAGGTTGCACCGCGATGACCGAACGGTGACGGCTCAGTCGGTGATGCGCAGCGAGAAACCGAGCGCGGGCAGGTCGTCCTGCTCGCCGGACAGGTCGGTGCGCATCAGCGGCCGTGCGTCCAGCCAGCGCTTGGGCAGGGTCAGGGTGAGTTGCGGGCCTTCCGCACGCAGTTTCAACGTCGGCAGGTCGACCGCGCCATGCGAACGATTCAGCAGGACGGCAAGCCTCAACAACGCCGCGATCTGCCGGGTCTGCTCCAGCAAGCGGTCCGGGATGTCTTCGAACGCGTTCTTGGGGATGCTGCGGCGGTGCGTGCGCACCAGCGCGGCCAGCACCTGCTGCTGCTGGCGGGTGAAGCCGGAGATGTCCGAGTGATCGATCAGGTAGGCGCCATGCAGGTGGTACTGGCTGTGCGCGATCGCCAGGCCGATCTCGTGCAGCCACGCGGCCCAGCCCAATTTCGCGCGGTCCTCGGCGCCGAGTCGCCAGGCATCGGCGACCTGGTCGAACAGGTGCATCGCGGTCGCCTCGACGCGCGCGGCCTGTTCCTCGTCCACGTCGTAGCGCGACATCAACAGGTCGATGGCCTCGTCGCGTGGGTCGGCCTCGCCACCGCGCCCGATCATGTCGTACAGGATGCCTTCGCGCATCGCCGCGCGGCTGACCGCCATCCGCTCGATGCCGAGGGCGTCGAATGCGCTTTCCACGATCAGCAGGCCGCCGGCGATCACCGGCTTGCGGTCGCTGGACAGGCCGGGCAGGTCGATGGCATCGATGGTCTCGGCGGCCAGTAGCGCATCGCGCACCTGCGGCAGCACCGGCGCGGTGATCGCGCCCTTGGTCAGCTTCATCTCGCTGCAGATCTTGCCGATCGCCTTGATCGTGCCGGAAGAACCGAGCACGTCGTTCCAGCCCAGCTCGCGATAACGCTGGGCGAACTGCTGGAACTCCGCGCCCAGCTCGTCGCGCGCCTGCTTCCACTTCTTGCGCGAAAGCTTGCCGTTGCCGAAGAAGCGCCGGGTGGTCGCCACGCAGCCCATCTGCAGGCTTTCGCGCTCGATCGCCTCGAAGCCGCTGCCGATGATGCATTCGGTGGAGCCGCCGCCGACATCCATCACCAGTCGCAGTTCACCGGGCTCGGAAGGTTGCGCATGCGAAACGCCGAGGTAGACCAGTCGCGCTTCCTCGCGGCCGGAGACGATCTCGATGGCATGGCCGAGCGCGCTTTCGGCCAACACCAGGAAAGCCTGCGGGTCGCGCAGCGAACGTACGGTGTTGGTGGCGATCGCGCGTACCCGCTGCGGCGGGATGTCGGCGATGCGCTCACCGAAGCGCGACAGGCAATCGAGCGCGCGTTCGCGCGCGGACGGCGCGAGGCCGCCCTTGCCATCCAGGCCCTCGGCCATCCGCACCATCTCGCGGATGCGGTCGACCACGCGAATCTGACCTTGCGAATAGCGCGCCACCATCATGTGATAGCTGTTGGAACCCATGTCGATGGCGGCCATCAGGTCGCCTTCGGCTAGCGGGAGCGGGGCACTGAGGGTGGGGCGGCGGAGGGCATTCATCCGCATATCTTCTCAAGCAAGGCGGCCTGTGCGGAATGGGGCGGCTCATCCTTGCCCGGTTCGACCTTCGCGTAGCTGCCGTCGGACTGCAGGGCCCAGGCGCCCTGGTTGTCGGCCAGGTAGTTGTCGAGCGTTTCCGACTTGACCCGTTCGGCGAGCCGCGGGTTGAGGATCGGAAAGCAGGTCTCGACCCGCCGCAACAGGTTGCGCTCCAGCCAGTCGGCGCTGGAGCAGAACAGGTCGGGCTCGCCATCGTTGGCGAACCAGTAGACGCGATGGTGCTCGAGGAAGCGGCCGATGATCGAACGCACGCGGATGGTCTCGGAAACCCCGCGCAGTCCCGGTCGCAAAGTACAGGCGCCGCGCACGATCAGGTCGATCTCCACGCCGGCCTGCGATGCCGCGTAAAGCGCGCGCACCACGGCCGGTTCGTTCAAGGCGTTCATCTTGGCGATCATCCGCGCCGGCTTGCCGGCACGCGCGTGCGCGGCCTCGCGTTCGATGCGTTCCAGCAAGCCCTGGTGCAGCGAGAACGGTGATTGCAGCAGGCGCTTCAGGCCGATCTGCGGCGTGTGACCGGACAGCTGCTGGAAGATCTGGTGCACGTCCTCGCCGATGTCGGCATCGGCGGTGATCAGGCCGATGTCGGTATAGGCGCGGGCGGTGCCGCTGTGGTAATTGCCGGTGCCCAGGTGCACGTAGCGGCGCAGCGCATCGCCTTCACGACGCACGATCAGCAGCATCTTGGCGTGGGTCTTGAAGCCGACCACGCCATACACTACCTGCACGCCGGCCTCCTGCAGACGGTCGGCGAGTCCCAGGTTGGCTTCCTCGTCGAAGCGCGCGCGCAGCTCGACCACCACGGTCACGTCCTTGCCGTTGCGCGCGGCCTGGACCAGGTGATCGACGATCGGCGAGTCCTTGCCGGTACGGTAGAGCGTCTGCTTGATCGCCAGCACGCTCGGGTCCTCGGCCGCCTGCCGGATCAATTCCAGCACCGGGGTGAACGCATCGAAGGGGTGATGCAGCAGCACGTCGCCGCGTGCGACCCGGGCGAACATCGACTCGACATCCTCCAGTTGGCGCGGATGCATCGGCGGGAACTTCAGTTCGGGCCGGCGCACCGCGTCGTAGACCTGGATCACGCGATTCAAATTGACCGGGCCATCGATGCGATAGACCGCGTTCTCGGTGAGTTCGAAGTTGTCCAGGAGCATCCGCACGATGTCCGGCGGGCATTGCGCGGAGATCTCCAGCCGCATCGCGCGCAGGTAACCGCGTCCGACCAGTTCGTCGCGCAGCGCCAGCGCGAGGTTGTCGACATCCTCCTCGTCGACGATCAGTTCTGAGTTGCGGGTCACGCGGAACTGGTAGGCACCCTGCACGTCCATGCCGGGGAACAACTCGTCCATGAAGGCCGAGAGCAGCGAGGACAGGAACACGAAGTCGTGGAACGCCTCGCCGTCGCCATCCGCATCGGGCATGCGGATGATCCGCGGCAACGAGCGCGGCGCGCGCACGATCGCCAGGTGGGCGTCGCGACCGAACGCATCGCGGCCGTTGAGCCGCACCACCAGGTTGAGCGACTTGTTGAGGATCTTGGGGAAGGGATGCGAGGGGTCGAGGCCGAGCGGCGAGAGCACCGGCATGATCTCGCGGCGGAAATACTCGCGCAGCCACACGGTCTGCTCCGGCGTCCATTCCGG
>JAEWNY010000022.1 GCA_023461075.1 Pseudomonadota bacterium | reverse complement strand
TCAGGGTTCCCGGTTGGCACGGGCGCCCAGATCAAGGGGCGCGCGGCTTCAGCGATTGGACCTTGAGGAAGGTGTGGTCGCCGATTGCAGCCACCTGATAGGCATTGCGCCAGCTCGGGCTGGCGATGTCATGGGCCATGAAATGACTGGCGCCCGGCACGATTTCCTTGCGCTCTCCCTGCGGCAGGGCCCAGTTGCGCTCGGCCTCGATGGCGATGGTCACCGCCTGCGCCCAGGCTTCGGTGTTGTTGAGGCGGGTCTGCGGAGAGACCAAGGTCGGTGCGAACTGCTTGCGCGCGGTCACCACCTGACACAGCGAATCGCCCCACAGGCCGCTGTCCTCGCGGCGCAGGGCGACTTCGGCCACGGCCTGCTGCCCGCGCACGGACTGGTTCCGCGCCTCCAGATACAGCGTGGCGGACAGGCACAGCGAATCGGCTGCCTGCGGCGGAAGAATGGAGGCCAACCAGAGGATCCAGGCCAGTTTCATCGTCGTACTCCTTGCTCGTTGCGTCGCGCACGCACCCGATACCGGGTTGCGTGGATGCTGCGACATGGCGTCCGGGGAGGGCGGCGGCTCTATGGCGCACCTTCATGCCCAAGGCGGGGACTATCCCGCCCTACAGCCGACCTATCTGAATGGGCGGCCGGTGAAAGTGGGCGCAAGGTAAGACCCGGATTCCCAACCACAGCTGAATACACATTTACACACGGCTCGGAAATTTGTGCTTGGCTCAACGTCCGGAGGCGTGATGTGAAGAAACCTCAAATGCGTGTATGATTTTTGCGGATCATCGACCCTGATAGCTTTCTTCTCGACTCGCAGCTGAACGCGGGCCATGGCAGGGGAACTGTTATGCTATTGTTAACGCGGCTTTCACGCGTCTGACCGTAGCCTTCCCTCCGGTGGCGAGCGTCAGGCCGTCATGAACAAGAATTTCGTTGCACCGTTTGCCTGTGTTAGACCCATCCCTGTTTGACCTTTGATCAAGGAGCTCGACATGAACAAGAAACTCCTCTGCGCTGCGCTGTTGTGCGGCATGGGCGTGGCGCACACCGCCGTCGCCCAGGAGTTCGACGACCGCTGGTACGTTTCGGCCTCGACCGGCGTGAACTTCCAGGACAGCGACCGTGGCACTGAAGACGCGATCTTCGGTACCCTCGGCTTCGGCAAGTTCTGGACCCCGAACTGGTCGGTGGATCTGGAGCTGAACTACCAGAACCCGGAACGTTCGTCCAACCCGAATCTGTGGTGGAGCCAGTACGGCGCCTCCGTGGACGCCCGTTACCACTTCCGCAATGCGGACCGCAAGTGGTGGCCGTACCTGCTGTTCGGCGTCGGCATGCAGCGTCATGAGGAAGAGTTCGCGGCGATCTGCGGCCCGAATTCCGGCCAGCCGTACCAGACCTCCTGCCCCGCCCAGCACGAAGACAACAACGTCGCTGCCAAGGTCGGCGTCGGTCTGCAGGCTGACTTCGGCCGCGTTGACCTGCGCACCGAACTGGCTGCCCGCGCCGACTTCGACGACATCCAGGCCCGTCCTGCCAACATGCAGGAAGACAACTTCATCGATTACCTGGCTTCGGTCGGCCTGACCATCGCCCTCGGCCCGGAGCCGATGGCCCCGGTCGCCCCGGCTCCGGTCACCCCGAACTGCGCCGACATGGACAGCGACGGTGACGGCGTCAACGACTGCATCGACAAGTGCCCGGGTTCGCAGGCTGGCCAGACCATCGGTCCGGACGGCTGCCCGGTTCCGGTGACCTTCGACCTGAAGGGCGTGAACTTCGACTTCGACAAGTCGAACCTGCGTCCGGACGCGATCGCCATCCTCAACGAGGGCATCGAGATCCTGAAGCGTTACCCCGACATCCGCGCCGAAGTGGCGGGCCACACCGACCTCTGCGGTTCGGACGCCTACAACCAGGCTCTGTCGGAGCGCCGCGCGCGCGCCGTGTACAACTACCTGACCTCGAACGGCATCGATGCCGGTCGCCTGGCAGGCCCGGTTGGCTACGGCGAGAGCCGTCCGCTGGTCAACACGCCGCAGACCTCGCCGGAATGCCGCAACGAGACCAACCGCCGCACCGAGCTGAACGTCCAGAACTGATCTGGCGCCAGTTGCAAGACAAGGAACCCGGCTTCGGCCGGGTTCTTTTTTGCGCCTTGATCAAGCCTGAGCCACCCGCATGCGCAGCGCAGGGTTTAAAGCGTGGCCGATTTCGCCTACATTGCCGGAGTCGCGCCGTCCTTGTGGCGCCAATCAACGCACCACGGAGCCATCGATGTCCCGACGCTTGTTGCCGCTCGTGTCCTTGCTGTTCGCCGGCTGGGCACATGCCCAAGCCCCCAACTGTGCCGGCGTGCCGCACGTTCTTCCGTCAAGCCACGACGTGGCGTTGCCGGTCGCGCAGGAATTGATGTCGCCGCGATCCGATCTGGGTGCGCCCAGCGGCGTACTTTCGCGTGCCTATGACCAGGTCGTTTCCGCAGACCTGGTGTTGCTGCGGATGAAGATAGAGAGCTGCCGCAGCTTTGCCGGCGTGATTCCGGCGCCGAGCCCGGTCAATCCCAACGACCCGGCGGCCTACCAACCGCGCACGCAATGGGACAATGGCCCGTGGCGGTTCGACATGACCCAGAACGGCAAGCGCATGACGGCAGACGAGTTCGATGCCTGGATGAAGGCGCGTGGCGTTCGCGTGGTGGGTCGCAAGGACACCCCGGTCGCGACAGCGCCTGCAACCCCGACCGAAACGCCGACCGAGCCGTCGCCGCAACAGGCGGCACCGGCGGTTCCGCAGCCCCAGCCCTGATTGCTGCCGCGTCGTCATCGGCGTGAATCCGCGTCGGATCGGTCTGGCGCGCGTCTTGTCCAAACGCGGGCTGTGTTCACGGTCGGCTGCCGAGCGGATGATCCGTGAGGGGCGGGTGTCGATCGCATCGCGCATCGTCCGCGAACCCGAGCATCCGACGCTTGAGACCGAGGCCGACATCCGCGTGGATGGCCAGCACTTCGCCAAGCCGGTCTCCCGCTACTTGATGCTCAACAAGCCGCGCGGTCTGGTCACGACGACCCACGACGAACGATCGCGCGACACCGTGTATCGATGTTTCGATGACAGCGACATGGGCTGGATCGCGCCGGTCGGGCGCCTCGACAAGGCCAGCGAAGGCCTGTTGCTGTTCAGCAATGATCCGCAGTGGGCCGCGCGCGTCACCGATCCGGCGACCGGACCGTCGAAGACCTATCACGTGCAGGTCTGCGGCATTCCGGATGACGTGGCGCTGCACCGGATGCGGCAGGGCGTGCAAGACCGTGGTGAGCGATTGACTGCGGCCTCCGCCCGGATGCTCCGCGTCGGCGAACGCAACGCGTGGCTGGAGATCGTGCTGGGCGAGGGCCGTAACCGGCAGATCCGACGCATCCTGCAGGCGCTCGACTTCGAGGTCTTGCGGCTGGTGCGGGTGTCGATCGGGCGCGTGGCGCTCGGCGAACTGGCGAAGGGCGCGTGGCGCGAGCTCAGTGCGGACGAAGTCGCCGCTCTTGTCGGCGATTGATTCCGACTCAGCCCTTGATCACGCCCAATTCCTTGCCGATGCGGGTGAACGCATCGATCGCCCGGTCAAGATGCTCGCGGGTATGCGCGGCACTGATTTGCGTGCGGATGCGCGCTTGGCCCTTCGGCACCACCGGGAAGAAGAAGCCGATCGCGTAGATGCCTTCCTCAAGCAGGCGAGCCGCGAACTTCTGCGCAAGCGGCGCGTCGTACAGCATCACCGGGGCGATCGGGTGCACGCCGGGCTTGATGTCGAAGCCGCGGCCTGTCATTTCCTCGCGGAAATAGGCCGTGTTCTTCGCCAGCTGCCCGCGCAATTCGTCGGCACTGGAGAGCATCTCGAAGGCCTTGATGCCCGCGGCAACCACGTGCGGCGGCAGCGAATTGGAGAAGAGATAAGGTCGCGAGCGCTGGCGCAGCAACTCGATCACTTCCTTCTTCGCCGTGGTGAATCCGCCGAGCGCACCGCCCATCGCCTTGCCGAGCGTACCGGTGAAGATGTCGATCTTGTCCATCACGCCTTTCACCTCGGCCGAGCCGCGACCGCTCGCACCGAGGAAGCCGGTGGCGTGGCATTCGTCGATGTGCACCAGGGCGTCGTACTTCTTGGCCAGCGCGGTGATTTCATCGAGCGGCGCGATGAAGCCGTCCATCGAGAACACGCCGTCGGTGGTGATCATGATCGTGCGCGCGCCATCGGCCCTGGCCTGCTTGAGCTGCGTTTCCAGATCGGCCATGTCGCAGTTGGCGTAGCGATAGCGCTTGGCTTTGCACAGGCGCACGCCATCGATGATCGAGGCGTGGTTCAGTGCATCGGAGATGATCGCGTCGTTCTCGTCCAGCAGTGGCTCGAACAGGCCGCCATTGGCATCGAAGCAGGCAGCGTAGAGGATGGTGTCCTCGGTACCGAAGAGATCGGCGATGGTCCGCTCCAGTTGCTTGTGCAGGTCCTGGGTGCCGCAGATGAAGCGCACCGAGGCCATGCCGAAGCCGTGGCTGTCCAGCGCATCCTTGGCGGCGGCGATGATGTCGGGATGGTCGGCCAGGCCAAGGTAATTGTTGGCGCAGAAATTCAGCACCTCACGGCCGTCTTCCAGTTCGATCTCGGCCGATTGCGGGCTGGTGATGATCCGCTCGGACTTGAACAGCCCGGCATCGCGGATTTCGTCGAGGGTTTCGGCGTAGCGTTGCGTCAGCGACATCATCCAGTCCTCAATTCCAGCTCAACACGACCTTGCCCGACTTGCCGCCTTCCATCAGGTCGAAGCCCTTCTGGAATTCGTCCACCGGCAATTGGTGGGTGAGCACCTTGCCGAGCGGGAAGCCTGACAGCACGAGCTGGGTCATCTTGTACCAGGTCTCGTACATCTTCCGGCCGTAGATGCCCTGGAGGGTGAGCCCCTTGAAGATCACCTTGTCCCAGTCGATTCCGGCGCCGTTCGGCATGATGCCCAGCATCGCGATCTTGCCGCCGTTGTACATGCAATCGAGCATGTCGCCGAATGCGCGCGGGTTGCCGCTCATCTCCAGTCCGACATCGAACCCTTCCATGTGCAGGTCGGCCATCACGTCCTTGAGCTTGGTATTGGCCACGTTGACCACGCGCGTGGCGCCCATGTCGGCAGCCAGCTTCAGCCGGTAGTCGTTGACATCGGTGACGACGACATTGCGCGCGCCGATGTGCTTGCAGATGCCGGCAGCGATGATCCCGATCGGGCCCGCGCCGGTGATCAGCACATCCTCGCCCACCACATCGAACTCCAGCGCGCAGTGCGCGGCGTTGCCGTAGGGATCGAAGAAGGCGGCCAGCTCGCTCGGGATCTGGTCGGGGATCGGCCACAGGTTGGACGCCGGCATCACGATGTATTCGGCGAACGCGCCATCGCGGTTGACACCGATGCCGACCGTGTTCGGGCACAGGTGCTGCTTGCCAGCGCGGCAGTTGCGGCAATGCCCGCAGACGATGTGCCCTTCGGCGGAAACGCGCTGGCCGACCCGGTAGCCGGTGACCCCGGGTCCAAGCGCCTCGATCCGGCCGACGAACTCATGGCCGATTACCAGGCCCGGCTTGACCGTGCGCTGGCTCCACTCGTCCCACAGATAGATGTGCAGGTCGGTGCCGCAGATCGCGGTCTTCTCCAGCTTGATCAGCACTTCGTTCGGCCCGGCCTCAGGTACCGGCACCTCGTCCATCCAGATGCCCTTGCCGGCCTCGCGCTTCACCAGCGCCTTCATCATCCGTTGCGTCATGCCCGTCCCGTTGTGCGATGCAATAGGGCATTTTAGCGCGCCGACCATGACCGTCTGCACATGCCGCAGGCGCCGGCATCCGGATAATCGGGCGATTGGGCCGATGGAGACGAGGATGCGCAAGGCAATCGGGGCGGTGGTGGGCGTGGCCATCGCCGGAGGCATGGCCGCCGGCGGCGAGGCGCGTGCGGACGAAGGCATGTGGCTGCCGATGCAGCTGCCGGAGATTTCCGCGCAGATGAAGGCCGCAGGCTTCCGCGGGGATCCGGCGCGGTTGGCCAATGTCACCCGTCCGCCGCTGGCCGCGGTGGTGAAGGTGGGTGGCGCCACCGGCTCTTTCGTGTCCGGCGACGGCCTGATCCTGACCAACCACCATGTCGCCTTCGGTGTCATCCAGTACAACAGCTCGAAGGAGCGCGACCTGATCGGGCAGGGCTTCGTCGCGGCTGACCGCGCGGGCGAGTTGCCGGCCAACCCGGATTTCCGCGTGCTGGTCACCACCGGCTTCGACAGGATCACCGATCGCATCCTCAAGGATTCGCGCAACCTCACCGGTCGCGCCTACTACGACGCGGTCGAGGCGGCCAGCAAGCGCGAGGTGAAGGCCTGCGAGGCCGATCCCGGCTATCGCTGCAGCGTGGTCAACATGTACTACGGCACCGATTTCTACCTGGTCAAGCAGCTGGAATTGAAGGACATACGGCTGGTGTACGCGCCGCCGCGCGACATCGGCAACTACGGCGACGAGATCGACAACTTCATGTGGCCGCGCCACACCGGCGATTTCACCTTCCTGCGCGCCTACGTCGGCAAGGACGGCAAGCCCGCCGCCTACAGTCCCGACAACGTGCCGTATGCGCCGCCTGCGCACCTCGAGGTCAGCACCGCTGCGGTGAAGGACGGCGACTACGCGATGCTGGCGGGTTACCCCGGCATCACCTATCGCCATCGCACCGCGCGCGAATTCAAGGACCAGATCGAATGGCAGCTGCCTTCGCGCATTGCCTTGTACGAGGGTTTCCTGAAGGATGTCGCCGCCGCCGCGCCCGAGGGTTCCGATGCGGCGGTCAAATACGCCTCGCAGGTGCAGTCCTTCAAGAACACGCTCAAGCGCGCGCAGGGCGAGCTGGAAGGCCTGAAGCGCAGCGACGCGATCCGCGTGCGCGAGCGCGACGAGGCCGCGATGCTGGCGTGGTTCCGCAAGCAGCCCGACGTGAAGCCGGCCAATGCCGACATCCAGCTGCTGCAGCAATGGCTGGCCAAATCGGGCGCGACCCGCGAGCGCGACCAGTTGTTCACCCTGATGCGCACCCAAACACAGTTGCTGCGTTCGGCGATCAGCCTGCAGCGCCTGGCGATCGAACGCGGCAAGGCGGATGACCAGCGCGAATCCGGCTACCAGCAGCGCGACGAGGCGATCATCGAAGGCACGCTCAAGCAGGTGCAGCGTCGCTATGCGCCGGAAGTGGAGAAGGCGATCCTCGGCGACCTGCTCACCCGCTATTACGCCTTGCCGAAGACCCAGCGCATCGCCGAGATCGACGCGGTGTTCGGTGCGAACGCGGCGAGCGCCGCCCAGGCACTCGATGCCTTGTATGCCGGCACGCGGTTGGGCGAGGAGGCCGAGCGCCTGCGCTGGCTCAGTGCCACGCCCTCCGCGATCCACGCCAGCGACGATCCGCTGGTGAAGGCCGCCGCCACGCTGATGCCGGCGATCCTGCGCGCCGAGGGCGAGACCAAGGCCCGTGATGGCGAATTGCTGCGCCTGCGCCCGTCCTACATGCAGGCCCTGATCGAATACCGGCGCTCGCAGGGCCGGGCGGTCTACCCGGATGCCAATTCCACGCTGCGCGTCAGCTACGGCAGGCTGGAAAGCCTGCGTTCGCACGATGGCGTGGAGCATGCGCCGGTCACCACCGTCGATGGCATCATGAAGAAGCACACCGGTCGCGATCCGTTCAACGCGCCGCAGGCCCTGCGCGAGGCGATCGCGCGAGGCGATTTCGGCAATACCGCCGATCCGGTGCTGAAGACGCAGACGGTCGATTTCCTCACCAACCTGGACACCACCGGCGGCAACTCCGGCTCGCCGGTGATGGATGCCGACGGCAAGCTGATCGGCATCAATTTCGACAGCAACTGGGAATCGGTGAGCGCCAGCTGGATGTTCGACCCGCGTTACAAGCGCGCGGTTCATGTCGATGCGCGCTACATGCGCTGGTTGATGGACAAGGTGTATCCGGCGCACTGGCTGCTGGATGAGATGAAACTCCCCCGCGACTGAAAACCCGCAATCAAGGACCCAAGGAATGAAACACGCGATGCGATACACCACGCTGGCCACGGCCTTGGCCGTCGCCGCACTCGGAGCAACGACCGAGGCCCGCGCCGACGAAGGCATGTGGGTCCCGCAGCAGCTGCCGGAGATTTCGAAATCGTTGAAGAAGGCCGGGCTCAAGCTAGACCCCAGGCAGCTGGCCAACCTCACCGGCGATCCGCTGGGCGCAGTCGTCTCGCTCGGTGGCTGCACCGCCAGCTTCGTGTCGCCGCAGGGCCTGGTAGTCACCAACCATCACTGCGCCTACGGTGCGATCCAGCTCAATTCGACGCCGGAACGCAACCTCATCGACACCGGTTTCAACGCGGCCTCACCGGGTGACGAACTCTCGGCCGGGCCCAATGCGCGCGTCTACGTGCTGGACGAAATCACCGATGTCACCGCGCAGGTCAGGCAGGCGATCGCCGCTGCGCCATCGCCGATCGAGCGCACCCGTGCGGTCGACAACCTGGAGAAGCAGCTGATCTCCAGCTGCGAGGCGGGCGGCGGCTATCGCTGCCGGCTCTACAGTTTCTTCGGCGGCAATACCTATCGCCTGTTCAAGAACCTCGAGATC
Organism: Pseudomonadota bacterium; assembly: GCA_023461075.1. GTDB lineage: Bacteria > Pseudomonadota > Gammaproteobacteria > Xanthomonadales > Xanthomonadaceae > Solilutibacter. The sequence continues at coordinate 56,741 of JAEWNY010000022.1, read as the reverse complement.
AAGGACGTACGCCTGGCCTATGCGCCGCCGTCGTCGATCGGCAACTATGGCGGGGAGATCGACAACTGGATGTGGCCGCGCCACACCGGCGACTTCTCGTTCTACCGCGCCTATGTCGGCAAGGACGGCAAGCCAGCCGCCTACAGCAAGGACAACGTGCCCTACCAGCCGAAGCACTGGCTGCGCATCGCCGACAAGCCGCTGGGCGTGGGTGATTTCGTGATGGTGGCGGGTTATCCGGGAAGCACCAGTCGCTACGCGCTGGCCGACGAGTTCGACAACACCCAGAGCTGGGCGTATCCCACCATCGCCGCGCACTACAAGAACCTGGTGGCGATGGTGGAAGCCGAGGGCGCGAAGAATCCGGACATCGAGGTCAAGTACGCCAGCACCATGCGCGGCTGGGAAAACGTGCTGAAGAATTACGATGGCCAGCTGGAAGGCTTCAAGCGGATCGGCGCGGCCCAGACCAAGCAGCGCGAGGAAGCCGCGGTGCTGGCGTGGCTGCGCAAGCAGGGCGGCAAGGGCGCTGCGGCGCTGGCGGCCCATGACCAGCTGCTCAAGCTCAACGCGCAGGCGCGCGCGACCCGCGAGCGCGATCTGGTGATGCGCCAGTCCGGCGGCGCCTTGGGCAATACCGCGACATCGCTGTACCGCCTTGCCATCGAGCGGCAGAAGCCCGACGCCGAGCGTGAATCCGGTTACCAGCAACGTGACCTGCCCGGCATCGAGGGCAGCCTGAAGCAGATGGAGCGCCGTTTCGATCCGCAGATGGACCGCCAGTTGCAGCGGTACTGGCTGCTGGAATATCTCAAGCTGCCGGCCGCCCAGCGGGTCGCCGCGATCGACCAGTGGCTCGGTGGCAATGACGCCGTGGCGGTGGATCGCGCGCTTGATCGCTTGGCCCAGAGCAACCTCCGCAATGCCGATGAACGGATGAAGTGGTTCAGCGCCGACCGTGCCGCGTTCGAGGCGAGCCAGGACCCGGCCATCCAGTATGCCGTCGCGGTGATGCCGACCCTGATGAAGCTGGAGGAGGAGGGCAAGGTCCGCGCCGGTGAGATCCTCGTCGCACGCCCGGCCTACCTGCAGGCGGTGATGGACTACCGCAAGTCCAAGGGCGAGGCGGTCTATCCGGATGCCAATTCCTCGCTGCGCATCACCTTCGGCAACGTGACCGGCTACACCAAGACCGATGGACGCCAGCAACAGCCCTTCACCCGGCTGGAGGAAGTCGCCGCGAAAGCCACCGGCAAGGAACCGTTCGCGGCGCCCAAGGTGCTGCTGGATGCGATCGCGGCCAAGCGTTACGCCGGCTACCAGGACAAGCGCCTGGGCACGGTGCCGGTCAACTTCCTGTCCGACCTCGACATCACCGGCGGCAACTCCGGCTCGCCGGTGCTTGATGGCTACGGCAAGCTGGTTGGCTTGGCCTTCGACGGCAACTGGGAGTCGGTCAGCTCCAACTGGGTGTTCGATCCGAAGATGACCCGGATGATCTCGGTCGACCAACGCTACATGCGCTGGATCATGCAGGAGGTCTACCCGGCGCCGCAGTTGCTTGACGAAATGGGCGTGCCGGCGAAGCGTTGAGTGGCATCGCGTTGACGAAAAACGCTGGCCCGCACCGGCGTTTTTTTGTTCCGGCAGAGGCCCGCGACGCGAGGATGGCGCGTGCTTGCCTCGCGCAGGGCGTGGTTGCGGGATAATCGGCCATCGCACCATCGGAACCTGATCGAATGCGCATCCTGTTGGCCCGTCACGGCGAAACCCCCTGGAATGCCGAAGGACGCTACCAGGGCCAAGTCGACATCCCGCTCTCTGCGGTGGGCGAGGCGCAGGCGCGTGCGTTGGGCGAGCGGCTTGCCGATGTCCGCATCGATCGCGCCATCGCATCGCCGCTGTCGCGTGCGCGGCGCACGGCGGAACTCGCGCTGGGCGAGGCGCGTGCATCGATGCTGCAACTGGACGAGGGTCTTGCCGAGATCGCGCATGGTGAGTGGGAGGGCCTGCTGGCCAGCGAGATCCACGCGCGTGATTCGGAACTGATGCAGGCCTGGCGCGATGCGCCGCAGACCGTGCAGATGCCGGGCGGCGAATCGCTGCAACAGGTATCCGCTCGCGCATGGCCGGCGTTCGCGCGCGCCTGCGATGGGCTGGGCGATGATGCGACCGTGTTGATCGTCGCGCACGATGCGGTCAACCGCGCCTTGCTGTGCCGCGTGCTGGGTATTCCGATGGCGAGTTTCTGGCATTTCCGCCAGGCCCCGGCCACGCTCAACCTGCTCGAAGGCGCCGATGTCGACCGTCTCGATGTGGTACGCCTCAACGACAGTCACCACCACACGGCGTTGTTCGGCGAAGCCGTGCATCGCGCGCTGTGATGCGTTGAGCATGTCCATTCCGCACACGCTGGCTGGCTGGTTGGCGCGGCTGGAGCAGCAGCATCCCAAGGCCATCGACCTCGGCCTCGATCGCGTGCGCGAAATCGCCGCGCGGATGGGTCTGGGCAAGCCCGCAACGCAGGTCATCAGCGTGGGCGGCACCAATGGCAAGGGTTCGACCGTCGCCTTCATCGAATCGATCGCGCGTGCGGGCGGCTGGAAAGTGGGCGCGTACACATCGCCGCATCTGCTGCGCTACAACGAGCGCATACGCATCGATGGCGTGGAGGCGAGTGACCAGGACCTGATCGCCGCGTTCGAGGCGATCGCGGCCGCGCGCGGCGATATCTCGCTGACCTATTTCGAAACAGGAACACTCACCGCGCTGTGGCTGTTCGAACGCGCCGCGCCCGATCTCGCGGTGCTGGAAGTCGGTTTGGGCGGGCGATTGGATGCGGTCAACCTCGTCGATGCCGATTGCGCGGTGATCACCACTGTCGATCTCGATCATCAGGAGTGGCTGGGCGAGGACATCGAATCGATCGGCTCCGAGAAGGCCGGCATCGCGCGCGCATGGAAGCCATTGGTGCTGGGCGATGACGATCCGCCGGCCAGCGTGCTGCGCCATGCCTACACGATCGGTGCATCGAGCTGGCGCATCGCCAACGATTTCTTCGCCGAACCGATCGATGCCACGCACTGGCGTTGGCGCGAAGTCGGCTTCGAGCTGGTGTTGCCGATGCCGATGCTCGCGGCCCCGGTGCAGTTGCGCAACGCCGCCTGCGCGATCGCGGCGCTGCGCGCGATCGGTTTCGAAGCCGATGCAGAGGTTTTTGCACGCGGCATCAGCGAAGCCCGCATCGCGGCACGCATGCAGATATTCGACGTTGATGGCGTCGAGGTGATCGTCGACGTCGGTCACAATCCGCAGGCCGCGCGTGCGCTTGCCGATGCACTCTCCGCTTCCGCGACAACAGGCCGCACGCTGGCCGTGTATGCGGCGCTGGGCGACAAGGATGCGAACGGCGTGGTGCAGGCCATGGCCGATGTCGTCGATGGCTGGTACCTCGCCGGCAGCCGGAATGCGGGCGCACGCGGCATCGATGTCGATGCGCTCGCGCGCCGCATGCCGCAGGGTTTGCCGGTCGCCGATCGCGCAAGCGATGTCGATGCCGCGATCGATCGCGCGCTTGCCGCTGCCGGAACGGGTGATCGCGTGCTGGTTTTCGGCGGCTTCCACGCGGCCGAACGTGCGCTGAAGCGTTTCGCCGCGGGCGGGGCCGCCTTAGCCGACACGCTATAATCGCGTTCCCCGTCCCGGCCACGCTTCCCGATGGATCGAGCCTTGAAACAGCGACTGATCGGTGCTGCCGTCCTGATCGCGATCGCGGTGATCTTCCTGCCCATGCTGGTGAAGGGACCTGCGCCGGTCAGTGGCGCCGCCGACGTGTCGATCGAAGTGCCGGCGGAGCCGAACAGCGGTTTCGAGACGCGTGAACTGCCACTGGGCGTGCCCGGCCAGGTGCCGGCCGGCGGTGTGGCCGGGATGGCGAACGAGGCGCCCGTCGCGACTCCTTCGCCCGCACCCTCGACCCCGGCCACTGCCGCGGGTGATTACGCGGTCAACTTCGGCCATTACGGCACGTCCGCCGATGCCGATCGCATGGCCTCCGCGCTCAACCAGTCGCAGCTCACCGCCTACAGCGAGGCGGCGAAGTTCAACGGACGCGATGCCTGGCGCGTGCGCATCGGCCCCTTCGCCAGCCGTGCGGAGGCCGAGGCGGCACGCCTGCGCGCACTGCACGTCAGCGACAAGGTCAATGCCAGCGTGGCGGCATTGAATGCTGATGCACAGGCGCCCGCCACCGTTGCGACGACCTCCACCTCAGCCCTGCCGCCTGCAGTCGCCACCGCGCCCTTGCCGGCCACGCCCGCGCCGGCTCCGGCAGCCAAGCCGACCGTCACCCAGCCTGCGCCGTCCCAGCCGACTCCGGTCGCAGCAGCCAAGCCCGCCGAACCTGCGCCCAAGCCGGTGGCGGTCGCGCCGAAGCCGACCCAGCCGGTCGCTGCCGAGCCCAAGCCTGCGCCCAAACCCGCTGCACCCGCAGCCAAGCCGGCGACATCGAATGTCGGTTTCGCGGTGCAGCTCGGTGCGTTCGCCGATGCCGATGCCGCCAAGGCATTGCGTGACAAGGCGCGTGCCGCCGGCCTGTCCGCCTTCACCGAGACGGTCAATACCGACGATGGCCCGCGCACCCGCGTGCGCGTGGGCCCGGTCGCCGATCGTGCCGATGCCGAGAAGCTGCGCGCGCAGGCGCAATCCAGGCTGGGCGTCGGCGGCATGGTTCGCCCGCATCCCTGATCGTTCCACCACGACAACACACACCACGCGGAGTCCAGCATGTGCGGCATCGTCGGCATCGTCAGCCACACCGAAGTCGCCGCGCGCCTGTATGACGGACTGACCGTCCTGCAGCACCGCGGCCAGGACGCCGCCGGCATCGCCACCAGCAACGGCCGGCAGATGCGCGTGGAAAAAGGCAACGGGCTGGTCAGTGACGTCTTCGATCCGATGATGATGTCGCTGCTCAAGGGCAACATGGGCATCGGCCACTGCCGTTACCCGACCGCCGGCAGCGAGGGCAGCGACGAGGCGCAACCGTTCTACGTCAACTCGCCGTACGGCATCGCGCTCGCGCACAACGGCAACCTGATCAATACCGAGGCCCTGCGCCGCGAGGTGTTCGAGCAGGACCGCCGCAGCGTCAACACGCAATCGGATTCGGAAGTGCTGCTCAACGTGTTCGCGCACGAGCTGGCGCAGCAGCCGGGGCTGGATGCGGAGGCCGCGTTGAGTGCCGTCGAGGGCGTGATGCGCCGGGCCAAGGGCGGCTATGCGGTCATCTGCATGGTGATGGGCCTGGGCCTGGTGGCGTTCCGCGACCCCAATGCGATCCGCCCGCTGGTGCTGGGCAAGCGCAACACGCCGCAGGGTGACGAGTACGCGCTGGCCTCCGAATCAGTGGCGCTGGACCTGCTCGGGTTCGAGCGGGTGCGCGATGTGGCCGCCGGCGAGGCCGTCGTGGTCAGCGAGGACGGCGGCCTGAGCACGCGCATCTGTGCCGCCGAAGTGCTGCCGCGGCCGTGCATCTTCGAACACGTGTATTTCGCGCGTCCCGACTCGATGATCGACACCATCTCGGTGCACAAGGCACGCATGCGCATGGGCGTGGTACTGGGCGAGAAGATCCTGCGCGAGCGTCCCGACCACGGCATCGACGTGGTGATCCCGATCCCCGACACCAGCCGCGACGCTGCGCTGGAGATCGCCAACGTGCTTGGCGTGAAGTACCGCGAGGGCTTCATCAAGAACCGTTACGTCGGCCGCACTTTCATCATGCCGGGGCAGGGCGAGCGCGCGAAATCGGTGCGCCGCAAGTTGAACCCGATCCCGCTGGAGTTCCGCAACCGCGTGGTGCTGCTGGTCGATGACTCGATCGTGCGCGGCACCACCAGCCAGCAGATCGTGCAGATGGCGCGCGATGCCGGCGCCAAGAAGGTTTATCTGGCCTCCGCCGCGCCGCCGGTGCGCTATCCGAACATTTACGGCATCGACATGCCGACGCCGACCGAGTTGATCGCGCATGGTCGCGATGTCGCCGAGATCGAAGCGCTGATCGGCTGCGACTGGCTGGTCTACCAGGATCTCGAGGATCTCGAGGAGGCGGTCGCGGGGCCGAAGAACGCCGGCATGCAGTTCGACACCTCCTGCTTCTCCGGCGAATACGTGACCGGCGTGGGTGAAGGCTATTTCGAGGCGCTCGAGGCGCAACGCTCGGACGAGGCCAAGCAGAAGCGACGCGCTTGAACGGCGGGGTGACGTCAGGGGTTGCGTCGGCCCCGCTGGCGCAGCAGGCATCGTTGTTCGAGGCTGCGCGCGCGGTGCTCGACTGTGGCGATGTCGACGGCAAACCCGACCTTGCGATGCGGATGGCCGAAGGTTTCCGCTCGGGCCGATTGACCCTCGTCGATGGCGCATCGTTGCCGGTGCCGGGCAACTGCGAATCCGCGCGTCCCGAGCGTCCGCGCCTGGTGCATCCGCGCGATCTGCCGCGACGCGGCTTTGGCAGCAACGAGGGCCGCGCCGCTTTCATCCACGCCGTCGCCCACATCGAGTTCAATGCCATCGACCTGGCTTGCGACGCGATCTGGCGTTTCCGCGATCTGCCGCGTGATTACTACGCCGACTGGGGGCAGGTGGGCGCCGACGAGGCGCGCCATTTCCGGATGCTGCGCGCGCGACTCCATGATTTCGGTCACGACTACGGCGACTTCGATGCCCATGACGGATTGTGGGAAATGGCGCGCAAGACCGCGCACGACGGCCTGGCGCGAATGGCCCTGGTGCCGCGCGTGCTGGAGGCGCGTGGCCTCGACGTGACGCCGGGGATGATCGTGAAGCTGCGTGCGCTGGGCGATGACGCGACCGCCGACATCCTTGAGATCATCCTGCGCGAGGAAGTGGCGCATGTCGCCGCGGGTTCTCGCTGGTACCGCTGGCATTGCGAACGCGCCGGCGTCGAGCCGCACAGCCGCTTCCGCGAACTTTTGCATGAGTACGCCGGCGGCGCGCTGCATGGTCCTTTCAACGTGGAGGCAAGGCGCGAGGCCGGTTTCGATGAAGCCGAACTGACCAGCCTGTGCGAAGTGGACATCACACGCGGTATCGGCTGACGCATCGCTAACAATCGCCGACGTACCTTTGGGCCGTATTGATGCGCCCACCCCCCTCAAAACCAGCTGGAATTCCGATGCGTCTTTCCGTGTTGATCTTGGCCAGCAGCATCACGCTCGCGCTGGCCGCCTGCAAGCCCGCCGCAGGCCCCGCCGATACGCCGGTCGCTCCGCCCGCGGCGGCCGCACCCACTGTCGCCGCGCCCACCACCGATGCCGTCGCGATGCGTGCTTTCGGCAACGAGCCGTTCTGGGAAATGATCGATGAGGGCCAGGGCGCCCTGGTGTTCACCACGCCGGACACCGTTGAGGCCGGTGGCAAGCGATTCGACGCCACCCGCAGTGCCGATGCCGCCGGCATCCATTACGTCGGCAAGGACGTCAAGCTCGATATCGTCAAGCAGGGCTGCAGCGACGGGATGTCCGACGCGACGCACCCGTATTCCGCCACGATGACGCTTGAAGGCCGCAGTTATTCCGGCTGCGCCGCACCCGCTGCCGATGTCATGCCGATGGAAAACGAGACGGCCGCGGCCCTGGCTGCCGCCGATGCCGACAAAGGGCCGGTCTCCGGGTTCAGCGCCAACGGGTTCTCCCCGGCCTGGCGTGCCGAAGTGGCTGGCGATACGGTCAAGCTGGACGTGCCCGAGCACGCGCGCGTCGATCCCGGTTTCACCACGGTCACGGCCAAGCGTGGTGCCTATGCCAAGGGCGTGGAATTCAGCGGCAAGGACGCCGGCACCGATTTCGTTCTGACCATCGATGGCCGTACCCGTTGCGACAAGGCGGGCGATGCCAACGGCAAGACCGACCGCGAGTTCGACGCCACGCTCACCTATGGCAAGACCACCTATCGCGGTTGTGCCGATGCGGTGAAGTAACCCGCCGGGATACTAATCATGGTGACGGCCCGCTTCATCGCGGGCCGTTTCCGTTCCGCAGCGGAGATTCAGGCCAGGGGCTGCAGCCGGGTCTGTCCGTCGTCGGCGCGGGCGACCATCGGCGCATCGCCATACCAATCACCAACGACGATGCGCTCGCGGCCCTCGCCATGGTCGTGCACGGCCGGGCGATGGGTATGCCCATGGATGATGCGGCGTACGCCGTAACGCGCGAACGTGGCATCGACGGTCGTCGGGGTGACGTCGGTGATCGCTTCGGCGGTCCCGGCCTGCTGCAGCTCGCCGTAGCGCGCCTTGCTCGCCTCGCGTGCCTGCTGGGCAAAGGCGAGGCGGGCGGGCAATGGTTGCGACAGGAAGTTCGCGCGCCACGCCGGGTCCCGGGTCATGCTGCGGAATTGCTGGTATCCGGCATCGTCGGTGCAATACAGGTCGCCATGGCCGATCAGCACCGGCTCGCCATCGAGCACGATGACCGAAGGGTCGGGCAGCAAGCGCATCCCGCAGCGATCCGCATAGTCCTGCCCAAGCAGGAAATCGCGATTGCCGTGAACGAAGGCAATCTCGATGCCGCCGGCCGCCAAGGCACCGAGCCCTTCGGCGACGCGCCTAGCGCTTTCGCCGGGATCGTCATCGCCCACCCAGGCTTCGAACAGGTCGCCGAGGATGTAGAGCCTGTCCGCGCCTTGAGCTTCATCGCGCAAGAAACGCAGGAAAGCGTCGGTGGTTCCGGGGCGGGCATCTTCCAGATGCAAGTCGGCGATGAAAAGCGTGCTCATCGCGACATTCTAGGGCGTGCCGGCGACGCACCGGCTGGCTGGCCTAAAATGGGCGTTTTCGTCGCAGCATCATCGCCATGAGCATCCGCACACGCTTCGCCCCCAGTCCCACCGGTTACCTGCACATCGGCGGTGCGCGTACCGCGCTGTATTGCTGGTTGGCCGCGCGTCGCGCCGGCGGGCAGTTCGTGCTGCGGATCGAGGACACCGACCGCGAGCGCAGCACGCAAGCGGCCATCGACGCGATTCTGGAGGCGATGGATTGGCTGGGCCTCGATTACGACGAAGGCCCGATATACCAGACCCACCGGCTCGAGCGTTATCGCGAGATGGCCGAGCAACTGGTGGCCGAAGGCAAGGCGTACTACGCCTACGAAACGCGCGAAGAACTCGATGCGATGCGCGAGGCGGCGATGGCTGCCGGCGACAAGCCACGCTATCGCGGCAAGTACCGCAACGAGAATGCCGGTTTCCGCGACGGTCCCAACCGCGTCATCCGCTTCCGTAATCCGGACAGTGGCGGCGTGGTATTCGACGATCTGGTGAAAGGCCGCATCGAGTGGCAGAACGACGAACTCGATGACCTGGTCATCTTCCGCCCGGATGGCTACGCGACGTACAACTTCGCGGTGGTGGTGGACGACATCGACATGGGCATCACCCACGTGGTGCGCGGCGATGACCACGTCAACAACACCCCGCGGCAGATCAACCTGTACAGCGCGCTCGGCAAGGCGCCGCCGCACTTCGCGCACCTGCCGATGATCCTGGACGAGCAGGGCGCCAAGCTGTCCAAGCGCACCGGCGCGGCCGATGTCATGCAGTACCGCGATGCCGGCTACCTGCCGCATGCGCTGCTCAACTACCTGGTGCGGTTGGGCTGGTCGCATGGCGACCAGGAGATCTTCTCGATCGAGGACATGACGCGCCTGTTCGACCTGGCCGACGTCAACGCCAAGGCTTCTCGGCTGGATTCGGCCAAGCTCGGCTGGCTGAATCAGCAATACCTCAAGAACGATGATCCCGAAGCGGTCGCCGAGCACCTCGTCTGGCACCTTGGGCACGCGGGCTACGATCTTTCGCGCGGCCCCAAGCCTGCCGACATCGTCATCGCGCTGCGTGAGCGCGTGCAAACGCTCAAGGAAATGGCGGAGAAGTCGGCGGTATGGTTCGGGCCGTTGACGGTGTATGACGATGCGGCCGTGGCCAAGCACCTCGGCGAAGCAGCACGCGCGCCGCTGGCCGATGCGCGCGAGCGAGTGGCCGCACTGGCCGACTGGAATCCCGATGCGATCGGCGAAGCCCTGAAGGCCACCGCCGAAGCGCAGGGCATCGGCATGGGCAAGATCGCGCAACCGATGCGCGTGGCCATCACCGGCACGCAAGTGAGCCCGGACATCTCGCAAACCGTGTATCTGGCCGGTCGCGAGGAGGCGCTGGCGCGGATCGATGCCGCACTGGCGAAGATCGCCTGAACGCGGATGGCTTGAGCCGCGGCGACATCGCCACCATCATCCATACATGGCCACTCACACACCCCATGCCTGCACCAACCCGGAGCATCATGTCGATGATGCGGCGGCGTTCGTGCGCGCGGTCGAGCGCGCCTGCGGCGAACGCGGCCTGCGGCTGACCCCGATCCGTGGTCACGTGCTGCGGCTGATCGCCGATGCCGGCCAGCCGATCAAGGCTTACGACCTGCTTGAGCGGGTGCGCGAGAGCGACGGTCCCGGTGCGGTCGCACCGCCCACCGTGTATCGCGCGCTCGATTTCCTGATGGCCAACGGCTTTGTGCACAAGCTCGAATCGGTCAACGCCTACGTGGCCTGCCATCATCCGAATGCCGCGCAGCATTCGGTACCTTTCCTGATCTGCAGCCGTTGTCATTCGGCGGTGGAACTGGAGGACGAAGGCGTGGTCGCCGCGCTGGATGCGCGTGCACGCGAACTCGGTTTCCTGCCGCAGGCGCAGACGCTGGAAGTGCACGGGTTGTGCGCGAAGTGCGCACGCGCCTGAGGGGCGCGCGCGCTGGTTCAGAACGCGCTGGTTCAGAACATGAAACGAACGCCGCCAACGAAGCCGCGGCCAGCCAGCGGTGCCACGTCCTTCAGGAATGAGGTGTGCGGGCGCGCTTCCTCATCCAGCAGGTTGTGGCCATCGACGAAGATCTCCCAGCCGTTGCCGGCGGCGGTATCGCCATGCCAGGCGAAATGCGCGTCGACCAGGGTATAGCCGGGTGTCGCGGTTTCGCCCATCGCGGTGCGTTCCTGATCGAAGGTGCGGATCGCGCCGAGAGAAGCGCGCCAAACCGGCGCCTCCCAGCGCAGCTCGCCACCGATGCGCGGTGGCGCGATGCGCGGCAGGTTTCCGCTCTGCGCAAGTTGGCCGACGCGAAGGTGGGTATGGTCGCCATGCAGGATGCGCAGCTCGGCGGCCGCCATGCCATCGCCCGACAGGCGTCCACGCACGGCATCACCGAAAAGCCGCACGTCCAGATGCCCGGCATCGCTTTCGAACGCGGTGAACGACCCTTCCAGCTCAAGGCCGTGGAAGTGCGCATCGGCCTGCGACCAGGCATGCACCGGCACGCCGCCATCGGTCACATTGACCCAGTCGCCTGCGGCATCGCGCGCCAGCAACGGCGCCAGAAATAGATAATCGGCGTAGCGCACCGCATAGGCCGTCGCTGCAAGTCGAACGCGCCCCGCATTCCAACCCATGCCCAGCTCTACGCGGTTGGCGGTTTCTGCCTCGAGCCGGTCGTTGCCGACTTCGATGTTGCCGGTCGCGACGTGGTGGCCGTTGGAGTACAACTCCTCGGCGCCGGGTGCACGCTGCGCGCGGTCAACGCCCAGGCGCAGGTGCAGCGCGGGATTGACATCCCAGCGCAACGCGCCGGACAGGTGGTTGGTGCTGAAATCGCGATCGGTCTGGCGTGCCGGCAGCAGCGGCTGAGAGGTGGTTTGGATGCGGTTGCGGTCATGCCGCGCGCCAAGTTCCAGCCTGACAGCGCCCAGATCGCGCTGGCCCAGCCAGAACACGCCGAAGTCGCGGCCGTGGGTCGGCGGGATGAAGGCCTCGTCGCCGATCGCCTCGAAATCGCGACGGCCCGACTGCAGCCCGAACGCGCCGCGCCAGCCTGCGAAATCGCGATGCACCAGCTCCAATCGCGCATCGTTCGAGGCGTTCTCGAACACCGTGCCGATCGCCTCGCCTTCGTACTCGGTGTGGGTGTAGTCGGTGCGTGCGTATTTGAAGCGCAGGGTCTTGAAGATGCCTAGGTCATCGAGCCCGCCGTGCAGCTCGTGGCGGCGCTGGTTCATGCCGATGTGGACGCCTTCTTCGCCGTGCTCCTCTTCGGCATCGCCGTGGTCGTGGCCATGATCATGGTTCTCGTGATGATGGCCGGGCACGCCGTAGCGCGTCTCGAACAGGCTGCTGGACAGGCCGATGTGGCCACGGTTGCCGATCCAGCTCACGCCCAGCGCGCCGGCGCGCGTGCGCACCGCGCTGTCGGGCAGGGTGCCGCGGCTGTCGGGGTCGGGGGTTTCGCCTTCTTCGGCAAGATGCGCAGCGCTCTCGGGGTAGCCGGGGATGCGCAGGTTGCCGCTGTCGCGGATCAGGCCATCGGCGTGGAAGACCAGGCCGCTGCCGCTGGCGTGCGTGCTGCCATCCAGGCGGAACATGCCGGTGCGCTCGTCGTTGACGCTCCCGGCGCGCAGCTCGGCGCGGCCACTGAACGGGTCGTCGCGCAGCGCGTCAGGGCTGCGTCCATCGATCACGTTGACCGCGCCACCGATCGCGCCACTGCCATAGAGCAGGGTGGCCGGCCCCTTGATCACCTCGATGCGGTCGGCCAGGAACGGCTCGATGGTGATGGCGTGGTCGGCGCTGAGGGTGGAGACATCGCCGCTGCCCATGCCATCGTTCACCACTTGCACGCGTGCGCCGTCCAGCCCGCGGATCACCGGACGGCCCACGCCCGGCCCGAAGCTGGTGTTCTGGATGCCTGGGATGCGTTCCAGCGTCTGCCCCAGCGAACTGCGCTTGTCCTCGTCCAGCTTCTCGCCCGCAAGCACGCTGACCGGCCGGACCAGATCCTCGGCGGTCTGGTGCAGGGGCGAGGCGGTGACCACCACGCTGTCGAGCTGGTGCGGCGTCTGCCGATGCGGGTCTTGCGCCGGCGGACCCTGCTGGGCCATGGCGATGGCAGGCGTCGACAGGACGAGGGCCAGCGCGGCAGCCAGCGGATGTGGGGGAATCCAACGGTTGTGAATGGCCATGAACGGGATTTCCGGTAGAGTGGGTGACAGGTTTTTATTTACGTTATATTGTTTCAATTCGATGCGCCATAGGCCTCAAGTCATGTCCCGTCCCGCCGACCGCCTCCGGCAAGCCGACCGCGTGGGTTTCGCCGCCTCGATGCTGTGCGCGATCCACTGTGCGGCCATGCCCCTGCTGCTGGCCATCCTGCCCACGCTGGGCCTGGGAGCGGGTGGCTGGGTCGATCTGGACCAGGCGGTGGTGGTATTCGCCACCCTGCTGGCGGCGGGGACCCTGACCATCGGCTGGCGACGTCATCGCGCCTATCGCGCCTGGGGCCTGCTGCTGCCGGCGCTGGGCCTGCTGTGGTTCGCCACCTTCGGGCCGTTCCATGCCCACGGCGGCATGGAGGGCGCGCTGCATGCCGGGATGATGGTGGCCGGCGGCCTGCTGCTGGCGGCCGCGCACCTGACCAACATGCGCCTGACCCACCTGCACGCAATGTCGACCGACTGAGCCTGGGCCGCCGCGAAATCTGCTAAAATCCGCCGTTTCCCGCGCCGTGGCGTTTCCGCCCGGCCAGACAGATCAGGAGCATCCAGATGGGCAAGGGCGACCGCAAGACCGCCAAGGGCAAGCGTTACAACAGCAGCTACGGCAATGCCCGTTCCAAGGCCGTGACCAAGACGACCGGCGACGCCGCCGCGCCGGTGGCCAAGAAGACCGCCAAGACCGCGACCAAGAAGGTCGTGGCGAAGAAGGCGACCAAGGCCGCCTGAGTCGCGCCCAAAGGCTTCATGCGAAAACCCCGCCGGAAGGCGGGGTTTTTGTTTGCGCGCGATGCGTGCGGAACCGGATGAGTGCGCAATACGGCGTCGCTCAGTGTTTCGCAGCGGCCTCAACCGCATTCCACACGCGGATCAGGTTGCCGCCCAGCACCTTGCGGATGTCGGCATCGCCCATTCCCTTTGCCTGCAGCCGTGCGATCAGGTTGGGATAGTCGGCCGCGGTGCGGAGGCCGTCCGGTAACGCGCCACCCACGCCATCGAAATCCGAGCCGATACCGACGTGGTCGGCGCCGAGCAGCTTGACCGCGTAGACGATCTGGTCGGTGACCGCATCGATTTGCGTGGCCGGGGTCGGGTGGCTTTCGTCCCAGGCCTTGCTCCACGCGGCTTCGTCTTCCTCCGGCTTGCCGGCGGCTCGGGCGGCGGCATTGCGCGCCTGCAGCGCTGCGCGTTCGCGGAATTTGGCCTGCATGTTGGCGGCGGCGGTCGGGTTGACGAAGCCGGTGCCGAAGGTGATCTGCACCACGCCACCCTTTGCCGCGATCGCCTTGGCGACCGCGTCGCTGGCGTTGCGCTCGAAATCCGGCGTGAAGTGACGCATGCCCGAATGGGTGGCGACCACCGGCACGCGGCTGAGTTCGATCGCCTGCAAGGCGGCGGCATCGGACAGGTGCGAGACATCGACCATGATGCCGAGCCGGTTCATTTCGGCCACCACCTCGCGTCCGAACGGCGAAAGGCCGTTCCACTTGCGCTCGACGCCGTAGGACGAATCGGCAATCCGGTTGGCCGCGCTATGGGCGAGGGTAATGTAGCGCACGCCGCGCCCATGGAAGAACGCGAGCTTCTTCAGGTCATCCCCGATCGGCGCGCCGTTCTCCATGCCCAGCGGCAGCAGCAACCGCCCCGGCCTGGAAAGCCGCGCGATGTCACGTGGCGAAGTCAGCACCGCGAACTTGTCCGGCGCGCGCGCGGCCAGCGCCCAGACCGCGTCGATCTGCTGGTTGGCGGCGTGGAAGGCGGTGTTCTTGGCATCCTGCGTGGGCGAGGTGTAGATCGACATCCAGGCAATGTCGAGGCCGCCGGCCCGAGCCTTGGGCCAGTCGAACTCGCGATCGGTGTCGGCGGTGAGATCGCGCCATCCATCCATCAATTCGCCGGGCGCGTCGATATGGGTATCGACGATGACCGCATCGCGCGCCAGCTTGCGCGAGGCATCGGTGGCCTGCGCATGCGCGAGGCCGGCGGCAAGGCAGAGGGCAACGGCTAGGCTCAAGCGGCGCATGTCAGCTCCTGTTGGATTTACGGGTGGAGGGGCAGACCGCCAGCATAGACCGAACGCGCCAGCCGTCCGCCCAGCCAGTAGCACAGCGATGCAGGTTGCGGCACCGACCACAGCACGAAGTCGGCGCGCATGCCGACGCGCAGCACCCCGCGATCAGCCTGCAGGCCGAGTGCGCGGGCGGCATGTGTGGTGGCGCCGCGCAGGACTTCCTCGGGCGTCAGCTTGAAATGCGTGCACGCCAGTTGCATGGCTTGCCGCAGCGACAGCAGGGGCGAAGTGCCCGGATTGCAATCGGTAGCCACCGCCATCGGCACACCGGCTTCGCGCAGCACGTCGAGCGGCGGGAGCTTGGTCTCGCGCAGCACGTGGAAGGCACCCGGCAGCAGTACCGCGACGGTGCCGGCATCGCGCATCGCCGCGACGCCACGCGCGCTGGTGTGTTCGATGTGGTCGGCGGACAGCCCGCCGAACTCCGCCGCGAGCGCCGCGCCATCGAGGTCGCTCAACTGATCGGCGTGCAGCTTGACCGGAAGTCCGAGCGAGTGCGCAGCTTCGAACACGCGCCGGGTCTGCGCGTGCGAGAAGCCGATGCCTTCGCAGAACGCATCGACCGCATCGACCAGGCCTTCGGCATGGAGCTTGGGCAGCCACTCGATGACGGCGTCGATGTAGGCCTCCGCATCGGTCGCATGTTCCGGCGGCAATGCATGCGCGGCCAAATAGGTGGTGCGTACGCTGATGCCGCAGGCCTCGCCGATGCGCCGCGCCACCCGCAGCATCTTGCGCTCGTTGGTGAAATCCAGGCCATAGCCCGACTTGATCTCCAGCGTGGTCACGCCATCGGCGATCAGCGCACGCACGCGAGGAAGTGATTGCGCAAACAGTTCGTCTTCGCTTGCCGCGCGTACCGCTTTGACCGTGGACAGGATGCCGCCCCCGGCGCGTGCGATTTCCTCGTAACTCGCGCCTTGCAGACGCATCTCGAATTCATGCGCGCGGTCGCCGGCGAACACCACATGCGTATGGCAATCGACCAGACCCGGGGTGACGAGCCCATCGGTTTCGATGGCGTCGCGGGCCAGATCCGCCGGCAAGTCCGAGCGTGGCCCGGCGTAAGCGATCAGGCCGTCGCGCCAGGCCAGTGCGCCGTCCTCGACAAGCCCGTAACCGGCATCGTTGTCCAGCGTAGCCAATGTGACGCCGACGATCACTCCGTTTGCGCGTTCAATCGCCATCTCCGCCCCCATCCCCGTCGCAATCGTCGTCGTCATCGAAGCTGCCACCGATGCCACCGATGCCGCCAGGCCTCAAGGCAAGCAGTACGAGCAGCAGCACGCCCGCCATGGCACCGCCAAACACGAGCATCGGGTCCATCTCCATCCGCAGAGGCTAACCCAGCAGACACCCCTGTTGCGCGACAATGCACGCATGCATCGCATCGAACCCACCCGCGCCGGTTGGCGGCTGCCCGGCATCGCCAATCTGCATTCGCATGCCTTCCAGCGCGCGATGGCCGGCATGGCCGAACGCCAGGGCGATCCCAATGATTCGTTCTGGACCTGGCGCGAGACGATGTACGCGATGGCCGCGCGCTTCACGCCCGAACTGCTGCGCGATGTCGCCGCGCAGTTGTACGTGGAGATGCTGGAAGCCGGCTATACGCGCGTGTGCGAATTCCATTACCTGCACCACCGGGCCGATGGTCGGCCACATGCCGACCCCGCGGCGATGTCGCACGCCTTGATCGAGGCCGCGCGCATCGCCGGCATCCGCCTGACCCTGCTGCCGGTCCTGTACATGACCGGCGGCTTCGATGGCCGCGTGTTGTCCGAACGCCAGCGTCGTTTCGGTCACGATGTCGATGCCTACCTGCGCCTGCTGGAATCGCTGCGTGCACATGAAAGCGATACGCTCAAGATCGGCTGCGCGCTGCACAGCCTGCGTGCGGTGCCGCCGCAGGCGATGGCCGAGGTGTTGGACGCATTACCGGTGGGCAGCCGCATCCACATCCACATCGCCGAGCAGATGGCCGAGGTGGAAGCGTGCGTCGCGTTGCGCGGTGCGCGGCCGGTGCGCTGGTTGCTGGAGCATGCGGCGGTCGATGCGCGCTGGACGCTGGTGCATGCGACCCATCTGGATGCCGATGAAGTGCGCGATGTCGCCGCATCGAAAGCGACCGTCGCGATCTGTACCAGCACCGAGGCCAACCTGGGGGACGGCCTGTTCCCGCTACGCGATTATCTCGACGCAGGCGGGCGTTGGGGCATCGGCTCGGATTCGCATATCAGCGTGTCGCCGGTCGAGGAGCTGCGCTGGCTGGAGTACGGACAGCGGCTGGCCATGCAGCGCCGCAACATCGCCAGCTCGACAAGCAGGCCCAGCGTGGGTGAAACCCTGTTGCAGTGCGCATGGGAAAGCGCCGCCGATTCGACTGGCTTCGACGTCATCGACGAGGTCCTGCTGGATGTCGATGCGTCGGTGCTGATCGGCGCGAGCGGAACCGACATCGCCGACCGCTGGCTGTTCGCCGGCAATCGCAATGCCGTGCGCGAGGTGAGCGTGGCCGGGCAGCCGGTGGTGGTGGATGGCCGGCATGTGCGACACGATGAAACGTTGCGGAATTACCGTGCGGCGATCACGCAGCTGCTGCGCGACTGACTCATCCTGCCCTCAGATCAAGCCGTCCGCCAACGCGCCTTCCAGCCGCAGCAGGAATTCCTTCGTCGGCAGGCCGCCGCCGAACCCGGTGAGCGCGCCATTCGCGCCGATCACCCGATGGCAGGGCACGATGATCGGGATCGGGTTGCGGCCGTTCGCCGCGCCGACCGCGCGCATCGCCGAGGTGTTGCCGATCGCCTGCGCCAGCCGCGCATAGCTCCAGGTCTGGCCGAACCGAATGCCGCGCAGCGCTTGCCAGACGCGCAACTGGAAATCGGTGCCGCGAGGCGCCAGCGGCAGATCGAAGTCACGGCGTTGGCTGGCGAAATATTCGCCAAGCTGGCGTTCGGCCTTGTCCAGCAATGGATGACCGCCCTCGCGCCAGTCGGCGTCGCGCTTGACCGGATGACGATTCTCGGGAAATTCGACGGCGCGGATGCCGGCGTCTTCGGTGGCGATCATCAGGCGGCCGATCGGGCTCTCGATGTGGCGGAAGAAAACGGTCATGGTGACTCCTTGTTGGATGCCGCATGCCAGAGATGGATCGCGGCATAGCCACGCCACGGTCGCCAGCGTTCGGCGCGCTCGCGCAGGGCTTTTTCGCTCAATGGGGTGTCGCCGCCGGCCTGCTTGCGCAGTACAAGGTCGCCGGCCGGGAAGGCGTCGGGATGGCCGAGCGCGCGCATCGCGATGTAGTGCGCGGTCCAGTCGCCGATGCCGGGCAAGCCGGTCCACGCGGCGATGAACGCCTCCAGCGATTGTTCGGCCGAAAAACCGACGCGGCCTTCGGCGACCGCGCTCGCCAGCGTGCGCAAGGTGGCGATGCGGCTGCCGGTCAGGCCGATGCCGGCGAGATCGGCTGCGGCCAAAAATTGCGGCGAGGGGAACAGGCTGTGCAAATCCTCGCCCTGCGGCGATGACGCCGGCTCGCCGAACTTCGCCACCAGTCGTCGTGCCAACGTGGTGGCCGCGGCGACGCTGACCTGTTGCCCGAGCACCGCCCGCACCGCGATCTCGAACCCGTCCCAGCCGCCGGGCAGGCGCAGGCCCGGGCGCATCCGTTGCAGGCGTGCGAGCCGTGGATCCTGCGCGAGTTGATCGGCGATCACGCGCGGATCGGCATCCAGGTCGAACATCCGCCGTACCCGACGCACGATCGCCGGCAGATCGCTGGCCGCAACGCCATGCAGGCTCAGCCGCAACGCCGGTTCATCGCGACCCCATTCGGACAGATGCAAGCTGCTGCCGTCGGCACCGAGCAGGCGTGCATACGCGGCATCGCCCACTCGTTCGATGCCAGGCAGCGCACGCGGGCGCAGGAAGCCGAGCGTCGCCGTGAAATCGAACGGCGGCCGATACGCCAGGCGCAGGGTGAGCGGGCCGGCATCGACCTCCTCCGAGCGGGTCTTGCGCAGGCGGCCGGGCGGCATGCCGTAGGCCTTGGCGAAGGCATCGTTGAAACGACGCAGGCTCTGGAAGCCGGCGGCATCGGCGACCTGGGTGATCGGCAGGGCGGTCTCGCTCAGCAATTGCTTGGCGAACAGCAGCCGACGCGTGGCCTGCAACTGTTGCGGGCTGGTGCCGAATGCATCGGTGAGCAGGCGGCGCAGGTGGCGCTCGCCGACGTGCAGGCGGCCGGCCAGTGCGGACAGCGGTGCATCGTCGAGCACGCCGTCATCGATCAGGCGCGTGGCGCGGGCAACGAGAGAATCGCCGCGTCGCCACAGGCCGTCGGCGGGCGCGAGTTCCGGCCGGCAACGCAGGCAGGGCCGGTAGCCGGCGGCTTCTGCGCTGGCGGCGTTGGCGAAATAGGTGATGTTGCTTTCCCTGGGCGCGGGTGCCGGGCAGACCGGCCGGCAGTAGATGCCGGTGGTGCGCACCGCGGTGAAGAACACGCCATCGAAACGCGGATCGCGCGCGCGCCGGGCCTGTTCGCAGATGGCGGGCGAGGGCAGCATCGCTCAGGCGCGGGTCACTCGCGCGGCGTAGCAGCCGGGGCGGGCGATGTGGATGTGCATGTAGTCGATGTCGTCGTCCTCGAACATCGCGGCGATCGTCGTCGCAAGCCCCGTGCCTTCGACCACTTCGGCACCATGCAGGTCGCGGCCCTGCGCACCATAGCCGCGCACCGAGAGCAGGCGACGCTGCAGCATCGGCGGGATCTCGTCGATGGCCGGCGTGCATTCGGCCGCCGTTTCGCGCACGAAGACCGGGCCGGAGGCGCGATACGGCGAATCGACATCGTGATGGGTGTGCTGGACCAGCAGCAGGGTTTCGCCGGGTTCGGCGTCCTCAAGGCTGACCCGGCACGGGAAACCGGGCGAACGATGCGCGACGAGGCGACGGGCGCCCTTGTGCTTCAGGTTCGCATCATCCAAGGGGAACAAAGGCGCGAAGATTTCGACCGGCAGGGCGTGGATACGGAACATGGCGTGGACTCGTGTCGGGACATGGCCAGTCTGGCGCGTCACCACCCACCATACTCGCCATTTCCGGACATCGCTGCCGACGGTCAACGGCGGTCGTTCAGCACCGCGTCGAAAGTCCGTGCATCGCCGTCGTTCGGTGCGGCTTGGGCATGCAGGAGCTTCATCAACAATGGATAGACGTCGACGTTGTCGAAGACCGGCAGGCTCGAACCCGGCCGGAACGCTGGCCCGTGCGCGATGAAACTGGCGCGCATCGACGGCAGGGACGGGTCGAAGCCGTGCGAGCCGCGCATCCCCGATGTTGCGCGCTCGGCGACGGTCTTGCGCGGCAAGGCGTCCCAGCCTTCATCCATCTGGCAGACGATGGGCGGCACGCGGGGGTTCGCGCCGTAATGCCATTGCGCAGGCAGTTCGGCCTTGTCCCAACATTGGTAATGCGAATGTCGGCCGAGCAGGCGACGTCGCGCCTCGGCCTCGAAACCGGGGTTCGGGTTGAAGGTGACGACCTGACCGATCGAATCGGCGCGCGCGGCCTGGATCGGCACCATGTCCTCGACCGCGATCGCCTGGCCCGGCGGCACCTCGGCGAATCCATGGTCGGAGACAATCACCAGGTTGATGCGGTCCAGTTCGCCGCGCGCCTCGAGCGCCGATACCAGGCGGCCGATCGCCGCATCGGTCTCGCGGCGAGCGCTATCGGCCTCGGCTGATGAAGGGCCGTGGTAATGCGACAACTTGTCGACCCGATCGAAGTACAGCGTGGCGAAATCCGGGCGCTTCGAAGAGGGTTCAAGCAGCCAGCCGGCGACGGTGTCCGCCCGCCACGCATCGCTGGTCTTCTCGTCGTAGGGCTGCCAGCGATCCGGCCGCTCGCCGTCAATCGCGGCTTCACTGCCCGGCCAATAGAGCGTGGCGGTGCGCAGCCCGGCCTTCTTCGCGCCGATCCAGACCGGCTCGCCGCCCCACCAGCGCCCATCGCCGACCGCCTCGCGGTTGGACAGGCGGAACTCGCCCAGTTCGCGATCCCACATGCTGTTGTGGGTGATGCCATGGCGGTCCGGGCGCAGGCCGGTGACCAGGGTGTAGTGGTTGGGGAAGGTGAGCGAGGGATAGGACGGACGCATGCCCTCGGGGGCGAGGACGCCGGCATCGGCCAGCGCGGAGAGATGCGGCATCTGCGCAGGCGTGATGTCGGTCGGGCGCAGGCCGTCGATGGAGACCAGCAGCAGTGGCGTGCGCGGCGCGGACGCGGGATGGCTGGCGCACGCGGCCAGCAGCAGCGCGCAGAGGCTCATCCAAAAGTGGTGGCGAAACGACATCCACGCATTGTAGGCATCGTTGCATGGCGAATCGGTTGCAACCGCGCCTGAATCGGGTGCCGTGAAACCGCTCGCGCCGCTGAACCCGGCGTAGAGTGGAAGCCTCCCACAGCACAGGTGGATCGCCATGAAACGCTGGTCACTGGTCATCGCTACGTTGATTGCATTGCCGGCGTTCGCACAGCAATTGCAGGCATCTGCTGCGCCCGCCGACGCGATGCGGTCCGCATCGCAGGCACAGGCACAGGCAAGTACACGGGATCTCCTGCGTGATCGCCATTGCCTGCGCGAAACCGGCTCGCTCGTCACCGCTTCCAGCAATGCACGCGAGCGCCGCACGGTGCGCGATCCCGCCGAGCGCAAGCTGCAATGCGCCTCGGCCTTCGGACGTGCCTATAGCCGCGAAGACATCGAGCGCACCGGTGCGATCACCATCCGCGATGCCTTGCGCACACTCGATCCCTCCGTGTACTGACGCATTGATGTGTCAGGCGAGCCATCGGCCGCGCAGGTAGGCGCGCGGCGGACGAGTTGCGATAATGCGGGCCTGTCTTCATCCGGGGCCCGCCATGTCGAATCGCCACGATCCCTGGCGCCATGATCCTTCGCGAGTGATCCGCGCGCCGCGCGGCAACACCTTGAGTTGCCGAAGCTGGCTCACCGAAGCGCCGTTCCGCATGCTGCAGAACAACCTGGACGCGGAAGTCGCGGAAAAACCCGAAGACCTGGTGGTGTATGGCGGCATCGGTCGCGCCGCGCGCGACTGGGCCTGTTATGACGCCATCCTCGACACGCTGAAGACGCTCGGCGACGACGAGACGCTGCTGGTGCAATCGGGCAAGCCGGTCGGCGTGTTCCCGACCCATCCCGATGCGCCGCGAGTGCTCATCGCCAATTCGAACCTGGTGCCGCATTGGGCGAATTGGGAGCATTTCAACGAACTCGATCGCAAGGGCCTGATGATGTACGGCCAGATGACCGCCGGCTCGTGGATCTACATCGGCTCGCAAGGCATCGTGCAGGGCACCTACGAGACCTTCGTGGAGATGGGCCGGCAGCATTATGGCGGCTCGCTGAAGGGCAGGTGGATCCTCACTGCCGGCCTCGGCGGGATGGGCGGCGCGCAGCCGCTGGCGGCATCGCTGGCCGGTGCGTGTTCGTTGACCATCGAATGCCGGCAATCGAGCATCGATTTCCGCCTGCGCACGAAGTATGTCGATGAGCAGGCGACCGACATCGATGACGCCTTGGCGCGCATCGAGCGCTACACGCAGGCGGGCGAAGCGAAATCGATCGCGCTGCTCGGCAATGCGGCGGAAATCCTGCCGGAACTGGTGAGGCGCGGCGTGCGCCCGGATGGCGTCACCGACCAGACCAGCGCGCACGATCCGGTGCATGGCTACCTGCCGGTCGGCTGGACGGTCGAGCAGTGGGAAGCCGCGCAGAGGACAGATCCGGAAAAAGTGCACGATGCCGCCAAGCAGTCGATGCGCGTGCACGTCGAGGCGATGCTGGCCTTCCGCGGGCAGGGCATCCCGACCGTCGACTACGGCAACAACATCCGCCAGATGGCTTTCGATGTCGGTTGCACGAATGCCTTCGATTTCCCGGGATTCGTGCCGGCCTACGTGCGCCCGCTGTTCTGCCGAGGCATCGGCCCGTTCCGCTGGGTCGCGCTGTCCGGCGACCCGGAAGACATCTACAGGACCGATGCCAAGGTCAAGGAAATCATCCCGGACGATCCGCACCTGCATCGCTGGCTGGACATGGCGCGCGACCGGATCAGCTTCCAGGGCCTGCCGGCGCGGATCTGCTGGGTGGGCCTCGGCCTGCGCCACAAACTCGGGCTCGCTTTCAACGAAATGGTCCGCAATGGCGAGCTGAAGGCGCCGGTGGTGATCGGACGTGATCATCTGGACAGCGGCAGCGTGGCCTCGCCCAACCGCGAGACCGAAAGCATGCAGGACGGATCGGATGCGGTATCCGACTGGCCGCTGCTCAACGCGATGTTGAATGTCGCCGGCGGCGCGACCTGGGTGTCGCTGCACCACGGCGGCGGCGTCGGCATGGGCTTCTCGCAGCATTCGGGCGTGGTGATCGTCTGCGACGGCACGCCCGAAGCCGACAAACGCATCGCCCGCGTGCTGTGGAACGATCCCGGCACCGGCGTCATGCGCCATGCCGACGCCGGTTACGACATTGCGCGCGACTGCGCGCGCGAGCAGGGTTTAAGATTGCCCATGGCGTGATCCCCGCGCGCCCGACCACCGCTCGTCGCGGTGGCCCAGGCTGCACCAGCGAACCCTTCAGGCGGAATCGGGATGCGCAACGAGAAACAGCATGGGTCGATGAGGCTGCTCGCCGTGGCGTTGGTCGGGGTGGGTTTGCTCCTGCTCATGCTGTTGCTGGGATTGTTGAACATCCAGTCGCACCTGCAACTCTGGCTGCAGGCGCACAACCGCTGGATGAGTACCGAGGGCGTGGCGATCGATTCGCTGGATCTTTACGCGGTATCGGGCGATGCCGCGCAACTGGCGCGTGGACGTGATGCCATCGGCCGCCTTGAGAGTGCGCGGAGGGCGAGGCTTGCCGCCAGCCGCGATCCGATCGACACCGTCGCCATACGCGATGGCCTGGCCGCGCTGGACGTCAGCGCGGAAGATGCCACATCGATGACGCGCATGTTCCAGCTGTTCGCCGGCACCCGCACCATGCGAGATGCCATGGACGATTGGAGTAGCTCGGATGACGACCTCGAAAACCTTGCACGCATCGCGCGGGAACTGGCCGCGCTGCGCCAGGCGGGCGGAGAAGCTTTGACCACCGATGTCGCGGTCTACCGAAGCGAATTGCAATCGCTGCGCCGGCTGCAGGAAAGCACGTCGCAGGATTTTTCGCACCTGCTCCTGCAGGGCATGGCAGGTTTGCGCGGGCTGGTGAATGCCAGCGTGCTGCTGCTCTCGTTGCTGTTCGTCTGGCTGTTCTTCTATATTCTGCGCAAGGCGGTGGCGCGGATCCGCGACAGCGAGCGCTGGCTGCGCGCATCGTTCGAACAGGCCAACATCGGGATGCTGCAGCTGGACGCCGACGGCCGCATCCGCCATGCCAACACCACCGCAGGCCACATCCTTGGCGTGCCTGTGGATGACAGCCTCGGCATCGAGCTCCAGGACTTCATCGCCTACCGCGACCAGGAGCGGTTCCTCGCCCGGATGCGTGTCGAGCGAGGAGGCGCGGATGCGCAGCACGCCGCGGGAGGCGACGAGTTCATGTTGCACAGCGTGGGCGGTCGACAGCAGATCATCCGGGCCGCGATCACCGCAGTCGAGGCCGGCGGCAACCCGCAGCGTGATGGCATGCGCTTCGCGATGATCGAGGATGTCACCGAAGCGCATTCGATGCGCGCCGAGCTTTCACGGCAGGCGCGGTTCGACGACTTGACCGGCCTGCTCAACCGGAGCGAAGTGCTGCGCCAGATCGGCGTGGCGATGCGCGAGGTGCAGGAACGCACGTTGTCCTGCCTTTCCGTGGGACTGATCGACATGGATCGTTTCCGGCTCATCAACGAAACCGGTGGCTTGCGGCTGGCCGACCATGTCCTCCAACTGGTTTCCAGGCGACTGGATGGCGCGATGGCCGGCACCGGTGTGGCCGGTCGTCTGGGTGGCGACCAGTTCGTGATGTTGCTGCCGGGGATGGAGTCCGGCGACGCGGTGGCCTTCTCGGCGCGCATCGCGGAGATCCTCTCGCAACCGGATGCGGGCTTGCCCGAGGGGATGATGATGCCGACATGCTCGATCGGCGTGGTCGCGGTCGATGACCGGCATGCCAGCGCCAGCGAAGTGCTGGCTTCGGCGGCGGCGGCCTGCGAGCGCGCCAAGCAGGCCGGCCGCAATCGCGTTC
Source organism: Pseudomonadota bacterium (assembly GCA_023461075.1). GTDB lineage: Bacteria > Pseudomonadota > Gammaproteobacteria > Xanthomonadales > Xanthomonadaceae > Solilutibacter. The sequence goes on along the minus strand of JAEWNY010000022.1, from coordinate 31,300 downwards.
GGCTGATCGTGCGTGATCTTGAGGCTGCCGGCTCTGGCATCAGCCATGCCGAATGGGCGAATCGGGTGCGTTCGGCCATCGCCTCGGGCCGGATGGAACTGCATGCGCAGCGGATCGAATGCTGCCGCCCGGAAGACGCGTTGTTGCAGGCCGAGTTGTTGCTGCGCATGCGCGGACCCGATGGCGAACTGGTGTTGCCTGGCCAATTCATGCCCTCCGCAGAGATGTACGGCCTGAGCATGGACATTGATCGCCATGTGCTGCTGATGGCGGTCCAGGCGATTCGTGATGCACGATCCCGCGGCGCAAGGCCGCAGGTCTTCTACGTGAACATTTCGGTCACTTCGGTGGCCGAGCCGGAGTTCGCCTTGTTCGTCCGCCACATGCTGGACGGCGAGCCGGGGCTGGCGGCGATGCTCTGTTTCGAGGTCACCGAGTCCGGTGTCATGGCCAACCTCGATCAAGCCATCGCCTTCATGCGCATGGTCCAGCAGCGCGGCAGCCGGGTGGCGCTTGACGACTTCGGCACCGGTCAGTCGTCGTTCGCGCACCTACGCCTGCTGCCGGTCGACATCATCAAGATCGATGGCAGTTTCGTGCGCGACCTCGACCGTGATGCCAGCAGCGCCGTGCTGATCCGCTCGATTTGCGAGATGAGCCATGTGCTCGGCAAGCGGGTCGTGGTGGAGTGGGTCGAGCGGCGTGAGGACGCCGTGCGGATGCAGGCGCTCGGTGCCGACTACATGCAGGGTTTCGGTTTGCACGGACCGCAGCCGTTCGCCGAGTACATGGCCGGGCGGGCGTGACACCGTCCGTAAGGATTCGAACGGAGCGCGCGAAGTCCAGGGTTCCAGACGCGGGCCCACGGGTTAACATGAGAGCCACTCTTCCCCCGGAGTAGGCATGCCGCCCTTCAGTCGCGCAGCCACAGCCCTGCTGCTGATCGCCGTTCTTGGTTTGGCCGTTGCACCATCGTCCGCGCAGCCGGCCTCCACGCCCTCGAACAACGCACTGTCCGCCTTCGATGCGCGGGTGGATGCGGTGCGCCGGCAGTTCGACGTGCCCGGCATCGCGGTGGCCATCGTCAAGGACGGGGAAGTCGTGCTGGCCCGCGGCTACGGCCTGCGCGAGGCCGGCAAGCCGGCCAAGGTCGATGCCGACACGATGTTCGCGATCGCCAGCAACACCAAGGCGTTCACTGCGACCGCGCTGCAGATGCTGGCCGAGGACGGCAAGCTGGACATGAACGATCGCGTCATCGACCACTTGCCGTGGTTCCGCATGTCCGATCCCTACGTCACCCACGACATGCGCATCCGCGACCTGCTGGCGCATCGCAGCGGCCTGTCGCTGGGCGCGGGCGACCTGCTGTACTGGCCGACCACCGATTACAGCACCCGCGAAGTCGCCGAGCGGCTGAAGGACGTACCGATCACAGGGCAGTTCCGTGGCCAGTACGCCTACGACAACATCCTCTACGGCGTCGCGCAGCTGGTGGTCGAGCAGGCCAGTGGGATGTCGTTCAAAGACTTCCTCCAGCGCCGGATCTTCGCGCCGCTGGGCATGGGCGAGACGCGTTACAACGCCGATGACCTGCGGCCCGGCGACAACGTGGCCAGTGGCCACGCCAAGCAGGATTTCAAGGACCTCAAGCCGGTCGGCACGCTGACCTGGCGCAATGTGTCCGGCGCCGGCGGGCTCTACAGCAGCGCCGGGGACATGGCGAAGTGGATGAAAGTACAACTTGCTCAGGGCAAGCTTTCGTCGCAGGGTGGGGAACTCTTCCCCGAGAAGCGCCAGCGCGAGATGTGGACGATGTTGACGCCGATCGCGGTGGCCAGGCCTTCGGTGCCCGAGCTGGCGCGTGCCGTGCCCAATTTCCTCGGGTACGGCCAGGGCTGGATGCTGTCGGATTACCGTGGCCAGCGCCTGGTCTGGCATACCGGGGGCTGGCCCGGCATGGTCTCACGACTGACCCTGGTGCCGGATCGGGGCATCGGCGTGGTGGTGCTCACCAACCAGGAGGTCGGCGCGGCCTTCAATGCCGTCACCTATTCGGCGCTCGACATGATGCTGGGGGAAGCGGCTTACGACTGGGTCGATGCGTATGCGAAAGCGGTCGCCAAGGCCGGCGCCAATGCCGATGAAGACTGGCGCAAACACCTCGCTGCGCGCGATGCCGCATCCACGCCCTCGTTGCCGTTGCCGAAATACGCGGGCACCTACCGCGACCCGTGGTATGGCGACGTGGTGATCAGCCCATCGGGCGATGGCCTGGCGATGCAGTTCGCGCGGACCCGGGAGCTGGCCGGGCGGATGGAGCATTGGCAGCACGATACCTTCATCGTTCGCTGGAGCGACCGCACGCTCAACGCCGATGCGTTCGTCAGCTTCGCGCTGGATCCCGACGGCAAGGTCCGCGAGGTGCGGATGGAGCCGGTCTCGCCGTTGACCGATTTCAGCTTCGATTTCCAGGACCTGCGCCTGCGGCCGCTCGCCGCCGGAAGCGCCAAGGCCGCGCACTGACCGGTACGGAAACACAGACATGGAACTGCTGGAAAGGGAAATCGACAGCGCGGGACTGCAGATCGGCATGTATGTCAGTCGCCTGGACTGCCCGTGGGCGGAAACGCCATTCCCGTTGCAGGGCGTCATGGTGAGTTCACGCGACGACATCCTCGCCCTGCAACGTCATGCGCGACGGGTCTGGATCGACATCGGGAAATCCACCGGCCCGGTCGCCTTGCAATTGCAGGGGATCACGCCGGCGATCCGCCAGGGCCGGCTGGGCTTGGCGGGCGCGACACGGCCGGCCCCGACGGTGAGCTTCGAGGAGGAGGTGCGCAGCAGCAGGCTGATGCTCGATGAGGTCTCCAGCCGCGCAAGCGGCATGATGGACCGCCTGCGGCAGGGGACCCGGGTCAGCGAAGAAGAGGTGGAGGAAGTCGTGCAACCGGTCGTGCGCAGCCTCAAGCGCAACCCGGATGCGTATTTCTGGCTGGAATCGCTGCGCAGCCGCCACCATTACACCTACACCCATGCGGTCAATTGCTGCGCGCTGGCGGCGGTGTTCGGGCGTTACCTGGGGCTGGACGAGGGCGAGATCGAATCGCTCTCCAAGGGCGCGCTGATGCTGGACATCGGCATGGGGGCGATCCCGCCGGAAATCATCAACCACAGCGGGCCGCTGGACGACATCGGGCGCGTGTTCGTCGCGCGGCATGTGCGTGAAGGCGTGGATCGGCTGCAGCAGAGTGGCATCGACGACCCGGCGATCATCGACATGCTGCTCAACCACCACGAGCACTTCGACGGCAGCGGCTACCCGGAAGGCAAGAAGGGCCATGCGATCCCGCTGTTCGGTCGCATCGCGTCGATCATCGACAGCTATGACGCGATGACCAGCGACCGGCCGTATCGCACCGCGTCAGGCCGGGGTGATGCCCTGCAGCAGCTGGTCAAGCAACGTGAAGGCCGGCATGACCCGGAACTGGTCGAACAGTTCGTCCGCTGCCTGGGGGTGTACCCGGTCGGCAGCCTGGTCGAACTCAACACCGGCGAAGTCGGGATGGTGATGAGCCTCAACCCCGCGCAGCGACTGCGCCCGCTCCTGATGATGCTCACAAACGCGACCAAGCAGGTGCGCGCACATTTCATCCCGGTCGACCTTGGGGATGCCGAAAAGCAGCCATCGCTGGCCGGCGTGCACATCAGCCGCGGCCTGGCACCCGGCAGCTACGGACTGGATCCGGGAAAGCTCGGGATCTGAGCCGCGGCTCAGGCCAGTTCGGCGGGGATGCCGATCCGTTGCGCGGTGCGGCGGGGCTTGTGTTCGGCGTCAAGCAGCGCCTCGATCCGCGAGAACACCTCGTTGCGCGAAAACGGCTTCTTCATGAAATCGTCGGCACCGATGCGCTGCACGTAGAACTGCTCGGTCGCCTGCGCGTTGCCGCTCATCATGATGATCGGCACGTCGCGGGTCGCCGCTTGCCTGCGCAGTTGGCGCAGCACCTGGAAGCCGTCGCCATCGGGCAACACGATGTCGAGGAAGATCAACTCCGGCTCCGCGCTGCCGATCCGTTCGATCGCCTGTTCGACGTTGGCCGCCTCGATGACGATGTAACCGTTCTGCGCGAGCATCTTGCGCAGCAGCGCCAGTATGGTGGCCGAGTCATCGACCACCAGCACGCGGGTGCCGGTCGTGGCATTCACGCGCAGCCGGGCGCGACGCTCGTTGCCCTCGTAACCGCCTTCGATGACCCGCGGACGCTGCTGCCCAACGCGCCAACCCCGCAGCTTGTCGAACAAGGCCATGTCGCTCCCTCCATGGTGATCAGCGTATCGCTTCGTCCAGCATGAGCTGCCTGACGAATCGTACCGGCGGTGCGCCGTACGACAGCACCCGGTCATGATAGGCCTTGAGCCTGAAGTCGCTGCCGAGCTTGGCTTCGACCGCGCGGCGGGTGTCGAAATGCTCCTGCACTCCGACGAAATAGGTGGGCAGCTGCGCGGAAGTCAGTTGTGCGCGCACCCATTTGCCGGCGGCCTCGCGCTCCTGCTGGAAGGTCTGCCGCGTCATGAAGTCCATCGCCTGCGCGCGGCTCCAGCCATCCACATGCACGCCCTGGTCGAGAATGGCGTTGCCGAGCGAACGCAGGTAGAACTTGAGCTGCACCAGCCGGAACAGCGGATCGTTGTCGAGGTAGCCGGCATCGGCCAGCATGTCCTCGGTATACACCGCCCAGCCTTCGGCGAAGGTGCCGGAGCGCAATACCGCGCGTAGGGTGGAGGGATGGTTGACCGAGTGCGCGCCCTCCAGGTAGTGGCCGGGCATCGCTTCGTGGATCGACAGCAGGTGAATCATGCGGTCGTTGTACTCGCGCAGAAACGATTCGGTCTGTTGCGCGGTCCAGTCGTCCGGGATCGGCGAGATCGCGTAATAGGTGTCGAGGCCCTTGTCGAGCGGGCCGGGCGAATCGCAGTAGGCCACCGCCACGCCGCGCTGGAATTCCGGCATCAGGATGATCTTGACCGGATCGTCCGGCACCGTGACCAGATCGTGCTTGCGCACGAAATCGGTGGCTGCGGCCAGCGTCTGCCGCGCGAACGGCACCACCTGGTCGCGCGCCGGGCGTTCGGCATAGGCGAGTTCGAGTGCGGCCTCGATCGCCCTCTGTTGCTGCGCGGCCGACGGCGTGGCGGGCAGGGCAGGCGCACCCTTGCGTCCCTTCAGTACCTGCTGCGCGATGGCGTACATCTCGCCGCGTGCGCGCTTGAGCTCGGCCTCGGCGCGCTGGCGGATGTCGCGCCGGGACAGCTCGGAGTTGAGCGCGAACTTCAGTTTCTCATCGTAACGCTCGGCGCCCAGCCGGAAGTCGCCATTGGCATGGGGCACCAGAGTCTTGTCGAGCCACTGCTGGTTTTCCGCGACGGCAGCGCGGACGCCGGCGATCGCCGCATCCAGCCGCCTGCGGGCCTCGCCCGTGAGCTGACCGGCACTGGGCGCGATGAACTGGTCGATGAGCGCCAGCACGCCACCGTTCTGCTTGGCCACCGTCTCGGCGTGGATCCTCGGCACCCGCGCCGGGTCCAGGTTGGCCCGCATCTGCGCATACAGCGCCGGCAATTTTTCCATGCGCGATGTCGCCGACTTCAGCCGCTCGGGCATCGGCGCGAACTCGCGCGCCATCAGGCTGTAGATCGCGCTGCCGGCCAGGCCGTTGTAGACCTGCGGATCCCAAGCCCAGGACTGCAGCACTTCCTCGCCCCAGATGTCGGACTGCAATTGGTTGCGCAGGATCAGTGCATCAACCTGGTTCTCGCGGGACAAGCGGGTGAGGTCGATGGCTTCCAGTTGCGCCAGGGTCTCGCGGCTGAAGGCCAGCGAACGCGCGCGACCGGCGGCCGAGAGATCGTCGATCTCGCCATCGTGCTGGTGGTTGCCGATGGAAGTCGCCGATACCGGCGAGAGCGCGAACATGCCATCAAGCCAGCGATCGGACAGCGCCGAGAACGCGGCGTCGGGCGTGGACGCATCCGCCTGGGTCGTCGCGGCGGCTGCTTGCGCGGCGCTGGGCGCAGCGGGGGCATGCACGCAGCCCGCGATCAGGCTGGTGGAGACGGCAAGGGCAATCAGTGACAGGCGCATGAGGGCATCCGTTGAGCGAAGCCGCTAGGTTACGCGCTCGCCGACAGGCATGGGGGTGTCGGCATCATGCGGCTGCGGGACGATCGCAGTGGCCGGCGCAGGGCTGATCGCGGCCAGCGTCGACAGGCGGACCACGCGCGACCACCACACGATCCACACGGCGATCTGCGCCAGCAGCAGGACCAGCCCGCTGCCGGTGGTGTTTGACAGCGCACCTGCCTGCAGCAACATCGACAGGCCCATGCCCAGCAACAGGGTGAGGATGACGGCCAGCAACACGGCGAACGGTCGCCGCACCATGAGACGCAAGCCACGCAGCCAGGCGCGGAAGGCGGAACGCAAGGAAGCATCGGCGGCGAAGGCGGCGCGCGCGCATTCGATGCCCATCCAGCCAATCAGGCCGGTGATCGCGACGACGATCATCGCGATGTTCATCCGTTGCGCGGCGACGGATTCCAGGATGCGCGTTTCACTGCCATATCGTGCCCAGCCGAAAGCCGCAGCCGCGACCCCTGCGAAGAGGGCGGCCGGGATCAGCGCCACCAGCAGCAGGCGGAACTGGCGGCCGTATTCGCGCCAGCCACCGGACCAAAGCTCGCCGAAGCCGAGCACGCGACGTTCGCGCAGGCTGGCGATGAGCATGCCTGATAGCCACGGCGCCAGCAGGCCGGCGAGCAGCATCGCGACGCCCAGCCCTTGCCCGATCGAGGCAGATGCAGCTGCGAAGCCGCCATCGCCGAGCCCGGACACGGCATCGGTGAGCGGGGCCAAGTCCTCCCCGCTGACGATCCGCGCCGCGTCGGGATGATGTCCAAACAGGCGATCGAACAATGCGGAGACCGGCATGCCGAGGAACGCCGCCGGCAGCAGGCCGGCCAGCCACGCCAGCAGCAGCAGGCGCCAGTGGCGGAAGCCATCGCACACGCCGCCGGCGAGTGCCGGCAGCAGGGCCTGGCCGCGGTTGGATCGTGGATCATGGTTCGACATCGTCATGCTCCCATCCACCAGGCCAGCGCGACCTGCATCATCGCCAGCGCGCGCGCGCCGTAATGTGTGCCGGCGACGCTGTTGGATTCAAGCGCACGCACGTTGTCGTTGAAGGAACGGTCCAGCGTATGCAGCCGCTGCGGGTCCAGCTCCACCTTGACCGCTTTCGACGGTTTCACCCAGCCCCAGCGGAACCAGCGCTGCTTGCCGGAAAAGTGCACGGTCTCGGTGCTGCCGTCGGCAAAGGTCACTCTCAGCACCTGCGGCACGTCGGCGCCATTGCGCTTGACCACCACGCTGGTGCGGAACGGATAAGGCCCGGTGCCGGGTTTGGCATTGGGATGCGCCTTCTTCCAGTCATTGCGCGCCTTGAGGGTCTGCTTGGCGCGCTCGCTGCCACTGACCACTTTCCTGCCACCGGCATCGACATAGCCCAGTGCCGGTAACTCCTCGCTGCTGGTGAAGTTGTCGATGGCGTCATCGACGCCCGCCGAGGCGTAGATCTCCTGCGCGAATGCGCGTTCGACGATGTCGCGGCGCCCACTGCCTTCGGCGAGCGCCTCGCGGAAATCGGCGATGGAGGGATGGCGGAACCTCCAGCGTTCGTAGTACAGCTTCATCGCCCGCGCCATCGCATCGCGGCCGATCTGCCGCTCGATGCCGTCCAGCAGCGTGGCCGAGCGCATGTAGACCGAGCCGTAACTGCCGGTGGAGCGACGGTCCCAACTGTTGTTGCCGAGCGGATCGGCGACGCCGAGCGACCGGGTGATCGCGCGGTCCATCGCGAACGCATCGATGCTCGCCTTCGGCAGCCAGCGCGCCATGCCGGCCGGCATCGGGATCACCCGCTGGCCGCGGTCACGCAGCATGCGGTTGTTCCAGTACTGGTTGACGCCCTCGTCGAGCATCGGTTCCTCGAACTCGTTTGAGGCGAGGACGCCGTAGAAGTAACCGTGGCCGAATTCGTGGATGGTGACGAAGTCGAGCATGTACTGCTCGATGCCGCCTGGCTTGAAATTCAACACGCTGTCGGCGGTGAAGAAGGTCGGGTACTCCATGCCGCCGGCTTCGCCCGCGTTGTACGGCGGGATGACCGCGGTGACGGTGCGATACGGATAGCGCCCGAGCGTGTCGGAGAAATACTTGAGCGAGTCGATCGTGGCCTGCATCACCACCGGTGCGTTGTCGGCGTACTCGGGCGGGAACAGCACGCGCACCTTGACCGGATCTCCGCCGGGATAGGTCCAGGTTCGTTCAAGCGGCTTGGCGGTGCGCTTGTCCGCGGTCCAGGCGAAGTCGTGCACGTCGCCCTGCACGTAGCGATAGGTGGTCTTGCCGTTGGCGACGCTGGGCGTGCCGGTGAGTTCTCCGGTCGCCCCGACCACGTATTCCGAAGGCACGGTCAGGCTGACATCGTAATGGCCGAAGTCCGCGTAGAACTCGCTGTGCAGGTGGAATTCGTGCACGTTCCAGCGCGGCGTGGTGGCGCCGCGTTCGCCCGGCAGTTCCAGCACGCCGATCTTCGGGAACCATTGCGCGACCAGATGGAAGCTGTCGAAATAGCCGGTGCGCGCCACCACCCGCGGCAACTGATTGAAGAAGTCGATGTCGAAGGTAGTGCTGGCCCCGGGCGCGACCGGCGTGGGCAGGTCCAGGCGCACCACGGTCTTGTCGGTCCTGGGGCCGCCATCGGGCTGCACGAACGCCCATTTCACCGCCTGTCCGCCCTGGCTCACGCGGTCCAGCCGCATGTAACCCCAGTCGCCATCCTTGGTCGCCACATCCGAGCGGAAACGGAAACCGCGCGTGCGCTGCTCGGACATGAAGGTGCTGCCGCTGGATTCGAACGCGTTGAGGTAGAGATGCAGGTAGACCGTGCAGACCGGCTGCGCGCTGCGATTGCGCCAGGTCAGTTGCTGGCGGCCATCGATGGTGTGCTTGTCCGCATCGAGCGTGGCTTGGATGCGGTAATCGACGACGCGATCGGACAGGGTCGCTTCATTGCCGGTGCGCGCGCCGCCCCAGGCGTCGGTGGCGCTGGGTTCGGTCACTGCGGCTGCATCGGCAGCAGCGAAAGGAATCGGCGCGCAACGGCCGTCGACGGGCGCCGCAACAACCGATGGCGACGGCTTGGCGACCTGTGCATGCGCGCTCGATGCGGAAGGTTGCGCGCGGGTCAGCGCGGCGCCGAGCAGTCCGACCAGCGCAACCGCGCCAAGCAGGGGACGAATCGACATCGGAAACTCCGGCATCCAAAGCTCTAGCCTGCCGCAGTCGCTCCGTGGTCACAAGATGACTTCAGGCAGGGGGCCTGGATTCCGCCAAGGCGATGCGTTCGGCGGCGCGACGAATCGATTCCGGCAACGCGGAGGGTTTGCCGGTGCGCCGATCGACCCAGACCACCACCACATGGCCGTCGCTGTGCAGCGCGCCGTTGCCGGCATCGCTGATCCGGTGGCCGATGGTCAGGCTGCTGTTGCCGATGCGGGTGGCGAACAAATCGATCACCAGCTCCGCCGGGTATTCGATCGGCAGCCGGTAATTGACCGTCGCCGAGGCCAGCACCGGCGCGTTCTCGGCATCGAACCAGGCGGTGTCCTGCGCGTTCAGCCACTGGATGCGCGCTTCTTCCAGATAGCGCAGGTAGGTCGCGTTGTTGACGTGGTTCATCGCGTCAAGGTCGCCCCAGCGCGGGGCGAAGGGCACTCGGAATGTTTGCGGCGTCTCTTGGGTGTTGCTCATGCGTCCTTCCGGTTCTTGCGGCGCCTGGCATCGTCCTTGAGCTGCTTGGCGAGGAAGCGCCCGGTATGCGAATGCGCCATCTTCGCCACGTCTTCCGGCGTGCCGGTTGCGATGATCTCGCCGCCGCGATGGCCGCCCTCGGGGCCGAGGTCGATGATCCAGTCGGCGGTCTTGATGACATCGAGGTTGTGCTCGATGACGACCACGGTATTGCCGTCGTCGCGCAGGCGATGCAGCACCGAGAGCAGATGCTCGATGTCGGCGAAGTGGAGGCCCGTGGTCGGCTCGTCGAGGATATAGAGCGTGCGGCCGGTGTCGCGGCGCGAGAGTTCCTTCGACAGCTTGACCCGTTGCGCCTCGCCGCCCGACAGCGTGGTCGCCGACTGGCCGAGCTTGATGTAGGCCAGGCCGACATCGATCAAGGTATCGAGCTTGCGCGCGATCGAGGGCACGTTCTCGAACAGCTTGGCAGCGTCCTCCACGGTCATTTCCAGCACGTCGTGGATGCTGCGGCCCTTGTAGAGGATCTCCAGCGTCTCGCGGTTGTAGCGCTTGCCGCCGCAGACGTCGCAGGGCACGTAGACGTCGGGCAGGAAGTGCATCTCGACCTTGATCAGGCCGTCGCCCTGGCAAGCCTCGCAGCGGCCACCGCGCACGTTGAAGCTGAAACGGCCCGGCGCGTAGCCGCGCGCACGCGATTCCGGCACCTGCGCATACAGCTCGCGCAGCGGCGTGAATAGGCCCGTATACGTCGCGGGATTGGAGCGCGGCGTGCGACCGATCGGCGACTGGTCGATGTCGACCACCTTGTCGAACAGGTCGAGGCCGGTGATGTCCTTGTGCGCGGCCGGCGCGTGCGATGCGCCGTTGATCTCGTTCGCGGCCAGCGCATAAAGCGTGTCGTTGATCAGGGTCGACTTGCCCGAGCCGGACACGCCGGTCACCGCCGTCATCAATCCGGCGGGGATTTCAACGTTGACGTCCTTGAGGTTGTTGCCGCTCGCGCCTTTCAGCTTGAGCATGAACTTCTTGTTGGGCGCATGGCGCTTGGCCGGGATATCGATGCCCTTGCGACCGGACAGGTAATCGCCGGTCAGCGATCGTTCCGATGCCATCACCTGATCGACGTTCCCTTCGGCGATCACCTCGCCGCCGTGCACGCCGGCACCGGGGCCGATGTCTACGACGTGGTCGGCCAGGCGGATCGCATCCTCATCGTGCTCGACCACGATCACCGTGTTGCCGAGGTCGCGCAGCCGCGTGAGGGTGCCGAGCAGGCGTTCGTTGTCGCGCTGGTGCAGGCCGATCGAAGGCTCGTCCAGCACATACATCACGCCGACCAATCCCGCGCCGATCTGCGAAGCCAGGCGGATGCGCTGCGCCTCGCCGCCCGAGAGCGTGTCGGCCTTGCGCTCCAGCGTCAGGTAGTCCAGGCCGACATCGACCAGGAAGCCGAGCCGCTCGCTGATCTCCTTGACGATCTTCGCGGCGATCTCGCCGCGCCAACCGGGCAGGCTGAGGTCTGAAAAGAACGCCAGCGCCTCGTCGATCGGCTGCTGGGTGATGACGTTGATCGGGCGGTCGGCCACGAACACGTTGCGCGCCGCGCGGTTGAGGCGCGCACCGCTGCAGTCGGGGCAGGGCCGCTCGCTGACGTACTTGGTCAGCTCCTCGCGCACCGCGCTCGATTCGGTATCGCGATAGCGGCGTTCGAGGTTCGGGATGATGCCCTCGAAAGGATGCCGGCGCGTCGTGCGGCTGCCGGCATCGTTGACGTAGGTGAAGCCGATCGATTCGCGCCCACTGCCGTGCAACACCGCGTCCTGGATCTTCGCGGACAAGTCCTGCCAGGCGGTATCGACCTTGAAGCCGTAGTGCTTTGCCAGCGACTGCAGCATCTGGAAGTAGTAGGTATTGCGGCGGTCCCAACCACGCACCGCGCCGGAGGCGAGCGACAGTTCCGGATGCACGACAACGCGCGCCGGGTCGAAGAACTGCGCCATGCCGAGGCCATCGCAGGTCTCGCACGCGCCCATCGGCGCGTTGAACGAGAACAGCCGCGGTTCGAGTTCCGGCAGCGAGTAGTCGCAGACCGGGCAGGAGTATTTCGATGAGAACAGCAGCGGCGCGGCCTTGTCGTCGTCGATCGACTGCACGATCGCCATGCCCTCGCCCAGCTTCAGCGCGGTCTCGAACGATTCGGCCAGGCGCTGCTTGAGGTCATCGCGCACCTTGAAGCGGTCGATGACGGCTTCGATCGTGTGCTTCTGGCGCAGGCCGAGTGGCGGCACCGCATCGATCTCGTGCAGCACGCCATCCACGCGCACGCGCACGTAGCCCTGCGCCCGCAGCTGCTCGAACACCTGCGCATGCTCGCCCTTGCGCTCGCGGATCACCGGTGCCAGCAACATCCAGCGTTGCTCTGCGGTTTTCTCGTCATTGGCCAGCGCCAGCACCTGGTCGACCATTTGGCTGACCGTCTGCGCCTCCAGCGGGAAGTGGTGGTCCGGGCAGCGCGGGATGCCAACGCGCGCGTAGAGCAGGCGCAGGTAGTCGTAGACCTCGGTGATCGTGCCGACGGTGGAGCGTGGATTGTGCGAGGTCGATTTCTGCTCGATCGAGATCGCCGGCGACAGGCCCTCGATGTGGTCGACGTCGGGTTTCTCCATCACCGAGAGGAATTGCCGCGCGTAGGCGGACAGCGATTCGACGTAACGGCGCTGGCCTTCCGCGTAGATGGTGTCGAACGCCAGCGACGACTTGCCCGAGCCGGACAGCCCGGTGATCACGATCAGCTTGTCGCGCGGCAGGTCGAGGTCGAAATTCTTGAGGTTGTGCGTCCGTGCGCCACGGATGCGGATGGTGTCCAACGCCACGTGTGTTTCCTTGGGGGAGGCGGGGAAGGCAATCGGCCAGCGTAAGCCGCTGGCTGCGTCCGGGCAACCGGGCCCGGGCGACTTGGAAAGATGGGGGCGATGCGTCTCATCGCAAGCGACCTCGCACCGGCCGCCATAGAAAACGGGGCGCCGAAGCGCCCCGTCGTCTAACGCCTGTCCCGGTGTTATTGCGCGACCGAGAAGTCGATGCGGCGGTTCAGCGCCTTGCCGGCCTCGGTGGCATTGTCGCCGACCGGTCGGGTCTCGCCGTAGCCCTTGGCGGCGAGCGTACCGGCCGCGACGCCCAACTCCTGCAGCTTGCTGACGACCGCGTCGGCACGCTGCTGCGACAGGGTCATGTTGGCGGCATCATCGCCTTCACTGTCGGTATGGCCCGAAACCTCGATCCGGGTGTCCGCCGGAGCCTTCTTGATGTACTCGGCGGCCTTGGTCAGGGTTTCCATGCTGTCACGGGTGATGGTGGCCTTGCCGGTGTCGAAGTAGATGTTCGACAGGTCAAGCGCCTTGACCAGGTCGTTGCCGGTGAAGCCGTCGCGCAGGTTGGCCAAGGCGGCCATCGCCTGGTCCCACAGACCGCTGATCTCGAAACCCGAGAATTCATTGCGGAAGCGCTGGCTGATCGCGAAACGATCGGCCTCGCTCATGCCCGAGGTATCGAGGTTGAGGCGGTCACCTTCGAAGCCGAACTTGAGGCCATTGGCCCTCAGGTCGGGCAGCATGGCGATCAACCGGTCCATCCAGCCGGCCGGAGCCGCGGTGGTGTCGATGCTGATGTCATCGCGGACGTTGTCCATGCCGAAGTTGGCCTTCAGCGCATCCACCAGGCGCGTGCGCTCGGCTTCGCTGGCCAGCGTGCCGCCCACGGTGACGTTGCCGGCGTCGTTGGCGAAGGTGAAGCCGCGGTTGGCGGGCGTCGTGGCCGGGGTTGCCGCCGTGGTCGGTGCGGGCGCCGGTGCCGGTACAGCTTCTTGCCGGTTGCAGCCGCGGAAGAACAGGAGTGCGGCGATGACCAGGCCGGCCAGCAGCAGCCAAGGCAACCATTTGCCGATCCCGGACGAAGTGTCGCGCGCGACTTCGCGGTGCACGGCGGTCGGCGCATCAACGGCCCGCTCGACCGGGCGCACAGTGGCGGTTCCGGCGTCGCCGATGGCATCGCCGACGCGATCCGCCGCGCGGGCGACACCGCCTACGGCAGCCGTACCCAGGCCCAGTGCACCGGCGCCGATCCCGCGGAAGAAGTCGCCCAAGTCATCCATGAAGCCACGGATGCGGTCCGGGATGCTGGTCGGGATGCGGCCATCCTCGGTCAGGGTGTTGAAGGCATTCGGCAGCAGTGCGGCCAAGGCGGAGGCGGCTACGCCGCGTTCCACGCCCACCTGCGAGGCGATGGTGTCGATCTCGTTGGCGCCGAGCACATGTTCCAGCTGGCCGGCCTCGATCGGCTGGTTGGGGCCATCGCCGATCCACGAGTCGACCAACCCGCCCAGGCCCCGGCTGCGGAAGAGATCGACAAAACCGGCCGCACCGCCGCGTTTCTCGTTGAAAATCAATGCGATAAGGAGGCCGAGCAGCTGCTTGGCCTTGTCCCCGGACAGGCCGAACCGGCTGGCCACGCTGTTGAGCAAGGTATCGAACATGAGGGGACTCCCCGGTGTGGATGGGCACAGCGTCCATGCAAAGGCGCACGGGGACTGCGTGGGCCATCCTCCATACCCGGTGTTACGGCGCCGTAATGAACGGATGGCGTCCCCGGGACGTGCATCCGGCGCCTAAACCTCCTACAATGTCGGGTCCCGTGCGGCCAACGCATGCGCGGGCGCCACAATAACTACACAGGAAGATGGCAATGTACGCAGTAATGGTCACCGGCGGTAAGCAATACCGCGTGATGCAGGGAGAGACCCTGCGCGTCGAGAAGCTCGAGGCCGAAGCCGGCAGCGAAGTGAAGTTCGACAACGTCCTGATGCTGGGCGATGGCGATGGCGTGAAGCTCGGCGATGCGCTCAAGGGTGCCGCCGTCTCCGCCAAGGTGGTGGGTCATGGTCGCGCCGACAAGGTGATGATCGTCAAGTTCCGCCGCCGCAAGCACCACCGCAAGCAGATGGGTCACCGTCAGCACTACACCGAAATCGAAATCACCGGGATCAATGGTTCCGGCGACAAAAAGTAAGGAGAAGCAGTCATGGCACACAAAAAGGGCGTAGGTTCCTCGCGCAACGGCCGCGACTCCAACCCGAAGTACCTGGGCGTCAAGATCTACGGTGGCCAGGCCATCGACGCCGGCAACATCATCGTTCGCCAGCGCGGCACCCAGTTCCATCCGGGTCCGGGAGTCGGCCTCGGTCGCGATCACACCCTGTTCGCGCTGCAGGACGGCACCGTGGAGTTCTCGGTCAAGGGCGCGCAGAAGCGTCGTACCGTGAGCGTGGTCGCCGCCGAATAAGGCGCGTGCTCCGTTCACCGCGGAAAGCCCCGCCTCGCGCGGGGTTTTTCGTTTGCGAAGGTCGGTCGATGCCGCCTCGCTACACTTTCATGAATTCCGCAGGACGCAACATCCCATGAAGCTCGTCGATGAAGTCGAAATCACCGTCACCGCCGGCAATGGCGGCAATGGCTGCGTGGGATTCCGTCGCGAGAAGTTCATCCCGCTCGGCGGGCCGGATGGCGGCGACGGCGGTGATGGCGGCAGCATCTGGCTGTTGGCCGACGAGAATCTCAACACGTTGGTCGATTTCCGTCACCAGCGGAAATTCCAGGCCCAGCGCGGCGAAAACGGGATGGGCAGCCAGCGCTACGGCAAGGGCGGCGATGACCTGGTCATCACCGTGCCGGTCGGCACCCAGGTCACCAATATCGCCACCGACGAGGTCATCGGCGACCTGACCCGGCATGGCGAGCGCCTGCTGGTGGCGCAGGGCGGCAAGGGTGGCCTCGGCAACATGCATTTCAAGAGCTCGATCAACCGCTCGCCGCGGCAATCGACGCCGGGCACGGCGGGCGAGGAGCGCGATCTCATGCTCGAGCTCAAGCTGCTGGCCGATGTCGGCCTGCTCGGTTTCCCGAATGCCGGCAAGTCGACCCTGATCCGCGCGGTCTCGGCGGCGACGCCGAAAGTGGCGGACTATCCGTTCACCACGCTCTACCCGAATCTCGGCGTGGTCAGCGTCGAGCCGCACCGCAGCTTCGTGATCGCCGATATCCCCGGCCTGATCGAGGGGGCGGCCGATGGCGCCGGCCTCGGCGCCCTGTTCCTGCGCCACATCCAGCGCACAGGTCTGTTGCTGCATCTGGTCGAGATCGAACCGCTGGATGGTTCCGACGCGGTCGAGCAGGTGCGCGCCATCGAAAAGGAACTTGCGAAGTTCGACGCCGGGCTGATGGAGAAGCCACGCTGGCTGCTGCTCAACAAGGCCGACCTGCTGCCGCCGGAGGATGCGAAGGCGCTGCAGGAGCGCATCGTCGCCGAACTGGGCTGGACCGCGCCGTGCTTCGTGATCTCGGGCCTCGCGCACGAGGGCACCCGCGACGTCATGCTGAAAGTGCAGGCGTTCCTCGACGAACAGCGGCTGCTCGAGCAAGAGGAAGCCGCGGCCTCGGCCTGATGCGCGGCCTCACCGTCGCGCCATCTCCGCTGCGCAAAGGTGCTGCAGGCTGGGTCGTGCATGGCCAGACAGCTACATCCGCCCACGAAAAAGCCTCGCAACCTTGAGGTGCGAGGCTTTCGTTGTTGCGCGCATCGCCCCGCCTACGCGGAGCGGCAAGGCTCAGGCGGCGGCCTTGAGTGCCTTGATGCGGGCGTTCAGGCGGCTCTTGTGGCGAGCGGCCTTGTTCTTGTGGATCAGGCCACGCGAAGCGAAGCGGTCGAGCAACGGCTGGGCGGAGGCCATGGCGGCGACGGCGCCTTCGGCGTCGTTGGAATGGAGGGCCTTCAGCACCTTCTTGACCGAGGTGCGCAGCATGGAACGCTGGCTGTTGTTGCGCGCATTGCGCACAATGGTCTGCTTGGCGCGCTTCTTGGCGGACTTGATATTGGCCACGGTGGAACCTTTCGAGGAATCTAGGAAATGAGGTCGCGGGACGCGAGACAGAAAAGTATGGCCCATTCAAGGGCTTGCGTCAACCGGGACAACGCCCGTGACTGAGCCCGCCGCCAAGACCCCGGCGGCCAGTCCGGGCCTGTTGAGGTCGATCTCGGCGTTCAGCTCGATGACCATGCTCTCGCGCATCGCCGGGTTCGCTCGCGACGCGCTGCAGAGCCGGCTGTTCGGGGTTTCGCCGGCGATGGACGCCTTCGTCATCGCCTATCGCATTCCCAACTACCTGCGGCGTATCTTCGCCGAGGGCTCGATGCAGATGGCCTTCGTGCCGGTGCTGAACGAGATCCGCGAGCGCGGCGACGACAAGGCGCTCAAGGAGTTCGTCGACCGGATGGCCGGCGCGCTGTTCGCGGTGGTGTTCGTGGTGGCTGGCATCGGCATGCTCGCGGCGCCTTGGGTGGCCGCGCTGTTCGCACCCGGCGCGGCCAGCGATCCGCTCAAACTTGGCCTCATCGCCGACATGCTGCGGATCACCTTCCCGTATCTCGTCTTCATTTCGATGATGGCGCTGGCGGCTTCGGTGTTGAACAGTTTCGGCAAGTTCGCGCTGCCGGCGTTCACCCCGGTCCTGCACAACCTCACCGTCATCGCGGCGATGCTGTTCCTCGCCCCCTACTTTCCCGAAGCCGTGCGGCCCAAGGCGCTGGCGTGGGGCGTGCTGGCGGCCGGCATTCTCCAGCTCATCGTGTTGTGGCCGGCGCTGGGACGGCTGGGCATCCGCCCGACCTTCAAGCCCGGCTTCTCCAATCCGGATGTGCGACGGGTCGGCAAATTGATGTTGCCGACACTCTTTTCCTCGTCGGTCGCGCAGCTCAACCTTTTGGTCGGCACGGTGTTCGCATCGCTATTGGTGACCGGCAGCCAGACCTGGCTTTACCTGTCGGACCGGCTGGTGGAGTTCCCGCTCGGCCTGTTCGGCGTGGCGATCGGTACGGTGATCCTGCCGCATCTCTCGCGCCGCCATGCCGCCACCGATGCGGCTGGTTATTCCGCGGCGCTCGATTGGGGCCTGCGGATGGCGTTGCTGCTGGGCGTGCCGGCGGGTCTCGGCCTGTTGTTGCTGGCCGAGCCGTTGACTTCCGTCGTCTACCAAGGCGGCCGCTTCACTGCCTTCGACACCCGGATGGCGGCGCTCAGCCTCTCGGCAATGAGCCTGGGCGTACCGGCTTTCATGCTCAGCAAGGTGCTGTCGCCGGCCTTTTACGCGCGGCAGGACACCAGGACCCCGATGCGCGCGGCGATCATCACGGTGATCGTCAACGTGCTGCTGACCATCGCCATCACCACGCCGCTCTGGCTCAACAAGGTGCCGGGCGCGCACGCCGGCATCGCGCTGGCGACCGCGCTGGCCGGCATCGTCAATGCCTGGCTGTTGTGGCGTTACCTGCGACGCGATGGCCTGCTGGTGCCGCAGCCGGGCTGGGGCGCATTCCTGCTGAAGATGCTCGTCGCCTGCGTCGTCATGACCGCGGTAGTGCTGGCGGCTCGCCATTTCGTCGGCGACTGGCGTGCACTCGGCAGTGTCTGGCATCGGGTCGCCTGGCTGTTCGCCGCGATCCTCGCCGGTGCACTGGCCTATGGCGGCACTCAGGTGGCGATGGGGTTGCGACCGCGCCACTTGAGGCATTGAGCCATCGACGCCACGTATACTGGCGAATCCATGGATTTCCTCATCCGCGACGCTGAAGGCGGGCCGCTGTGCCCGCAGGGCAGCGTGGTCTGCATCGGTGCGTTCGATGGCCTGCATCTCGGCCATCAGGCGCTGCTGCGCCACGCCGCGACGCGTGCGCATTTGCTGGGCGTTCCGGCGGTGGCCTTGGCGTTCGAGCCGTTGCCGCGCGAGTTCTTCGCGCCCGATGATCCACCGCCGCGGCTGATGCTTCCGCGCGGCAAGGTGCTGGGGATGCGCGAAGCCGGCATGCAAGGCATCGGCCTGCTGCGTTTCAATCGCGAGATGACGCGGATGCCGGCCGAGACCTTCATCGAACAGGTGCTGGTGAACCGATTGAATGCACGCGAAGTCTGGGTCGGGCCGGATTTCCGTTTCGGCCACCAGCGACGCGGCGACATCGCGATGCTCCAGGCCGAAGGCGAGCGGCTCGGCTTCAGCGCGCACGCGATCGAGCCGTTCCTGCTTGATGGTGAGCGGGTGTCGAGTTCGGCGATTCGTGCAGCGTTGTCCAGCGGCGATTTCGCGCGGGCCGAAAAATTGCTTGGGCGGCCGTATGCGATCGGAGGACGTGTCGTGCGCGGCAAGCAGCTCGGCCGGACGCTGGGCTTCCCCACCGCCAACCTGCGCTTCCCGAGAAATCCCGCCTTGCAGGGCATCTATGCCACTCGCGTGCATGGCATCGGCGATGCGCCGTGGCCATCGGTGTCGAGCTTCGGTACGCGCCCGACCGTCGATGGCGTCGAGCCGCTGCTGGAAGCGCACTTGTTCGATTTCGATGGTGATCTTTACGGCCGCCACATCGAGGTCGAATTCCTCGCCAAGCTGCGCGATGAAGCCAAGTTCGACAGCCTCGACGCATTGACCGCGCAAATGCATGAAGACGCGCGGCAGGCGCGTGCCGTGCTTGCGATGCAGAATCACAAAACCCCACGCCGGGCCGCCTGTGCCTGATCCTGAAAGAAAACTGATGAGCAGCGAAGCAGAAAGCCACCGCTACAAACCGACCATCCTGCTGCCGGCGACCGGGTTCCCGATGCGCGGTGACTTGCCGAAGCGCGAGCCGGCGCTGTTCGCGAAGTGGGATGAGGAAGACCTCTACGGCCAGTTGCGCGCGGCATCGAAGGGACGGCCGATGTTCGTCCTGCACGATGGCCCGCCCTACGCCAACGGCGCGTTGCACCTGGGTCATGCGCTCAACAAGATCCTGAAGGACATCATCGTCAAGTCGAAGACGCTGTCCGGTTTCGACGCGCCTTACATTCCTGGCTGGGATTGCCACGGGTTGCCGATCGAAGTCGCGGTGGAGAAGAAGTTCGGCCGGGTCGGCACCAAGCTGGATGCCGCGCAGTACCGGCAGGCGTGTCGCGAATACGCGCGCGAGCAGGTCGATCAACAGCGCGTCGGATTCAAGCGGCTCGGCGTCGTGGGTGACTGGGCCCATCCCTATCTGACGCTCGACTTCAAGTACGAGGCCGACGAGATCCGTGCACTCGGCCGCATCATCGGCAACGGCCATCTCGAGCGCGGCGTCAAGCCGGTCTACTGGTGCTTCGATTGCGGCAGCGCGCTGGCCGAGGCCGAGATCGAATACGCCGACAAGCAATCTCCGGCGATCGACGTCGCCTATCCGGCGCGTGATGCCGTTTCGGTCGCGGCCAAGTTCGGCGTCGACATCGACCCCGACACGATTGTCTCAGTGCCGATCTGGACCACCACGCCATGGACGCTGCCGGCATCGCTGGCGGTGAGCCTGGGCGGTGACCTCGACTACGTGCTGGTAGAAGGCCCGGCGCAGGATGGCAGGCGTCGCCTGCTGGTACTGGCCGAAGCGCTTGCCGAAAAGGCACTGAAGCGTTACGGCATCGAGCAGGTTGAGGTGTTCGGACGCGCCAATGGCGCATCGCTCGAAGGCCTGCTGTTCGCGCATCCGTTCTACCCGCAGCGCGACATCCCGATACTGCTCGGCGAACACGTCAGCGCCGAGGACGGTACCGGCGCCGTGCACACCGCGCCCGGTCATGGCGCGGAAGACTTCGCGGTGGGCAGGCAATACGGGTTGCTTGAGAAGTACAGCCTCGCCGAACTCAATCCGGTCGATGGCCGCGGTGTCTATCTGCCGTCGACGCCACCGGCAGGCAATGCAGTGCTGGCCGGCACGCATGTATGGAAGGCGCAGGACATCCTGCTGCCGGGGCTTCAGGAAAGCGGCGCCTTGCTCGCGCATTTCACCCTCACCCACAGCTATCCGCATTGCTGGCGCCACAAGACGCCGGTGGCCTTCCGCGCCACGCCGCAATGGTTCATCTCGATGGACCAGGCTGGGTTGCGCGCAAAGGCGCTGGAGGCGATCAAGGACGTGACCTGGTATCCGGAGTGGGGCCAGGCGCGGATCGAGGGCATGGTGGCGGGACGCCCGGACTGGACGATCTCGCGCCAGCGAACCTGGGGCGTGCCGATCGCATTGTTCGTGCACCGGGAAACCGGCGAGCCGCATCCGCGCACGGTCGAGTTGATGGAGCAGGTCGCGCAGCGTGTCGAGCAAGACGGCGTGGACGCCTGGTACGCGCTTGAACCGACCGATTTGTTGGGCGATGAAGCATCGCAATACGACAAGGTCACCGACATCCTCGATGTCTGGTTCGACTCCGGTGTCAGCCATACCTGCGCGCTGGCCCGGCGCGGCATCGACTTGCCGGTGGATCTGTATCTGGAAGGGTCCGACCAGCACCGCGGCTGGTTCCAGTCCTCATTGCTGTCCTCGGTCGGCATGTATGGCCGCGCGCCGTATCGCCAGTGCCTGACCCATGGCTTCATCGTCGATGGCGAGGGGCGCAAGTTCTCCAAGTCGCTGGGCAACGGCATCGAGCCGCAGCAGGTGCTGAAGGACTTCGGCGCCGACATCCTGCGCCTTTGGGTGGCTTCCGCCGACTACGGGAACGAGGTGAATGTCTCGCCGGACATCCTCAAGCGCAATGCCGATGCCTATCGCCGCATCCGCAATACCGCGCGCTTCCTGCTTGGCAACCTGCACGGTTTCGATCCGGCGAAGCATCTCGTCGCCAGCGAGGACATGGTCGCGCTGGATCGATGGATCGTGCATCGCGCGCGTCAACTGCAGGACCGCATCGTCGATGCCTACGCGCGTTACGACTCCGCCGAAGTGGTGCAGGCGCTGATGAATTTCTGCAGCGTCGATCTCGGCTCGCTGTATCTGGATGTCACCAAGGATCGGCTGTACACGATGCAGGAAGACTCGCGTGGTCGGCGCAGCGCGCAGACCGCGATGTTCCACGTCGCCGAAGCCTTCGTGCGCTGGATCGCGCCGATCCTCGCCTTCACCGCAGAGGAAATCTGGGGCTTCCTGCCCGGCGAGCGCGACAAGAACGTGCTGTTCACGACCTGGTATGAAGGGTTGCACGCATTGCCGGCCGATGCTGTGCTCAACGCCGATCTTTTCGATCGCCTGCTGGCGTTGCGCGAGCAAGTCGCACGCACGCTCGAACCGATGCGTGCTGCGGGCGAAATCGGTGCCGCACTCGAAGCAGAACTGGCGATTGATGTCAGTGCCGAAACCGCTGCATGGCTCGAACCCTTGCAGCAGGAATTGCGCTTCCTGTTCATCAGCGGCGATGTGCAAGTGCAGGCAGGCGCGGCTGCGGCCTCGATCATCGCCAGCAAGACCAGCAAGGCGAAATGCGTGCGCTGCTGGCACCACCAGGCCGACGTCGGCGCGAACCCGGGACATCCGGAGCTGTGTGGCCGCTGCATCGTCAACATCGATGGTGCAGGCGAGACGAGGAGGTTCTTCTGATGGCGAGGCCCAAGCCGAACGCATTGCCGTGGTTGGCGCTCTCCGCGCTGGTCATCGTGCTCGACCAGATCAGCAAGGCGTGGGTACTGCGCGCGTTGCCGGAATACACCGACATCGTGGTGATTCCCGGTTTCTGGAACTGGTACCGGACCTACAACACCGGCGCGGCCTTCAGCTTCCTGGCCAATGCCGGCGGCTGGCAGACCTGGTTCTTCACGGCGCTGGCATTCGTGATCAGCGGGCTGCTGGCCTGGTGGCTGGCGCGCACGCCGCGCCGTGACTGGAAGACCGCGATCCCCTACGCGTTGATCATCGGTGGCGCGATCGGCAACGTCATCGACCGCATGCAGCACGGCCACGTCATCGATTTCATCAAGTGGTATGTGGGCGAGCACGTGTGGCCGGCTTTCAACATCGCCGATGCGGCGATCGTCGGCGGCGCGGTCGGGCTGGTGCTGTTCGGCGTGTTCGGCAGTCCCAAGAAAGATTCAGCGGCGGGGAAGTAAGCTCACGTTATGGAAATCCTGCTCGCCAACCCGCGTGGATTCTGTGCCGGCGTCGACCGCGCCATCGAGATCGTCAAGCGCGCGATCGAAACCTTGGGCGCTCCGATCTACGTCCGCCATGAAGTCGTCCACAACAAGTTCGTGGTCGATGATCTCAAGCAGCGCGGCGCGGTGTTCGTCGAGGAACTCGACGAAGTGCCGGACGATGCGACGGTGATCTTCTCCGCGCACGGCGTATCTAAAGCCGTCTGGCAGGAAGCCGAACGTCGTGGGCTGAAGATCTTCGATGCCACCTGTCCGCTGGTGACCAAGGTGCATTTCGAGGTGGCCCGGCATTGCCGCCATGGCCGCGACATGATCCTGATCGGCCATGCCGGCCATCCGGAAGTGGAGGGCACGATGGGGCAGTGGGCCCGCGAGGGCGCGACCGGCCGCATCCACTTGGTCGAGGACATCGCCCAAGCGCGTTCGATCCTGATCGACCAGCCGGAGAACCTCGCCTATACGACGCAGACCACGCTGTCGGTGGACGATACCCGCGACATCATCGCCACCCTGCGCGAGCGGTTCCCGGCGATGCAGGGCCCGAAGAACGACGACATCTGCTACGCCACCCAGAACCGGCAGGACGCGGTTCGCGAACTCGCCGCCGAATGCGACCTGATCCTCGTGGTTGGCTCACCGAACAGCTCCAACTCGAACCGCCTGCGCGAACTCGCCGAGCGTGAAGGCGTGGAGTCCTACCTGATCGATGGCGCCCATGAAATCGACCCGGCGTGGCTGGACGGCAAGCACCAGGTCGGCGTCACCGCCGGTGCGTCGGCGCCCGACGTGCTGGTCGAGGGCGTGCTGGCGCGGCTGGGCGAGCTTGGCGCCGGTACGCGTTGGCGCGAACTGGCCGGCGAACCGGAGGACATGGTCTTCGCCCTGCCCAAGGAATTGCGCCTGCGGCAGGTCGATTGAAGGGCCCGTCGGCTAGTTCTTGCAGAAACCGGAACCCCAGCCATCGGCACACATTTGATTGCGCTGTTTCAGGTTATTCCCGGCTGAGCCCGCTGCCGAACGTTTTTCTGCAACCGTCATGCACACCGTCTTGGGCAGTTTGCTGCCGGTGATCCGCTGGCGCTCACAGACAAGTCTTTCGTCGTTGGCCTTGTTGAGCAAGGCGGAGATGGCTTCGAGGTCATTCAACAGCCTGACCTGATCGGCAGGGGGGAGTTCGGTTGTCCTGGTCTTGCCATCCAGCATCCGCAGAACGCGTGCTTGCCGCTCCTTGAGATCGCGCAGCTGAGCCTCGTTCATGGTGTTGAATCTGCCGCGTCGGGCGTCGGCGTCCCTGCGGATTTCAAGCTGCTGAGCGGTGATGGCGACCGCGTCGGTATCCACGATCGCTTTTTCCTGGGCCATGGCCGGAAGCGCTGACGCGGTCAGAATCAAGGCAATCGCGAATCCCGCGAAAAGGTGGGCTTTCATCGGCCGGCATCCCATGATTTCAATGTGATGCGGCCGAATTTAGCATGGATTTCCGGGCCTATTTGACGAAATCGGGGCTGGCTCCTAATATCCGCCCCCTTGGCCGAAGTAGCTCAGTCGGTAGAGCAACTGATTCGTAATCAGTAGGTCGGAGGTTCGATTCCTCTCTTCGGCACCAGACAGCAAAGACCCCGCCTCGGCGGGGTCTTTGTCTTTCCGCTCAGCGCGCAGCTCAGCGCAGCGCCCATTCCCGCAGCATGAGCCCTTGCGAGACCACGCGAGGATTGCCGCGGCTGTGCTGGACCACGCAGTAGGGAATGCCGTGGCGATCTGGGAACGAGGAGAGCACTTCCACGATGCCGCGACCGTCATACCAGCGGCTGCCGATATCGATTTCCTTGTCTCCGCATTCCACGCACCAGGTGTCGCGGGAGTTGCTTTCGAGGGCGCCTCCGCACAGTGGACAGGGCGGAAGATCGGCATGCTGGGAGGGGATGGCGGCAAGCATCGTACTCATTCGAACCGGTTCGTCTGGAACTGAATCAAGGGCCAGTGTGGCGCCGCGCCACGCAACCTGCGCTGAAGCGCGGCTCAGTCCATGGAATCCGGTGTGGCGCATTGACGCAAGTCGCACTCGGCGAGACCGCAAGCGGCACAATGGGCGCATGGCCAGCGCATCCAAGAATCCCCGGAAGACCGCCTACGTCTGCAGTGCATGCGGTGCCGACTACCCGAAGTGGCAGGGCCAGTGCTCGGCCTGCGGTGCCTGGGACACGCTCGCGGAAATCGTGCTGGAGAGCGCGGCGGCGGCGAAATCGCCGGCGGGTCGGCGTGCGGGCTGGGCCGGCAAGGTGGATGCGCCGAAGATCACCGCACTCAAGGATGTCGCGCACAGCGAAGTTGCGCGGGCCAGCACCGGCATCGGCGAATTCGACCGCGTGCTTGGCGGCGGCCTGGTCGAAGGCGCGGTGGTCCTGATCGGCGGCGATCCGGGCATCGGCAAGTCCACCCTGCTTACTCAGGCGCTGGCATCGATGGCCAGCGGCGTGCCGGGCCTGTATGTCACCGGCGAGGAATCGTTGGCGCAGGTCGCTGGTCGCGCTTCGCGCCTGGGCTTGCCGCTGGAAGGCATGCAGGCGCTGGCTGAAACCTGCGTCGAGCGCATTCTCGAGCAGGCTATCGTGGTGAAGCCGCGCTTCATCATCGCCGACTCCATCCAGACCCTGTGGACCGAGACCCTGACCGCCGCGCCCGGCTCGGTCAGCCAGGTGCGCGAAGCCGCCGCGCGGCTGGTTCGCTATGCCAAGGAGACCGGCACCGCGGTGTTCCTGGTTGGCCACGTGACCAAGGAAGGCGGCATCGCCGGGCCGCGCGTGCTCGAGCACATGGTCGATGCGGTGCTGTATTTCGAAGGCGATTCCGGCAGCCGTTTCCGCGTGCTGCGTGCATTCAAGAACCGTTTCGGGGCGGTCAACGAGTTGGGTGTGTTCGCGATGGGCGATCGCGGCCTGCGCGAAGTGCCGAACCCTTCCGCCATCTTCCTGTCCGGCGGCAGCACCCACCAGCCCGGCAGTTGCGTGATGGTGACCCGCGAAGGCACCCGTCCGTTGCTGGTGGAGGTGCAGGCGCTGGTCGATGCCTCGCCCTTGTCCAATCCGCGTCGCGTCGCCGTCGGCCTGGAAGGCAACCGCATGGCGATGTTGCTCGCGGTCCTGCATCGACATGGCGGGGTGATGGTTGGCGATCAGGACGTGTTCGTGAATGTGGTTGGCGGGATCCGCGTGCAGGAAACCGCGGCGGACCTGCCGGTGCTGCTGGCCGTGCTCTCGTCGCTGCGCGACCAACCATTGCCGGAGAAGACCATCGCCTTCGGTGAAATCGGTTTGAGCGGCGAGATCCGCCCGGTGCCCAATGGCGAGGAGCGATTGAAGGAAGCCGCCACGCATGGTTTCAGGTGTGCGATCGTGCCGAAGGCGAACGCGCCCAAGGCAGGCAGCATCAAGGGCATCGAGATCATCGCGGTCGAACGCCTGGCCGACGCACTCGCGCAGGCTTGAGAGCCGCGCCCGGGTCAGCGGCGAAGGATGATGTCGTAGACGAACTGGCTGCCGAAGAAGGCCAGCAGCAACAACGCCATCGCCAGAAGGGTCCAGCGCACCGCCTGGTTGCCGCGCCAGCCATGCCGCCAGCGCCCGTAGAGCAGGGTGCCGAAGGCGATCCAGGACAGGATCGACAGCACCGTCTTGTGCGCGAGGTGTTGGGCGAACAGGTCGTGGACGAACAGCGCGCCGGTCAGCAAGGTCGCTGTCAAAAGAACGAAGCCGACCGCGATCGTGCGGAACAGCAGGGTTTCCAGTTCGGTCAGCGGGGGCAGCACGCGCAGCCAGCGATGGAATTCGCGCCGGCGCAGGGCGCGCTCCTGCGTCCAGAGCAGCATCGCGATGAGGGCGGCGATCGCCAGCGTGGCGTAGGCGAGCAGGGCGCACCAGGCATGCAACTGCAATTGCCAGTCCATCGGTTCCGGCGCGGCGTGGCCGTGCAGCTCGTAAATGAGCGCGAACAGCGCCGCCAGCGGGAACACGATGACCCCCAGCGCCGCCATCCGGTCGCGCATCCCCAGAAGCGCGGTGAGCGCGGCCATCCCCAGGCTGGCCAGCGACAAGGCGGCGAAGAAATGCATGTCCGGCCCCCGCGCGATGCGCCAGGCGGCGGCGTGGATCTCGCCGTGGAATATGAGCGCAAGGATCGCCAGCGGCAGCCAACTACGGTTGGATGCGGCTTCCGGGCGACGCACGGCCAGCGCCAGCATGCCTGCGGCGGCAAGGTATAGGACAACAGCGGCGACTGCTGCAAGCATCCGGCCAGTGTCGCATGCGCACCCGCCCTGCGATAGCGGCTGCCTCTATAATTGCGGCCTGTTTTCGAGGCTGCATCTCCATGTTCGAATCGCTGACCGAACGCCTGTCCGGCACCGTCAACCGCCTGCGTGGCCGTGGCCGGCTGACCGAGTCCAACATCACCGAGGCGATGCGCGAAGTGCGCATCGCGCTGCTTGAGGCCGACGTCGCCCTGCCGGTGGTGCAGGCGCTGATCCAGCGCATCAAGGTGCGTGCGCTCGGCCAAGAGGTGATGAGGTCGCTGACCCCCGGCCAGCAGCTGGTCAAGGTGGTGCGCGATGAACTGACCAACGTGATGGGCGCGCAGGCTGCCGACCTCAACCTCAACGTGCCGGCGCCGGCGGTGATCCTGATGGCCGGCCTGCAGGGCGCTGGCAAGACCACCACGGTCGGCAAGCTGGCCAAGCACCTGCGCGAGAAGCGCAAGAAGAAGGTGATGGTGGTTTCCGCCGACGTGTATCGCCCGGCCGCGATCGAGCAATTGGAGACGCTGGCCGGCCAGACCGGCGCGGAATTCTTCCCATCCGACGAAACGCAGAAGCCGGAGGCCATCGTGCGCGCGGCCATCGATGCGGCGCGCAAGTCGTTCGCCGACGTACTGATCGTCGATACCGCCGGCCGCCTCGCCATCGACGAGGCGATGATGGGCGAGATCAAGGCGCTGCACGCCGCAGTCAGCCCGGTCGAGACCCTGTTCGTGGTCGATTCGATGACCGGCCAGGACGCGGCCAACACCGCCAAGGCCTTCAGCGAGGCGCTGCCGCTGACCGGCGTGGTGCTGACCAAGACCGATGGTGACGCCCGCGGCGGGGCGGCGCTCTCGGTGCGCTACATCACCGGCAAGCCGATCAAGTTCATCGGCATCGGCGAGAAGCCCGATGGCTTGGATGTCTTTCATCCCGACCGCGTCGCTAGCCGCATCCTCGACATGGGCGATGTGCTGTCCCTGGTCGAGCAGGTCGAGGCCAGCGTCGACCAGGAAAAGGCCGCCAAACTTGCCGAGAAGGTTCAGAAGGGCAAGAAGTTCGACTTGAACGACATGCGCGACCAGCTCGAGCAGATGCAGAACATGGGCGGGCTGACCGGCCTGATGGACAAGCTGCCGGGCATGGGCCAGATCCCCGACAACGTCAAGAATCAGGTCACCGGCAAGGAAGTACCGCGGATGATCGCGATCATCAATTCGATGACGCCCAAGGAACGCCGCAACCCGACCCTGCTCAATGGTTCGCGCCGCGCCCGCGTGGCGCGTGGCTCCGGCATGCAGCCGGCCGATGTCAACCGCCTGCTCAAGCAGTACCAGCAGATGGAGAAGATGATGGGGAAGCTGGGCCGCGGCGGCATGAAGGGCATGATGCGCGGCCTGAGCGGGATGATGGGCGGGCGCGGCGGCATGCCGCCGATGCGCTGATTGCGGAGCGAGAGGCGCCAGGCCTGTCCCGGCCTAGGAGTCCACGCTGTCGACGATCTCCTGCACCAGGTCATTGACCCGGATCGCCGTCGGCATCTCGTCGTAGGCGCCGGCCGTGGTCACGATCGCCATGTCGAGCGCGGGGATGATGTAGAGGCGCTGGCCCCCGTTGCCGAAGCCGGCATGCCACTGGACCGGGCGCCCATGCCATCGCGCGGTGCCGGCCCACCATTGGTGGCCGTATCGGTAGTCGCGCACGTCGGTGGCGAACTCGGGCGCCATCGATTGCGCAATCCAGCTCGCAGGGATGATCTGTTTGCCCTGCGACTGGCCATGGTCAAGCACCAGGCGCCCGATCTTCAGCAGGTCGCGCGGCCGCATGCGCAGTCCGTTGAACGCCATCGGGCGCCCATGCAGATCCTCCACCCACGTCCAATCCCGGATCCCCATTGGTTCGAACAATCGGCTGCGGGCATAGTCCGAGAGGGACTGCCCGGTGCCGCGCGCGATCAGGTCTGCGAGGATCGCAGTGCCGCCGCCGTTGTAGTTGAACCTGGTGCCGGGCGCCGCCGCTAGATCATGATCCAGCACGTAGCGGGGGATATCCTTTTTCCAGAACAGTCGCAGCTCGTCGTTGATGCCTGCGTTGCCCTCGTGCCAGGCCAAGCCGCTCGCCATGTCCAGCAGATTGTGGATGGTGATGCCGCGTTTGTCTGCTGGCGCGGTCGCCAGGAGGTCCGGATAGGCCGCCAGCACCGCGGTCGACGGATCCGGCACCTTGCCCTCGTGCAGCGCGATGCCGTAGAGGAGCGCGGTGACGCTCTTGCCGATCGAGCGGACGTCCTGTTTCACGTCCGGGCCAAAGTTCCTGCGCGTCGAGAGCAGCGCGTAGACGGATCGATCGGTGCCGCCCTGGTAGTACTCGGCGACAAGCACGCCATGGCGTTCCACCAGCACGCTGTGGACATTCAGGGGAGCGTCGAGCAGGGACGCGATCGCGTTCTGCAGCGCCGTCTCGTCGATGCCCTGCGTGCCGGCGGGACTTGTGGCCCAGCCATCGTCGAGTGTGGTCGGCGAGGGGCCGCTCCGCGGCGATACGGGGCGAAGGAGATAGGCCCACGCCGCTGCCAGCAAGCCGATGACCAGGCAGGATCGCCAGAGGAGCCCGATTGGCCCGGTTCGTCTTTGTGCATTCACGCGAGAATCCTTCGTGGCGGTGCGGGAGTCATGGCCGATACGGGGCGGGGCACTTCCCACCGGCAGGCCTGGCGGGTTTGCCTAGGCGGGCTTGCGCCCGCTATACTTGGCGGCTTACCCGGCCATTCCGGCCGCTGGGCAATACCGAGAAACTGCAATGGTCAAGATTCGCCTTACCCGTGGCGGCGCCAAGAAGCGCCCATTCTACCACATCATCGTCACCGACAGCCGCAGCGCCCGCGACGGTCGCAACATCGAACGCGTCGGTTACTTCAACCCGGTTGCGCAGGGCAACGAGAAGCGTGTCGAGTTGGATGTCGAGCGCGTCAAGCATTGGCTGGGCCACGGTGCACAGATGACCGAGAAGGTGGGTGCGCTGTACAAGGAAGCCAGCAAGGCCCAGGCCGCCGCCTGAGCCGTTGTGCGCTGACGGCAGCCGAGTGAACGCTCCCGTCGACATCACTTCGTCCGAACACCCCAAACGCATCCTGGTCGGAAAGATCATGGGTGCGTTTGGCGTGCGCGGGGAAGTGAAGATCCAGTCGCATACCTCGCCGGAAACGGCCATTTTCCGCTACGGACCCTGGCTGCTGCGCGATGCACGTGGTGGTGAACGCGAGCTGGAAGGCGTGCGTGGCCGTGCCGGCGCGAAGGGCGTGGTCGCCCACTTGCCCGGCGTCGACGACCGCGATGCCGCCGAAGCCCTGCGCGGTACCGACATCTTCGTGCCGCGCGTTGCCTTGCCCCCGCCCAAGCCCGGCGAGTACTACTGGGTCGATCTGGAAGGCCTGCGGGTCAAGACCGTCGAAGGCATGGAACTCGGTCGCATCGACCACCTGTTCGCCACCGGTGCCAACGACGTGCTGGTGGTGCGTGGCGAGCGCGAGCGCATGATCCCGTTCGTGCAGCCGGAGGTGGTGACGCGGGTGGATTTCGATGCCGGCGTGGTCGTGGTCGACTGGGACCCCGAGTTCTGAGCGCGCCATGCGCATCGACATCCTCACCCTGTTTCCAGATTTCATTCACCAAGCCGTCGCGTTCGGCGTACTCGGGCGCGCCTGCGAGCGTGGCCTGCTGCAGGTCGAGACGTGGAACCCACGCGATTACGCGCAGGGCGGCTACCGGCGCGTGGACGACCGGCCGTTCGGCGGCGGGCCGGGCATGGTGATGATGATCGAGCCGCTTTCGAAGGCGCTGGTGGCCGTGCGCGCCGCCGATCCGCGACCGGCGCACGTCATCCACCTCAGTCCACAAGGCAAGCCACTCAAGCAGGCGCGGGTGCGCGAACTGGCGGCGATGGAGCGGCTGGTGCTCATCGCCAGCCGTTACGAAGGCGTCGATGAACGCTTCATCGCACACGAGGTCGACGAGGAAATCTCCCTCGGCGACTACGTGCTCTCCGGCGGCGAGCTGGGCGCGGCGGTGCTGGTCGATGCCATTGCCCGGCTGCAGGAGGGCGCGC
>JAEWNY010000021.1 GCA_023461075.1 Pseudomonadota bacterium | reverse complement strand
CCTTGTCCACCGTGTTGGTGTTGTCGTAGCCGAACAGCTGCTGGATGCGCGGGTTGTACAGGCGCTGCTCGCTGAAGCTCGGCTTGTCCATGCGCACGCCGAACATCAGGGTGAAGGTCGGGGTGATCGCCCACGTATCCTGCGCGAACACGCCCAGGTTCTTCAGCACATATTCCGCCGGGATGTCGTCGTAGCTGCCACCCGCGCGCGGTGCTCGCAGCTGGTACTGGGTCGGGCGGCCCGCGACAAAGTCGGCGAGGTTGGCAAAGGTATAGACGCCGTTGAGGTTGCGGCCATAGAAGTTCAGAACGTCGTTCTTGCTGTAGTCGGCACCGAACTTGATGGTGTGGTCACCGGCGTAGAAGATGCCCGCACCGAACGCCGTCAACTCGTTGGTCTCGATGATGTTGACGTGGGTATTCTGCTCCGTGCCAAGCAGGATCGCATTACTGCCGTTGGCACCGAAACCGTTGATGCGGATATGCGGCAGGTTGGAATAGGGCGCGCGCTCGGCGACGTAGTCGCGGCGGCTGACCTTGAACTCGGTGGAGAAATTTTGCGACCAATCGCTGAACAACTCGGCGGTTACGCTCTCGAACGTCTTCGGATAGTCGTACCAGTGGCTGCTTAGTGAGACCGAACTGCTGCCCATGCCCGGGAAGCGCGCGACCGTCTGCTCCATGTTGCTGTAGCGGATCGCGAAGCGATGATCGTCGTTGATGTTCCAGTCGATCTTGGCCGCGTACTCCTCGATCTCGGTCTTGTTGCCCGGCACGTTCAAGGCGCCTGCATCAAAGCCACGCGCGGTGGCTGCGGCCTGAACGGCGGCCACGTCGGTATCGAGAATGCTGCGACCGTACGGGGTGTCGGTCAAGCTGATGCCGGGAGCATCGCGGACGAACTTCTCATAGTTGACGAAGAAGAACAGGCGATCCTTGAGGATCGGGCCGCCGAAGGTGGCGCCATAGGTCTTCTCGCTGTTGAAGCCGCCGAACTTGACGCCGCGCAGGTCCTCGCGCACCCAGTCGCCGTCACGGAAGGAGCCGTACACGCTGCCGCTGAAGTTGTTGGTGCCCGACTTGGTCACCGCGTTGATCACCGCGCCGGTGCCGCCGAAGATCGTGGTGTCGTAATTGGCGAGGTCGATGTTGATTTCCTCGATGGCGTCCATCGACACCGGCTGACGCTCGGTCGGCAGGTTGTTCGATTCCAGGCCGAACGGGTCGTTCGCGCTCACGCCGTCGATGCGGATCGCGTTGTAGCGGGTGTTCTGGCCACCGGCGGAGATCGCGCCGTCGGCCTTGCTGACCTGCGAAATGCGCGGGTCAAGGCGGATGTAGTCCTGGATGTTGCGGTTGGCCGAGGGCAGGTTGTCGATGCTGTCGCGGGTCACGTTGGTCGCCGTGCCCATCTTGTTCTGGCTGAAGATTTCCGGACCGGCCATGCCGACCACGGTCACCGTGTCGAGCGACTGGCCTGCACTGGCGCCTGCGAGTTCGGCATTGACGGTCGCGACCTGGTTCAGCGGCAGGTAGACGTTGTTCTCGGTGTCGCTGCCCTCGCCCGACTTGTTCACCGTGATGGTGTACGGACCGCCGACGCGCAGGCCGCGCGCGGTGTAGCGACCGCTGGCATCGGTAGTGACGCGGCTGACGGTGCCGGATTCGACGTGGGTGATCACGACTTCGGCGCCTGCGACCGGCTGGCCGTTGGCGGTGACCTGACCGCCGACGCCGGCGGAGGTGCTCTGCGCAAACACGGGAGCCGCGGCGATGGCGGCGATCAGGCCAAGCGCGAGCTTGGACCGGCGGAGGGTTTGGGTGCGATTCATCGCGTCTGCCTCAACAAGATGTGGTCTGGGACGTAACGAGGCCCGGCATGAAGACAGTCAGTACCGGGCCGAAGGGTTAACTTCAGATTAACACGATATCAAGCGTTCATGACAGCAACATGACGCATGGAACCCCTTTGAAACAGGGGTTTGGCGTTCCGCTCACCGTTCCAGCATCGAACAAAGCTGAATGGGCAAATCTTGGCGTCAGGTCCTTACGGCAGCTGGGCCAAGTGCTGGCTCAGCCCGTCCAGGAACATCTGCACGGAGATGGCCACCAGCAGCATGCCCATCAAGCGCTCGACCGCGGTCAGCACCCGCCGGCCGAGCAGGCGATAGAGCAGCGGCGCCATCATCAGGATCGCGGCGGTCGCGGCCCAGGCGATCACCAGCGCCAAGCTCCATTCGCCCATCCGGTCGGGGTACTGGGTGCCCATCAGCATCACCGCGGCCATGCCTGAAGGACCGGCGATCATCGGGATGGCGACGGGGACGATGAAGGGCTCGCCGTCCGGCAACTCGCCCATGATCCCTTCGGCAGGCGGGAAGATCATCCGGATGCCGATCAGGAACAGGACGATGCCGCCGGCAATCGACACCGACTCCTGCCGCAGGTGCATGGCCTCCAGCGCGTACTTGCCGAACCAGAGGAACAGCAGCAATACCCCAAGCGCGATCACCAGTTCGCGCGCGATGACGATCAGCTGGCGACGCGGCGGCAGCGAGCGCAGCAGGCTCAACACCACCGGCACGTTGCCCAGCGGGTCGAGGATCAGGAACAGCAGCAGGGCGGCCGAGGCGATCGTCATGGCTGTGGGGCGAGGAGTCCGGCCGCCACCTTAGGCCGAAAGCGTCGGCAACGCGACCCGGCTCGGGGTCGGCAGCGGTGCGAGGATTCTTTGGATGCGTCCGTTCCAGGCATCGGCATCCGTACCGAGCAGACGCACGCAATCGCCGGCATAAGCCGCCGCATCGCGCAGGTCGGGGTCGACCTCCTCCACTACTGCCTTGGCGCGCAGGCCGGTGCGCATCGGCCCCGGCTGCAGGCCGCACACGCTCACCGAACTGCCTTGCATTTCCTTCGCCCACATCGGCACCAAGGCCGCGCGCGCCTGCTGGCTGGCGGCGTAGGCGCCCCAGAACGGCTTGCCGACATGGCCGGCGTCATCGACCACGAACACCACCGATGCCGCATCGGACGCCCGCAACACCGGCAGGCAGGCGCTGGTCAGCCACATCGGCGCGGTGACGTTGACGTGCATGATCCGGGCGATGTTGGCCGGGTCGCTGTATTCGAGCGGGGTCAGGCCGCGGAACTCGGCGGCGCAGTGCAGCAGGCCATCGAGCCGGCCAAAACTTTCCTTCAATCGTTCGGCCAGCTGCAGGTGGTCATCGGGCGATGCCCCTTCCAGATCCATCGGATAGAGCAGCGGCTCCGGGCCCACCGTCTTCACCGCATCGTAGACCTTGTTGAGCCGGCGCAGGTTGCGCGCCAGCAGCACCACGGTCGCGCCGGCGCTGGCGCAGGCAATCGCAGCCGCTTCGCCCAAGCCGCCGGTGGCACCGGCGACCAGGATGATGCGGCCTTGCAACGAGGGAGCCACGCCGGGATTCACGCCTTGCCGGCTTCGGACACGATGCGCGCCAGCTCGCCCGATTCCTCCAGCTCGACGGTGATGTCGCAGCCGCCGATCAGCTCACCGTTGATGAACAGCTGCGGGAAGGTCGGCCAGTTGGAATAGCGCGGCAGGTTGGCGCGCACTTCGGGATCCTGGAGCACATTGATGGTGTGCAGCTCGGTGGCGCCGGCGGCCTTCAGCGCCTGCACCGTGCGGCTGGAGAAGCCGCACATCGGGAACTGCGGCGTGCCCTTCATGAACAGCACGATGGGGTGGGACTCGACTTGGTTCTTGATGCGGTCGGTGACCGACATGGGGCGCTCCTCGGCCGCCCTTGACGGGCCGGCAACAGGGTGGGGTTCTAGAATGAATAGTGTACCGGCGCCGCCGCGCCATCCCAATCACCCCACAGCCACCCCCGCACAGGAGCCAGCCATGGCCATCGAACTGCCCGCACTGCCCTTCGAACGTAACGCGCTCGAGCCGCACATCTCCGTTGAAACGATCGATTACCACTACGGCAAGCACCACAAGGCCTATGTGGACAAGCTCAACGAGCTGACTCCCGGCACCGAATTCGCCGACATGTCGCTTGAGGAAATCATCAAGAAATCGGATGGCACCATCTTCAACAACGCCGCGCAGGTCTGGAACCACACCTTCTACTGGTACTGCCTGCAGCCCGGCGGCGGCAAGGAGCCGAGCGGCAAGCTGGCCGATGCGATCAACGCGGCTTTCGGTGATTTCACCAAGTTCAAGGAACAGTTCACCGACACCGCGATCAAGACCTTCGGCTCCGGCTGGGCTTGGCTGGTGCAGCGCAAGGATGGCAGCGTGGCCCTGGTCAGCACCTCCAACGCCGCGACGCCGCTGACCGGCGAAGACACGCCCCTGCTTACCTGCGACGTCTGGGAGCACGCCTATTACATCGACTATCGCAATGCGCGCCCGAAGTACCTGGAGCATTTCTGGAAGCTGGTCAATTGGGAATTCGTGGCCGGCAACATGAAGTGATGCGGCTGCATCGCAGATTCGGTTGACACGAAAAGCCGGCGCAAGCCGGCTTTTTCGTTTCGCGGGAGGATGTCGCCGCAGTCTATTTCACGTCGTAGCCGTACGTTGCCGCGAGTTCCGAATCGGGGCCGGCATTGCCGTGGCAGACTGCGAAATACAGGCTGGCTACGCCTTGCTCGACGCCGGACACGCCTTGCGGATTGAGCTTGATGATGCGCTCATCGCCATCGAAGGCGGTCTTCGGCGCCGTGCGAGAACAGCTGATCGTCGCCTGCATCGGCTTGGCATCCCATTCGATCTCGACGCCCTGCGCGGCCTCCGGGTAGGGATCCTGCCCATGGCTGGATTCGCCGCCAGCCAGCGTGAGTGCATAACGCGGTGCGGAATCCGGTCCGCTACGCGTGACGGCATCGACGCGATTCCACCAGCAGCCCCCCATGCGGCAGTTGGCACGGATGATCTGACCCACCTCGGGGCCGGCCGAGAATCCCGCCTGCGCCGGGATGGCCGGAGCCGGCGGCGCCTCAGCCTCACCGGGCGCGGCAGACTCAGCCGGCGGTGACTGCGGCGCGGGAGCGGAAGTGCCGGCGGCAGGTGGTTGCGGCGCAGGCGGATCGGGTGCATCCGAGCACGCCGCAAGCACGGCGAGCGGGAGGATCGCGGCGGGCAGCCGCCTCTTGATGGAATTCACGACGTTCTCCGGCGGGGCCATGCAGTCCACCGTAGACGCCGTGATTCAAACGCCGGGTGAAATCCCGGACAAGGCTGCA
>JAEWNY010000020.1 GCA_023461075.1 Pseudomonadota bacterium | reverse complement strand
AGCCGAAGGCGGGCCTCGCAGGTTTCTCGGTCTCGCACCTGCGCATACCGGGACTCGAACGCGCGTGGGAAGCGCCGCGTGCGCTCAATCCACGCATGGCCAGCGCCTTCGAAATCATGATCGAAGGACCGATCGGCGCGGCGGCCTTCAACAACGAGTTTGGTCGTCCGAACCTCACCGGTTATTTCCGCAGCTTCGAGTTGCCCGAGCGCGAAGGCCTGACCCGCGCCTACGACAAGCCGATCATGCTGGCCGGTGGCCTGGGTGCGATCGATGCGCCGCTGGTCGAGAAACGCAGGCTCGCACCGGGCGATGCGGTGATCGTGCTCGGCGGCCCGGCGATGCTGATCGGCCTGGGCGGAGGTGCCGCCAGTTCGGTGGCGTCGGGCGACAGTGCCGAAGACCTCGACTTCGCCAGCGTGCAGCGCGACAACCCGGAGATGGAGCGGCGCGCGCAGGAAGTAATCGATGCCTGCGTGGCCTTGGCCGAGAAGAACCCGATCCGCTCGATCCACGACGTCGGCGCCGGCGGCCTGTCCAATGCGATCCCGGAACTGCTGCACGATTCGGGCGTCGGCGGCGTCATCGACCTGGACAAGGTCCCCACCGACGATCCGTCCCTCTCGCCGATGCAGCTGTGGTGCAACGAGTCGCAGGAACGCTATGTGCTCGGCATCAGTGCCGATCGCATCGACGAGTTCAGCGCGATCTGCGCGCGCGAGCGTTGCCCGTTCGCGGTGGTCGGTTTCGCCACGGCGGAGGAGCGCCTGGTCGTCGGATACGGCGCCAAGCCCGATGCGATCCCCGCCGATGCCGCCATCGAACTGCCGATGGACCTGCTGTTCGGCAAGCCACCGAAGATGCATCGCGACACCGCGCACCCGGCCGCCACGCGCTGGCCGGAACTCGACACCGCAACGGTCACCCTGCATGAAGCGGGCCTGCGCGTGCTCTCGCATCCGACCGTCGCGGCCAAGAATTTCCTCATCACGATCGGTGACCGCAGCGTCGGCGGCCTGACCGCGCGCGACCAGATGGTCGGCCCGTGGCAGATGCCGGTCGCCGATTGCGCGATCACGCTCGCCGGCTACGAAGGTTTCACCGGTGAGGCGATGGCGATCGGCGAACGCACGCCGTTGGCGCTGATCGATGCCGCCGCATCGGCGCGCATGGCGGTGGGCGAGGCGATCACCAACCTTTGCGCGGCACCGGTCGAATCGCTCGACCGGATCAAGATCTCCGCCAACTGGATGGCCGCCGCCGGGCACGAGGGCGAGGATGCCAAGCTGTTCGACGCGGTCGAGGCGGTCGGCATGGAACTCGCGCCCGCGCTCGACCTCTCGATCCCGGTCGGCAAGGATTCGTTGTCGATGCAGGCGCAGTGGCAGGCCGATGGCGAGGCGCAAAAGTCGGTCTCGCCAGTGTCGCTGATCGTCACCGCGTTCGCGCCGGTGGTCGATGTGCGCCAGCAACTGACCCCGTTGCTCTCGCGCGAGGACGACACGGAACTGTGGCTGATCGGCCTGGGTGCCGGCCAGCGCCGCATGGGCGGCTCGATCCTCGCCCAGACCCATGCGGCGTTCGCCGGCGAATCGCCGGACGTCGACGAGCCGCAGCTGCTGCGCGGCTTCTTCGAACTGATCCGCGATGCGCGCGAGGCCGGCCTGCTGCTGGCCTACCACGACCGCTCCGATGGCGGCGTATTCGCCACGCTGGCGGAGATGGCGTTCGCTTCGCACCTCGGCCTCGACATCACGCTCGATGGCTGGGCCGACAACCACGACGACGACGTCTTCGAAGTGCTGTTCAACGAGGAACTCGGCGCCGTCGTGCAGATCCGTGGCGAGGATCGCGCCGCGTTCGCTGACCTGGTCGCCGAGCATGGCCTGGTCGAATGCGCGCAACGCATCGCCCGGCCGACCACGGCCGACGACATCCGCGTACTCGACGATGGCGAGGTGTTGGCGGAGTGGCATTGGCAGGAACTGTTCGATGCCTGGTGGTCCGTGACGCATGCGATGCAGCGCCTGCGCGACAACCCGCAGTCGGCGGACGAGGAGCGCGAGGCATCGCGCGAGTTCACTGCGCCGGGACTCGTGCCTTCGCTCGGCTTCGATCCGAACGAGGACATCGCCGCGTCCTTCATCAACATCGGCGCGAAGCCGCGCGTCGCGGTGCTGCGCGAGCAGGGCGTCAATGGGCACGTCGAGATGGCCGCGGCCTTCATGCGTGCCGGCTTCGATGCATTCGACGTGCACATGAGCGACCTGATCGAAGGCCGCGCCCATCTCGACGATGTCATCGGCCTGGCTGCCTGCGGCGGCTTCAGCTATGGCGACGTGCTGGGGGCGGGCCGCGGCTGGGCGACCTCGATCCTCGAGCGCCCGGCGTTGCGCGAGCAGTTCGCCGCGTTCTTCGTCCGCGAAAACACCTTCACCCTCGGTGTCTGCAACGGCTGCCAGATGCTGTCGCAGCTGAAGGACATCATCCCCGGGGCCGCGCATTGGCCGCAGCTGCTGCGCAATAGCAGCGAGCAATACGAGGGGCGGCTGGCTCAGGTGGAAGTGGGCGAATCGCCTTCGGTCCTGCTGCGTGGCATGGCCGGCTCGCGCATCCCGGTGGTGGTCGCGCACGGTGAAGGACGCATGGAATTCGGCAGCGACATCGACCAATCATCGGTCGCGGTCGCCGCGCGCTACGTCGAAGGCGATGGGCGCATCGCAACGCGCTATCCGGCCAACCCCAACGGCTCGCCGGACGGCATTGCCGGCGTGGTCAGCGACGATGGCCGCGCGACGATCCTGATGCCGCATCCCGAGCGCACGCTGGCGGCCGTCAACTTCAGCTGGCATCCGGACGCGTGGGGCGATGCCTCGCCGTGGTCGCGCATGTTCCAGAACGCGCGGGCGTGGATCGGGTGAGGCGTCCTTGATTCGCGCTACAGTGGCGCGAATCCACGTCGCGCTTCCTGCATGAATCCAGACGCCTTGCCCATCGTCCTGCTGCCGATCGGCACCGACGATGCGGCGCTGGACGCCTGCCTCGCCGCGCTCGACATCGGCACGCCGGCGGGTACGCGGGTCTGGTTGCTCGATGACGCGCAGGCCGGGCCGCGCGGCATCGACATCATCGAGCGCTGGCTGGACAACACGCGCCTGCAGGCCGAATACACGCGCCGGCAGCGCCCGATCGGCGAAGCCGCGCATCTGTCGGAAGGCATCGCCGCCTGTGCCGAGCTGGATGTCGCGGTGCTTGCACCCGACGTGCGTCCGGCGCCCGGTTGGTTGCAGCAACTCGCGGCCTGCCTGCAGCGCGATCCGACCATCGGCACCGCGACGCCGTGGAGCAATGCAGGCGAAAGCGTCGCGTGGCCGCGCATCGGTGAATTGCAACCCGAACCGGCGGAGCCGCGCCGGATCGCCAGCGCCTGCGCAAGGATGCCGCCGCTGCACCACGAATTGCCTACCGCCGGGACCCACGCGGTCCTGATGCGCGGCGCACCGCGCAAGCGCACCGGGATGCTGGACGGCGAGAGCTTCGAGAGCTGGGCGGCGGCGCTGACCGATTACTCGTTGCGGCTGGCGGCGATGGGCTGGCGCAATGCGCTGTGCGAGCAGGCGTTCGTCGCCCGCGACCGTGAGCCCTGGCATGGCGAGGACGACATCGACGTGCTCGCGGTGCGCTGGCCGGATTATCGTCCGCGGCTGGCGCGTTTCCTGATGGAAGATCCATTGCGTGCAGCACGCGCGCAGCTCCAGTCCCTGTACGTCGGGGCGGATGGCGATTCGCCGCAGGACGACCTGTTCGCATGACCGGTGCGGACATCGCCGCGATCGTGGTCACCCATCGCAGCGCCGAAACCATCGGCGCCTGCCTTGCGCGCCTGCGCGATGCTGAAGAAATCGCAGAGATCCGCGTCATCGACAACGATTCGGGCGATGGGACGATGGAGATCGTGCAACGATTCGCCGTCGAGGAGCCACGCATCCGCTTCGTCGCCAATCCGGACAACCCCGGCTTCGCGGTCGCCTGCAACCAGGGCGCGGCGTCCGGCGAGGCGCCATGGCTCGCCTTCGTCAATCCCGACCTGATGGTGGAAGCCGACACGCTTGCGCGGTTGCGCCAGGTCGCGCTTTCGCTCGGCGGCGATGCGCTGGTGGGTTGCGAACTGCGCGGCGATGATGGCGAGCGCGATCCGGCCGCGCGGCGGCGTGATCCGGATTTCGCGGCGATGCTGCGATCGGCGGCGGCGCGTGACCTGTCGGTACCGCGTGACGCGACGCAGCCGGTGCAGCAGATCGATGCGGTGTCCGGTGCGTTGATGCTGCTGTCGCGCGACTTGTTCGATCGCGTCGGTGGCTTCGACGAAGGCTATCGCCTGCATGCCGAGGACCTGGACCTGTGCCGGCGCGTGCGCGCAGCCGGAGGGCGTGTGGCGATTGCCAACGAAGTCGAGGTGCTGCACGTGCGCGGCGTGTCCTCGCGCAGCAAGCCGCTGTTCGTGGAATGGCACAAGCATCGCGGGCTGTGGCGCTATTTCGATAAGTTCGATGCCGAGCGCCATGGATCGTTCACCCGCGCGATGGTGTTCGCGATGATCTGGCTGCGCTTCCCGTTCGCCGTGGCGCGCAAGCTGCTGGCCGGCATCGCGCCGTGACCGGTCGATGATCGGGCCATGACTTCCGGGTCGCCGGAAATGCGCATGGCCGGGCTAGACTGGCACCGTCGCTGAATCGGATCTCGGGGAAGGCGGGATGCACGACACCACCCAATGCGCCAATTGCGGCCGCGCCATTGATGACGGCGCGCAGAAGTTCTGCCCGGCCTGCGGCCAGCCGACGCCGGCGCACCGCATCGACTGGCATTTCCTCGGCCATGAACTGGAGCACAGCGTGCTGCACATGGATCGCGGCGTACTGTACACGCTCAAGGAATTGATGCTGCGTCCGGGGCAGCTGATCCGCGATTACATCGAAGGCCGGCGGGCCCATCACGTCAAGCCCTTGTTGCTGGTGATGATGGTGACGGCGCTCGTCACCCTGTTGTCGTACTACCTCACCGGTGGCGACATTCTGGCCGCCTCGTTGAATGATCAAATGCAGGCGGCCCGCAAGAATTCCGATGCAAGCGCCGAAGCGCTGGCCGCAGTCAGTCAGGCGTTCACTGCCGTCGCCGGTTGGGTCGACCGCCACTTCGCCGTGGCAAGTCTGTTGCTGATTCCCATCCAGGCGCTGTGTTTCAGGATCGCCTTCGGCCGCATGCGCTCGCTCAATTACCCCGAGTGGCTGGTCATCACCATGTTCCTGACCGCGCAAGCACTGCTGATCTGGGCGATCGGGATTCCGTTGGCCAGGTTTTGGCCGCCGAGCAAGCAATTGATGCTGGTGCCGATGATCATTTACAACATCGTGAGTCTGGTGCAGTTCTTCCGGCCTTACCCGCGATGGAAGTCCGCCTTGCGTGCGATCGGCGGATATGCGCTTTACATGATTGGCTCTCAGTTGTTCTTGTTGGGAGTCGTCATAGTGTTGGTCATCATTGCGGGTTTCCGCGCCGCGCAAGGCGGTTGACGCTCAACGCCAGCGATTGATCGCATCCCGCAGTTCCCGCGCGGCATCCGCCGCCGCTTCGGCAAAGCCTTCGCCGGATGATGCGTAGAGGATCGCGCGCGAGGAATTGATCATCAGGCCGGTGCCATCGGCGGTCTTGCCATTCTTCACCACCCCCTCGACATCGCCGCCCTGTGCGCCGACACCGGGAATCAACAGCGGCATGTCGCCGACGATTCCACGGATCACACCTAGCTCCTCCGGGAAGGTCGCGCCGACCACCAGCGCACAGTTGCCGTCCGCATTCCATTCCTCGGCAATGGTCCGAGCGATGAGTTGGTACAGCGGTTCGCCATCCCCGCCCCCATCGTGCACGGCGAGTTCCTGGAAATCACGCGCGCCAGGATTGCTGGTATGGCAGAGGAAGATCGATCCGCAGTCGTTGCGCTGCAGGAAGGGCTGCGCCGAATCGAACCCCATGTAAGGATTGAGCGTGACCGCATCGGCACCGAAGCGGTCGAAGGCTTCCACCGCGTACTGCTCGGCGGTGCTGCCGATGTCGCCGCGCTTGGCATCGAGGATTACCGGGACGTCCGGATGATTCGCGTTGATATGCGCGATCAAGCGTTGCAGTTGCGCCTCGCCACCGTTGTGTGCAGCGAAATAGGCGATCTGCGGCTTGAACGCGCAGGCGTAACCTGCCGTGGCATCGGCGATGGCCGCGCAAAAGTTGAACAGCGCGTCGGCGTCATCGACGAAGGCGTCGGGGAAGCGCGCGGGATCTGGATCCAGACCGACGCAGAGCAGTGTGTCGGCCTCGCGCCAGCGGTTGCGGAGTTTGTCGATGAAACTGGCCACGATGCCTCCGAGCGGGTATCGGGTGGTCGCGGACAAGCGCGCCACGGATGGCGCGCGCCCGAGTCGGGGCAGGAAGCCCCGACCGAGGGAGCAGCGACCACCCGATGGCCGCTCCCGTGTCCCTTGTAACAGCGTTGCTCTGCAACGGCATCGGCCATCGCTGGACTGCTTTGCCTTACTTCAACGCCTTGAAGCGCAGTCGCTTCGGGCCGGCGTCATCGCCCATGCGGCGCTTCTTGTCTTCCTCGTACTCGCGGTAGTTGCCCTGGAAGAACTCCACGTGGCTGTCGCCCTCGAACGCGAGGATGTGCGTGGCGATGCGGTCCAGGAACCAGCGGTCGTGCGAGATCACGAAGGCGTTGCCGGGGAATTCCAGCAGCGCGTCTTCCAGCGCGCGCAAGGTTTCCACGTCAAGGTCGTTCGACGGTTCATCGAGCAAGAGCACGTTGCCGCCCTGCAACAGCGTCTTGGCCAGGTGCAGGCGGCCACGCTCACCGCCGGACAGTGAGCCGACCATCTTCTGCTGGTCCTGGCCCTTGAAGTTGAAGCGGCCGATGTAGGCGCGCGACTGGATCTCGATACCGTTGATGTTGAGGATGTCGAGGCCGCCGGACACTTCCTGGAAGACGTTGTGGTCGCCCTCCAGCTTGTCGCGGCTCTGGTCGACGTAGGCGAGGTTCACCGTCGGGCCGAACTCGATGCTGCCGGAGTCCGGCTTCTCCTGGCCCATGATCATCCGGAACAGGGTGGACTTGCCGGCGCCGTTCGGGCCGATGATGCCGACGATGGCGCCCGGCGGCACGGCGAAGCTGAGATCGTCGATCAACAGGCGATCACCGAACTTCTTCGACACGTTCTTGAACTCGATCACCTTGTTGCCGAGGCGCTCGCCGGGCGGGATGAAGATCTCGTTGGTCTCGGCGCGCCGCTGGTAATCGACGGATTGAAGTTCGTCCAACCGCGCCAGTCGCGCCTTGCCCTTGCTGCGGCCGCCCTTGGCGTTCTGCCGCGCCCATTCCAGTTCCTTCTGGATGGCCTTCTGCCGCGCCTTTTCCTGGCTTTCTTCCTGCTTGAGGCGCTCGTCCTTCTGGGTCAGCCAGTCGGTGTAGTTGCCCTTCCACGGGATGCCGCGGCCGCGGTCGAGC
The DNA here is from genome assembly GCA_023461075.1 of Pseudomonadota bacterium. Classification (GTDB taxonomy): domain Bacteria; phylum Pseudomonadota; class Gammaproteobacteria; order Xanthomonadales; family Xanthomonadaceae; genus Solilutibacter. The sequence goes on along the minus strand of JAEWNY010000020.1, from coordinate 18,412 downwards.
TCGAGGATCCACTCCGCGGCGTTATCCAGGAAGTAGCGATCGTGGGTCACCGCGACCACGGTACCGGCGTAACGGGCGAGGAACTGCTCCAGCCATTCCACCGATTCGGCATCGAGGTGGTTGGTCGGCTCGTCCAGCAGCAGCATGTCGGGCTTCTGCAGCAGCAGGCGGCACAACGCGACGCGGCGCTTCTCGCCACCGGACAGGTTGCCGATCTTCGCCTCCCACGGCGGCAGGCGCAGCGCGTCGGCGGCGACTTCCAGCTGGTTCTCCAGCGTGTGCGCATCACCGGCGGAGAGGATCGCTTCGAGACGCTCTTGCTCCTTGGCCAGCGCATCGAAATCGGCGCCTTCCTCGGCATAGGCGGCATACACCGCATCCAGTGCCGCCTGCGCCTGCATCACTTCGCCGACGCCTTCCTCGACCGCCTCGCGCACCGTCATGTCGGGGTCGAGCTGCGGCTCCTGCGGCAGGTAGCCGACCTTGATGCCGGCCTGCGGGCGCGCCTCGCCCTCGAAATCCCTGTCCACACCGGCCATGATCTTGAGCACGGTGGACTTGCCGGCACCATTCAGACCCAGCAGGCCGATCTTGGCGCCGGGGAAGAAGGAGAGCGAGATGTCCTTGATGATCTGCCGCTTCGGCGGCACGACCTTGGAAACCCGGTTCATGGTGTAGATGTATTGGGAGGACATCGCGGCTCCGGACACGGTGGCACGCCGGCGCAGGGTCGGCGGGCAGGGGAAGGGTTAGGGCAATTATACGGCCCGGCCCCGTACAATGGGCCTTTCGCCTACGACGGGAACGGACGATGTTCAAGCGCAACGACCTGCTGGCCAGCTTCGATCCTGAACTGGCGCGCGCCATCGCCGGGGAGGTGCGTCGGCAGGAAAGCCACGTCGAGCTGATCGCCTCCGAGAACTACTGCAGCCCGCGGGTGATGTACGCGCAGGGCAGCCAGCTGACCAACAAGTACGCCGAGGGCTATCCCGGCAAGCGCTACTACGGCGGTTGCGAATACGTGGATGTCGCCGAGCAGTTGGCGATCGACCGCGTCAAGCAGCTCTACGATTGCGACTACGCCAACGTGCAGCCGCATTCCGGCTCGCAGGCCAACCAGGCGGTCTACCTCTCGTTGCTGCAGCCGGGCGACACCATTCTCGGCATGTCGCTGGCCCACGGCGGCCATCTCACCCACGGTGCCAAGGTCAATATCAGCGGAAAGCTGTTCAACGCGGTGCAGTACGGCGTCAACCACGAAGGCCTGATCGATTACGACGAGGTCGAACGTCTCGCCGTCGAGCACCAGCCCAGGATGCTCATCGGCGGCTTCAGCGCTTATTCGCGCGTGGTCGACTGGGCTCGCATGCGCAAGATCGCCGACAAGGTCGGCGCGATCTACTTCGTCGACATGGCGCACGTCGCCGGCCTCGTCGCCGCCGGCGTCTACCCCAGCCCGCTGCCGTACGCGCACGTGGTGACATCGACCACCCACAAGACCCTGCGCGGTCCGCGCGGCGGCATCATCCTGGCCAAGGATCCGACGGAAGAGTTGACGAAGAAACTGCAGTCGATCGTCTTCCCCGGCATCCAGGGGGGCCCGCTGATGCACGTGATCGCGGCCAAGGCGGTGGCGTTCAAGGAAGCGCTGGAGCCGGAGTTCAAGACCTATCAGGAACAGGTGGTGAAGAACGCACGTGCGATGGCCGAAGCCATCATCGCGCGCGGCTACAGGATCGTCTCCGGCGGCACCGACAACCACCTGATGCTGGTCGACATGATCGGCAAGGATGTCAGCGGAAAGGATGCGGAGGAAGCGCTCGGCAAGGCGCACATCACCGTCAACAAGAACGCCGTGCCCAACGATCCACGCAAGCCGTTCGTAACCTCGGGCCTGCGCCTGGGCACGCCGGCGGTGACCACGCGCGGCTACATGGAGCCGGATTGCGTGGCGCTGGCGAACTGGATCTGCGACGTGCTGGATGCGCCGAACGATGACGCCGTCATCGCCGGGGTGCGCGAGAACGTCGAGAAGCAATGCGCCCAGTTCCCGGTGTACGGCTAAGCCTTGCACTGCCCGTTCTGCCAGAACAGCGATACCCGCGTCATCGACTCGCGCGTCAGCGACGATGGCGCCACGATCCGCCGCCGCCGCGAATGCGAAGCCTGCGGCGAGCGTTTCTCCACGCTTGAAACCATCGAGCTGAAATTGCCGGCGATCATCAAGTCGGATGGCCGCCGCGAGCCGTTCGATGCGCGCAAGCTGCGCCTCTCCTTCGACCGTGCGCTGCACAAGCGCCCGGTGTCGGAGGAAGAGATCGAGGCCGCGGTGCGCGGCGTGGTCCATGACCTGCGGATGACCGCCGAGCGCGAGTTGCCTTCGCGCCGGGTCGGGGAGTTCGTGATGCAGCAGCTGCGTAGGCTCGACCAGGTCGCTTTCGTGCGCTTTGCCTCGGTCTACCGCGCGTTCGAGGACGTGGCCGATTTCCGCGAGGAACTCGATCGCCTCGAACGCGACATCCCCGGCGGCGAAGGACAACTGCCGTTGCTGGGTGGCATGCCGGCACGCGGCGACAAGAAACGCAAATGAGCCAGCCGTTCACCGCCTTCGACCACCAGATGATGGCGCGCGCGCTGCAACTGGCCGAGCGCGGCCGCTGGACGACCAAGCCCAATCCGATGGTCGGCTGCGTGCTGGTGCGCGATGGCCAAGTGCTTGGCGAAGGCTGGCACCAGCGTGCCGGCGGGCCGCATGCCGAGATCGAGGCATTGAACGCCGCCGGCGATGCCGCCAAAGGCGCCATCGCCTACGTCACTTTGGAGCCTTGCGCGCACACTGGCCGTACCGGGCCGTGCGCGGACGCACTGGTCGAGGCCGGCGTCGCCGAAGTGGTCGCGGCGATGCGCGACCCTTTCCCGAAGGTCGATGGTGCAGGCTTCGAAAAGCTCGCCGCCGCCGGCATCAAACTGCGCTCGGGCCTGATGGAAACGCAGGCGCGCGAGTTGAATCGAGCGTTCTTCTCGCGCATCGAACGCGGCCGGCCATGGCTCCGGGTCAAGCTGGGCATCTCGCTGGATGGCCGCACTGCGCTCGCCAACGGCGAATCGCAATGGATCACCAGTCCGGAGGCACGCGAGGACGTGCATCGCTGGCGCGCGCGCTGCGGTGCGTTGCTGACCGGTGCCGGCACCGTGCTGGCCGATGATCCGCACCTGACCGTGCGCCTGCAGGACGATGCGCCGTTCGTGCCACCGCTGCGGGTGGTGCTGGATCCGGGGCTTGCCACCGTCGCTCGCGGCAACGTGCGTCAAGGCGATGTGCCGACGCTCTATTTCCATGCACCCAACGCCAAGCCGCCGCGCGACATCGCGCTGCAGCGGCATGCGGTGGAAGTCGAGCGCGGAATGCTCGATTTGCCCGAAGTGCTGGCCGAACTCGCGCGCCGCGAGATCAACGAGGTGCAGGTGGAAACCGGCGCGACATTGGCCGGCGCCTTCCTCAAGGCCGGGCTTGTCGACGAGTTGCTCGTGTATGTCGCCATGGAACTGCTCGGCGATGCGGCACGCCCGATGTTCGACGGCCTCGGCATCGAGCGCATGGCCGATGCCTTCCGCCTGCGCACCGTCGACATGCGGCAAGTAGGCCCCGACCTGCGCCTGCTGCTGCAACCCGAAGTGGCCGCCTGATGTTCACCGGTCTCATCCAGGGCGTCGGCAGGTTGCGTACGCGTGAGGCGCGCGGCGGTGATCTGCGCTTCACCATCGATGTCGGCACGCTGCCTTTCAAGGATGTGGCGTTGGGCGAAAGCATCGCGGTCAATGGCTGTTGCCTGACCGTGGTCGACTTCGATGCGTCTTCGTTCGCCATCGATGCCTCCAACGAGACGCTGGCGCTGACCACGCTCGGGGCCTTGGGCGAAGGCGCGGCGTTGAACCTGGAGCGCGCAATGCAGGCGCACGAACGCTTTGGCGGCCACATCGTCAGCGGCCATGTCGATGGCGTCGGCCGCGTAGTCGACATCCAGCCCGATGCCCGTGCGCAGCGATGGCGTTTCGCCATGCCGCAGGCACTGGCCAAGTACATCGCGAAGAAGGGCTCGATCTGCGTCGATGGGGTCAGCCTGACCGTCAACGAGGCAGGCGAGGATTTCTTCGAGGTCGCGCTGATCCCGCACACCATCTCGCATACCGCCTTCGCCGAAACGCGGTTGGGCGATGCGGTCAACCTCGAAATCGACTTGGTCGCGCGCTACGTCGAGCGGCTGCTGCAGGAACGCAAGGCATGAGCTTCGCCACCATCCCTGAACTGCTGGAAGAAATCCGCGCCGGCCGCATGGTGGTGATCGTCGATGACGAGGACCGCGAGAACGAGGGCGACCTGATCATGGCGGCGGAGCTGGTCAAGCCCTCCGACATCAACTTCATGGTCACCCACGCGCGCGGCCTGGTCTGCCTGTCGCTGACGCGCGAGCGCTGCCACCAGCTCGGCCTGCCGCCGATGGTGCGCGACAACACCTCGCAGCACCACACCAACTTCACCGTCAGCATCGAGGCGGCCGAAGGCGTCACCACCGGCATCAGTGCATACGATCGCGCGCACACCGTTCGCACCGCGGTGCGTCCGGATGCCACGTCGCGCGACCTCTCGCAGCCCGGCCACATCTTCCCGCTGATGGCGCAGCCCGGCGGCGTGTTGAGCCGCGCCGGGCATACCGAGGCGGCAAGCGACCTGGCCTTGCTCGCGGGGATGGAGCCGGCCGGCGTGCTGGTCGAGATCCTCAATGCCGATGGCAGCATGGCGCGGCGGCCGGAGCTGGAAGTATTCGCGCGCGAGCATGGCTTCAAGATCGGTTCGATCGAGGCGCTGATCCGCCATCGGCTGGAAACCGAGCACACGATCGAGCGCATCGATTCGCGCCGGATCGCGACCGATCACGGCGCATTCGTGCTGCACACCTATCGCGACCGGCTGAGCCATGGCCTGCACTTCGCACTGCAACGCGGCAAGGCCGATGCCGCATCACCGACCCTCGTGCGCGTGCAGATGCAGAACGTGCTGGCCGATGGCCTGCACTGGCGCCGCGATGATTTCGGCCCGCTCACCGGCGATGTGCTGGCGGCGATCAATGAAGCCGGGCAGGGCGTCCTGCTCATGCTCTCGGATTCGAACGCGCCCGACGCGTTGCTGGCGCGTATCCGCGAGGAGGCGGCCTCGCCCGCGCATGCGCCCACCGCCAAGGCAATGGCCGAATGGCGACGCAACGGCGCCGGCAGCCAGATACTCTCCGACCTTGGCTACGGCCAGCTGCGGGTGCTCGGCACGCCGCGCAAGCAAGTGGGGTTGGCCGGCTTCGGGCTCGAGGTGGTGGAATACGTGGCCTTGCCGGCGCGGTAAACTGGCCTGCCCGCGTCCGCCGCGACGCGCATGACGACATCCGAATGCCGAGTTTTGAAGGCGACCTGCGCGCCCCGCAAGGCGCCCGTTTCGCGATCCTCGCCAGCCGCTGGAACGCGCGCGTCACCGAGGCGCTGATCGAAGGCGCGCGCAAGGCGATGCGCGACCATGGCGTTGCCGATGATGCGGTTGACGTGTTCCGCGTGCCCGGCGCCTGGGAAATCCCGGTGCTGGCCGAACGCCTGGCCAAGGCCGGCGGGCATGCCGGGATCATCGCGCTCGGCTGCGTGATCCGTGGCGACACGCGCCACTTCGAACACGTCGCCGATGGCTGTGCGCAGGGCTTGATGGATGTCGCCACCCGCCACGGTCTGCCGGTGGTGAATGGCGTGCTGGCGGTCGACCGCGCCGAGGACGCCGAGGCGCGCGCGGGTGGTTCGCACGGCAACAAGGGCGAGGAGGCGGCAATGGTCGCCATCGAAATGGCGGACCTGCTGGAGCGCTGCGCATGAAGCCGACGCGTCGCCCGCACGGCATCGACCCGGTGCATCGGACACGTGCGCGTCGCCGCGCGATGCAGGCGCTGTATGCGTGGCAGATGTCGGGCGGCACGCCGCAGCAGGTGATCGCGCAGTTCGCCCACGAGCAGGCGCACGAGATCGCCGACCTGGAGTATTTCGAGGACCTGGTGCGCGGGGTGATGGCGCATCACGCGGAACTCGACGACGGCCTGTTGCCGCACCTCGACCGCAAGGTCGACGAGGTCGATCCGGTCGAGCGCGCGGTACTGCGCATCGCCGCCTATGAGTTCAGGCATCGCATCGACGTGCCCTACCGCGTGGTGATCAACGAGGCGATCGAGACCGTCAAGCGCTTCGGTGCCGAGCATGGCCACACTTATGTCAATGGCGTGCTCGACAAACTCGCTGCCGAGTGGCGCGGGATCGAGATGCAGGCCGCACGCGGCTGAAGCATACAGCCGTGCCCGGCGAATTCGACCTGATCGAACGCATCTGCGCCCGCGCCATCGCGCGTGACGACGTCGCGCTCGGCATCGGCGATGACGCCGCGTTGCTGACGCCGCCACCCGGCATGCAGCTTGCCATCGCCACCGACACCCTCAACATCGGCGTGCATTTCCCGGCCGAAACATTGCCTGACGACATCGGCTGGAAATCGCTGGCGGTCAACCTGTCCGACCTCGCCGCCATGGGTGCGTTACCTGCATGGGCCAGCCTTTCGTTGTCGATGCCCGCTGCCGATGCGGTATGGGTCGATGGTTTCATCGACAGCTTCACTGCGCTCGCGTCACTGCACGATGTCGCCTTGATCGGCGGCGATACCACGCGTGGTCCGCTCTCGGTCTGCGTGAGTGTGGTCGGATTCGTCGAGCCGGGCGCGGCGCTGCGACGCGATGGTGCGCAAATCGGTGACGATGTCTGGGTCAGCGGCACGCTGGGCGATGCGGCCGCGGCGCTGTCCCTCCTGCAATGGGGCGCCGGTCAATCATCGCCGCCGGAAGCGTTGCGCGCGCGGCTGGACCGACCGACGCCGCGCGTTGCGCTGGGCCGCGTGTTGCGGGGCGTCGCCAGCGCCTGCATCGATGTCTCCGATGGATTGCTTGCCGATCTCGGGCATGTCTGCGAGGCGAGCGGTGTCGGGGCCGTCGTCGATCTCGATACGTTGCCGGCATCGGTGGTGTTTGCGAAACACGGTGATCCCGACATCCGTCGGCGTTGGCAGGCCACTGGCGGCGATGATTACGAGCTGTGTTTCACCGTACCCGTTTCGGTGCGCGAGTGGGTGACCGAAGCGGCGGAGCGCGTGGGCGTCGCGGCCACGCGCGTCGGCAGGGTGGTCGAAGGCTCCCGCGTGCACGCGCAGGTCGATGGCGATCCGTGGCAGGCTGCGAGTGTTGGCTATCGCCACTTCGAAGGCTGATCTGCGCTAAGGGTCAACCTGCATCGAATGCCGCGCGCAACCATTCCATCCGCGGTGCACCGGGATCGCCATCGGCGCTGACGACATCGAATCGGCAAGCCAGGCGAGCCCGCGCCGGATGTGCGGCCAGGTAGCGGGTCGCGGCGCGAATCACGCGCTTCTGCTTGCCCCGCGTCACCGATGCGGCTGCGCCGCCGAAATCCTCGCGCGAGCGATAGCGAACTTCGACGAAGACCAGTACCTCGCCATCGCGCATGACCAAGTCGATTTCGCCGTCGCGATAGCGTACGTTGGCATCGAGTGGAACGAATCCGCGCTCCTGCAGGAAACGTGACGCAGCGGCTTCGACCGCCGTCCCAATCGCGCGTCGGTCAGCGGGCAAGCGGCGTCGCCACGCCGCCACGCAGCACCGACCAGGTCGGCTCGCGCAGGATGTTGCCGAAGCCGTCAAGCTGGAGGTCCCCGGTCGCGCCCGGCAGGCGATCCTGCGGCGCGCGCGCAAGGCGCTCGAGGTAGGCGGTGATGAGCCAGGCGTCGTAGCCGAAGGCGAACAGGCGCGCGGCCGCGCCGCTGGCGGTCGGGGTCAGTGCGGCGGGGTTGGCCGGCATGCCGGGCAGGGTGCGGCTAAGGAGGGACTCGCTCGGGAACACGGTGCCATCGAGCAGGTTGGCCTCGGCGCCGGAACCGGGACTATTGGCGATGACCGAAGACGCCACTCGACGCGCGGACGCCAAGGCCGGCTGCGCCTGGATGATCTGCATCGCGGCGCGCGCCTGGTCGCCACGGGCCGCGAAATAGATCGCATCGACCGGACCCTTGGCCAACGAGGTGGCGATCAGCGTGGCGAGTGCTTCGGCATCGCCGCCGAGCGTGATCGTGTCGACCACGCTGCCGCCGCGGCTCTGCAGGCGCTCGCGGAATGCGGCGGCGGTACGGCGCAGGCTGTCGTCGCTGCCGGCAAGGATCAGCACGTTGCGGAGCTTTTGCCCGGCGACGTATTCCGCGGCGGCGATGCCCTCGTCCTCCGGAGAGAGCGAGAAGCTGACGCTGCCGGCCGGCGGTTGTCGCGATGCGCGATTGAGCGCCAGCACCGGCACCTTGAGGTCACCCTGGGCGAACAGGCTGCCGACCTGGTCGCGGTCGAGCGGCCCGACCACGTAGTCGGCGCCTTCAGCCACGGCCTTCTGGTAGGCGCCGCCGGCGCCACTGGCGCTGTCGTAGAACACCACTTCCGGTCGACGTCGGGTTTCGGCGTAGTAGCCGGCCAGGAAACCATCGCGCACCGGCTTGGCGGCGGTCGACAGGCTACCGGACAGCGGCAGCAGCACGGCCACCTTGACCGGCGGGCGGTAGCCGTCGCGGTCGCCCGCCGGGCGGCTGGAGAAGTCGTAGCCACTGCGCGGGGCGACGACCTCCGGCCTTGCATCGGTCGGGACCGGCGCATGCGTGGTGGTGGCGCAGCCGGCGAGCGATGCGAGAGCGGCGGCGAGGACGAGGAGCTTGGGGGCGAGGCGCATGTCGCAATCCGGTCGGGGCATGGGAGTGATTCTAGAACGTGCGCCCCGCTTTGCCACGTGAGCCGGTGTGGGCACGGGCGGCGGCCCTCCCGCGCGCCATAATGTCGCCTTCCTGATGATCATGATTCCCTTTGAACGCGAAAGCACCCGGCATCCTCCACGTCGTCGCCACCCCGATCGGCAATCTCGGCGATTTCAGCCCGCGCGCGGTCGAGACCTTGAGGTCGGTCAGCGCGATCTGCGCCGAGGACACCCGGCGCACCCGGCCCCTGCTGCAGCACTTCGGCATCGACACCGCGCTCGTCGCCCTGCATGAGCACAACGAGGACGAGATGGCCTCGCGCCTGGTCGCCCGCCTGAGTGCCGGTGAGTCGCTGGCACTGGTGTCGGATGCCGGCACGCCGCTGGTCAGCGACCCGGGCTTTCGACTGGTGCACGCCGCGCGAGCTGCCGGAATCCGGGTGAGCCCGGTGCCCGGTGCGGCCGCGCTGATCGCGGCATTGTCGGTGGCAGGGCTGCCCAGCGACCGCTTCGTCTTCGAGGGCTTCCTGCCGGCCAAGGCCGGTGCCCGTCGGGAACGCCTGCAGGCGCTGGCTGGCGAGGCGCGCACGCTGATCTTCTACGAAGCCTCGCACCGGATCGTGGATTTCCTGGGCGATGCGGCTTCGGCGTTTGGCGCGGATCGCCCGGCGGTCGTCGCACGTGAACTGACCAAACTGTTCGAGACCGTGCTGGATGGACCGCTGGGCGAGGTCCGAAGCCGCATCGAACACGATCCCAACCAGCAGAAAGGGGAATTCGTGGTGCTGGTGGAAGGCGCCGGCGACGAAGCCGATGCCCGGCTGCTGGAAGGCCAGCGTGTCTATCGCAAGCTTGCCGAACACCTGCCGCCCTCGACGGCGGCCAAACTTGCCGCAGATCTTACCGGTGCGCCGCGCAAGGCGCTGTATGGCGGCGGTTCGGACTGAAATGCACGCTTCGTGCGAAAATGCGCAAGGCGGAGTCGGCCAGGCAGTCGCGTCATCGCCGCGCAAGCGGGGATGCCGAGGAAAGTCCGGGCTCCACAGGGTGCGATGCCAGGTAACGCCTGGGCGGCGCGAGCCGACGGAAAGTGCAACAGAAAGATACCGCCGGGCTTCGGTCCGGTAAGGGTGAAATGGTGCGGTAAGAGCGCACCGCGAGCCGGGCAACCGGCCGGCACGGCAAACCCCATCGGGAGCAAGACCAAATAGGGAGGCGATCTCGTGACCCGCGAGGCCTCCGGGTAGGTTGCTGGAGCCCCGCAGCGATGCGGGGCCGAGAGGAATGACTGCCTTAGACAGAACCCGGCTTATCGGCCGGCTCCGCCACTTTTTCGTCCATCGCGCCCGTGCAAGCGAGGCCAGAGGGAGGCGATCTCGTGACCCGCGAGGCCTCCGGGTAGGTTGCTGGAGCCCCGCAGCGATGCGGGGCCGAGAGGAATGACTGCCTACGACAGAACCCGGCTTATCGGCGGCTCCGCCACTTTCAAACCGTGCATCACCGCAGGTTCGCGCAGATGTGGTGCGCCGAACGGCTCGGGAAAGGTTTCCCGTATTCATCCAGCAACCTGAACGGAAGCTTTCCGTCTCATGATTTGAGACGGAACAAAGGCTTGTGGATAAACCTTCGTCCAACTTCTCAAGTTTGCTGCAAGTCATTGACGGAATTGGAAAAAAACCGGTCGAAACCTGTTGACAGGGCTGTGGGCGAATCCTATCGTGGCGGTAAGTGGGATATCCGGGGAATTTGTGGTTTCCTGTGTCATCCTGATGCCCCTCCAACGGACCAACGCCGCCTGCCGCAATGTTCCAGGGTGAGACCGCCATCACGATCGACGACAAGGGTCGTCTGACCATTCCCACCGCCTTGCGCGAGCAGGTGGCGGCGGAGTGTGGCAACCGGTTGGTGATCACCTACAACCCCTTCGAGGGCGGCAGCCTGTTCCTGTATCCGCATGGGGAGTGGGAGAAGGCGCGCGACCAAGTCAACGCGTTGCCGACCGTGTATCCCGATCATCGTCGCCTGCAGCGCATGCTGGTCGGTTCCGCGGCGATCGTGGAGCCCGACGGCAGTGGCCGCATCTCCATCCCAGCCAGTCATCGCGCCGCGGTCGGCATCGAGAAGAAAGCGGTGTTGCTCGGCATGGGCAACAAGCTGGAGTTGTGGAGCGAGCAGGCCCACCACGCGCAGATCCGGCAGACCCTGGGCGACGGCAACATTAGCCCGCAGATGATGGAGTTGCGTTTGTGAGCGCGGCGAGCGCCGCCGCATCGCCCAACCCGTCGCATCTCCCGGTGTTGTACGCGCAGGTGCTGGCCGGTTTGCGCGTGCGTGCCGACGGCATCTATCTGGATGGCACCTTCGGTCGTGGCGGCCACGCCGCGGGCGTCCTGTCGCAACTGGGCGACGACGGCCGCCTGCTGGTCATGGACAAGGACCCGACCGCGATCGCCGAGGCCGAGGCGCGTTTCGCCACAGACCCGCGCGTGTCGATCCACCACGGCAGCTTTGCCGAACTGGGTCGTTGGGATGCCGCTTCGAACGGGCTCGATGGCGTGTTGTTCGACCTCGGTGTCTCCTCGCCACAGCTGGATGTCGCCGAACGCGGGTTCTCGTTCGGCAAGGACGGCCCGCTCGACATGCGCATGGATGACTCGCGCGGCCCCAGCGCGGCGGATTGGTTGAACGCCGCCGACGAGCGCGAAATCGCCGACGTGTTGTGGACCTATGGCGAGGAACGCATGAGCCGGCGCATCGCCCGCGCGATCGTCGCGCGTCGCGCCGAGGCGCCGATCACCCGCACGCTGGAGTTGGCCGGGTTGATCGCCTCGGTGATGCCGCGTGGCAAGGACGGCATCCACCCGGCGACGCGCAGCTTCCAGGCGATCCGCATCCACATCAACCGGGAGCTCGAGGACCTCGAGGCCGGCCTCGCCGCCGCGCACGAAGCGCTCAAGCCCGAGGGCCGGCTGGCGGTAATCAGCTTCCACTCGCTGGAAGACCGCATCGTCAAGCGTTTCATGGCGGCCAAGGCGAAAGCGCCGCCGACCGATCGCCGGCTGCCGCAGCAGGCCGAGTTCCGTCCGACCCTGAAGCTGGTCGGCGGTGCGATCAAGGGCGACGACGCCGAAGTCCGCGCCAACCCGCGCGCGCGCAGCGCGGTGCTGCGCGTCGCCGAGAAACTGGGGGAGACGGCATGAGCCTGCGCTTCCTCGTTGGACTGCTGCTCGCCCTCGACATCGCCAGTGCGGTGGGCGTGGTGATGGCGCGGCATCGCCATCGCCAGGCCTTTGTCGAGATCAATCGCCTTGAAAAGGTCCGCGACGAATTGAACGTCGAGTTCAGCCGCCTGCAGCTGGAGCAGGCCACCTGGGCCGAAAGCACGTTGATCGACCGCACCGCGCGCGAGCGACTCGGGATGGTGCTGCCGCAAGCCGACCAGATCGTGGTGGTGCGCCGATGAACGTCTTCGATCGCCGCGATCCGCGTCGCTCCGCGAGTGAACCGCGCCGCGAGCGTCCACGCATGCAGGGCCGGCAGGGATTCGATGTGCGCAAGCGCATCCTGCTGGTGGGTGGCGGCTTGGCCTTGTGCGCGATGGCGCTGGTGGGACGTGCGGTGAATCTGCAGCTGGTCAACCACGAGTTCTATCAGCAGCAGGGCGACGAGCGCTTCCAGCGCGAGGTCGAGATCGCCACCACGCGCGGGATGATCAGCGACCGCAATGGCGAGCCGCTGGCCGTCTCCACGCCGGTCGAATCGGTCTGGGCGAATCCGCAGGAACTGTCGAAGTCGCCTGCCGGCATCCGCAGGCTTGCGCAGGCCCTGGAGCTCAACGAGGACGAGTTGCGCCGCCGGGTGTCGCAGAAGGCGGACAAGGAGTTCCTCTGGATCAAGCGGCGGATGAATCCGTCGCTCGCCCATCGCGTGGTCGCACTTGGCATCCCGGGCGTGTATTCGCAGCGCGAGTTCCGTCGCTTCTATCCGCAGGGTGAGGCGTTTGCGCATGTGCTCGGCTTCACCAACGTCGACGACTACGGCCAGGAAGGCGTGGAGCTGGCGCTGGACGAGTGGTTGCGCGGAAAGCCCGGTCTCAAGCGAGTGATCCGCGACAACCGCGGCCGCATCGTCGAGAACGTCGACCTGCTGCGCGCGGCCCAGCCCGGCAAGGATCTGCAGCTCACCATCGATCGCCGCATCCAATACCTCACCTATCGCGAATTGAAGGCGATGCTCGAGCAGAGCGGTGCGTCCAGTGGTTCGGCGGTCGTGCTGGATGTCGAGACCGGCGAGGTCCTGGCGATGGCCAACCTGCCGTCGTTCAATCCCAACAACGTCGGCAGCGCCAATCGCGAGGCGCATCGCAACCGCGCGCTCACCGACCTGCTCGAGCCGGGCTCGACGATCAAGCCGCTGACCGTCGCCGCCGGCATCGAGGCTGGCGTCATCGATGCGCGTACCAGTTTCAACACCAACCCCGGCTGGATCGCCAACGGCAGATACCGCACCACCGACCACCACAACTATGGCGTGCTCGATACCACCGGCGTGATCCAGAAGAGCTCGAACGTCGGCGTCTCGCTGATCGCGAAGAAGTTGAGCAACCAGCAGCTCTACGATTTCTTCCGTCGCTTCGGTTACGGGCAGCGCACCGGGATCGGTTTCCCGGGCGAAGCCGCCGGCCTGTTCCCGCAGCCGGGCAGCTGGAGCGGTACCACCAAGCAGACCATGTCCTACGGCTACGGGCTGAACGCCACGCCGATGCAGATCGCGCATGCCTACGCGACGCTGGGCAACGATGGCGTCTCGATCCGCCCGACTTTCATCCGCGGCGAGCAGGGCGAGCGCAAGCAGGTAATCACGCCGGAGCTGGCGCACAGCATCGTGCGGATGATGCAGACGGTCACCGAGAAAGGCGGCACCGCGACCCAGGCCGCGGTGCTGGGTTACCACGTCGCCGGCAAGACCGGCACCGCGCGCAAGGCCAGCGGCGGTGGATACTCCCGGCGCTACGTGTCCTACTTCGCCGGGCTGGTGCCGGTCGCCAATCCGCGCTACGCGATGGTGGTGGCGGTCAACGATCCCAGCAAGGGTTCCTACTTCGGTGGCCTGGTCGCGGCACCGGTGTTCCACAACGTGATAGAAGGCGTGCTGCGCCTGCAGGACGTGCCGCCCGACGACATCGAGACATGGATCGCGGCGCAGGCCAAGGGTGAGTTGGGCCCGCGCGTGGCGGCCGCGCCGATCGCACCGGGCGCGGCCCTTGATGCGGATAGGGATGTGGCGAGGCCGGCAACCCCGAGTTCGGCCCTGCCCACGCCGCTGCCCGAACCGCTGGAGGCGGTGCGATGAGCCGGTCGATGAAGCTCGCTGCCTTGCTACCGGATATCGGCGGCATTCGCGCCGATCTGGAAGTCTCGGGACTGGTGATGGACAGCCGCGAAATCCGCCCGGGCGATGCCTTCGTCGCGATCGCCGGTTTCGGCGCGCACGGTCTGGGTTTCGTCGAGCAGGCGCGCGAGCGTGGCGCAGCGGCGATCCTGTTCGAGCCAACGGCGCCAGCCGACTTGCCCGCACCGGCTGATGCCATCGCGGTACCGGGCCTGCGTGCACGCCTCGGCGCCATGGGTGATGCCTTCCACGGCGCGCCGTCGAAGTCGATGACGATGGTCGGGGTCACCGGCACCAGCGGCAAGACGTCCACCGTGCAGTTGATCGCGCAGGCATTGGAAAAGTTGGGTGCGCGCACCGGAACGATCGGCACGCTCGGCGTCGGCCTGCATGGTGCCGAAGTCGCGACCGGATTCACCACGCCGCTGGTGCTGCCGATGCACGCCATGCTGGCCGGCCTGCGTGATGCCGGGGCGCGCGCCGTGGCGATGGAGGTCAGCTCGCATGCACTCGACCAAGGGCGCGTGGATGGCGTGCACTACGACATCGCGGTGTTCACCAACCTCACCCGCGACCACCTCGATTACCACGGCGACATGGAAAGCTATGGCGCGGCGAAGGCCAAGCTGTTCGCGCGCGATAGCTTGAAGGCGGCCGTCATCAATATCGACGACGCATTCGGCGCCCACCTGATCAAGACGCTGCCCGCCGTGCGGGGCATCGGTATTTCGGCGTCGGGCGATGCGAATGCCGACGTCGCCGCAACGAACGTGGTACTGGATGCGCGCGGGATCGGCTTCGTCCTGCGCATCGGCGAGCGCAGCCGGCGCGTGCAGTCGGCCCTGCTCGGCCGATTCAACATCGACAACCTGCTCACCGTGGCGGGCGTACTGCTGGCCGAGGGCCGCGGCTTCGACGAGACCGTCGATGTGCTGGAAGTCCTGCAGCCGGTCGCCGGGCGCATGAACCGTCTCGGCGGCGATGGCGTGCTGCCGTTGGTGGTGATCGACTATTCGCACAAGCCCGATCCGTTGCAGCAGGCGCTGGAGTCGCTGCGCGCGCACCTGGAGGGCGGATTGACCTGCGTGTTCGGTTGCGGTGGCGAGCGCGACACCGGCAAGCGTCCGCAGATGGCGGCGATCGCCGAGCGATTGTCGGAAACCGTCATCGTCACCGACGACAACCCGCGTGGCGAAGATGGGGATGGCATCGTCGCCGACATCGTCTCCGGCTTCGCCCATCCCGAACGCGCGATCGTGCTGCGCGATCGTCGCGCCGCGATCACCCGCGCGATCGACGCGGCCGGCGCCGACGACATCGTGCTGATCGCCGGCAAGGGGCATGAGAGCTACCAGGAAGTCGCGGGCGTCAAGCACGACTTCGACGACATGGCGGTCGCGCGCTCGGTGCTGGAGGTGCGCGCATGAAGGCGATGGCGCTCTCGCGGATCGCGCAGCTGGCCGGCGGAAGGTTGCTCGGCGATGACGCCACGGTCGATGGCGTCGCCACCGATACCCGCAAGTTGCCGGACGCGACAGGCCGCGCGCTGCTGTTCGTCGCGCTCAAGGGCGAGAACTTCGATGGCCATGCGCATGTCGCCGATGCTGCCGCGCGCGGTGCGGTCGCCGCATTGGTATCGGAAGAGGACGATGCCGCGATCCCGCAGATCATCGTCGCCGATACCCAACTTGCTTTGGCGGCCTTCGCGCGCGGGATGCAGCGCGAGCGCGCCACCCGCGTCTTCGCGGTGACCGGCAGCAATGGCAAGACCAGCGTGAAGAGCCTGCTGCTGTCGATCCTGCAGCAGGCCGGCGGCGCCTATGCCAATCCCGGCAACTTCAACAACGAGATCGGCTTGCCGCTGGCGCTGATCGATGCGCCGGACGAGGCGCGCTTCGCGGTCTACGAGATGGGCGCGGGCAAGCCCGGCGACATCAAGTACCTGACCGACATCGTGAGGCCGGATGTTGCCCTGGTGAACAACATCGCGCCGGCGCACCTTGAACGCATGGGCACGCTGTTGAACGTGGCCGACACCAAGGCGGCGATCTACGACGCGCTCGGCAGCGACGGCATCGCCGTGATCAATGCAGACGATGCCTTCGCGCCGTATTTCGCCGAACGCGCGCACGGCCATCGCATCCTGCGCTTCGGCCTGGAGGCCAGTTCCGACATCCAGGCCCGCGACATCCAGCTCGATCGCCAGGGTTCGCGTTTCCGCCTGGTCACTCCGGCGGGCGATGCCGACATCACCCTGGCGTTGCCCGGACGCCACAACATCGCCAACGCACTGGCTGCGGCAGCCATGACGCTCGCCGCGGGTATCGACATCGACCAGGTCAAGGCGGGTCTCGAAGCCGCGCGTCCGGTCGCAGGCCGGGGAGTCGCGCAACGGCTGGCCAGTGGCGCCGAACTGATCGACGACAGTTACAACGCCAACCCCGGTTCCACGCATGCCGCGATCGACACGCTCGCTTCCGGTGGCGGCGAGGCGTGGCTGGTACTCGGCGACATGCGCGAGCTGGGCGCCGACGAAGTCGCGCTGCACGCGGAAGTCGGGCGTCGCGCCAAGGCCGCCGGCATCGCGCGGTTGTATGCGCTCGGCTCGCTCGCCGGGCATGCGGCGGATGCGTTCGGCGAAGGCGCCCATCGTTTCGAGAGCCACGAAGCGATGGCCGAGGCGCTACGCGGCGGCCTCCGCGAAGGCGTGCGCGTGCTGGTCAAGGGATCGCGCGGCAGCGCGATGGATCGCGTGGTGGCCGCGCTGCAAGGGGAGGGCACCAACGATGTTGCTTGAATTGTTCCGCTGGCTGGAGCAGCTGCAAAGCCACTTCGGCCTGTTCCAGTACCTCACCTTTCGCGCGATCCTCTCAGCGTTGACCGCGCTGGCGCTGTCGCTGTGGTGGGGCCCGCACGTGATCCGCTACCTGGCCGGGCTCAAGAGCGGCGGCCAGCCGATCCGCACCGACGGCCCGCAATCGCATTTCTCCAAGGCGGGTACGCCGACGATGGGCGGCGCGCTGATCCTGCTGACGATCCTCGCCGCGGTGCTGCTCTGGGGCGACCTGCGCAACAAATACGTCTGGGTGGTGCTGGTGGTGATGGTCGGCTTCGGCGCGATCGGTTGGTGGGACGACTGGATCAAGATCGTCAAGCGCGATCCCAACGGCATGCGCTCGCGCACCAAGTACGCGCTGCAGTCGCTGCTCGGCCTCGCGGCTGGCATCTACCTGTATGCCTTTGCCGACGTGCCGGCGGCGACCACCTTCTACCTGCCGCTGTTCAAGTCGGTCGCCTTGCCGCTGGTCGGCATCAGCTTCGTCGCGATCGCCTACTTCTGGATCGTCGGGTTCTCCAACGCGGTCAACCTGACCGACGGCCTGGATGGCCTGGCGATCATGCCGACGGTGCTGGTCGCCTGCGCGCTGGGCGTATTCGCCTATGCCTCGGGCCACGCGGAATTCTCCAAGTACCTGCAGATCCCCGCAGTGCCCGGTGCCGGTGAACTGTTGATCGTGTGCACGGCGATCGCCGGCGCCGGCCTCGGTTTCCTCTGGTTCAACACCTATCCGGCGATGGTGTTCATGGGCGACATCGGCGCGCTGGCGCTGGGCGCCGTGCTCGGCACCATCGCGGTGATCGTGCGCCAGGAGCTGGTGCTGGTGGTGATGGGCGGCATCTTCGTCATCGAGACGCTGTCGGTGATGATCCAGGTCGCCAGCTTCAAGCTCACCGGCAAGCGCGTGTTCCGCATGGCGCCCATCCACCACCATTTCGAGCTCAAGGGCTGGCCGGAGCCGCGCGTGATCGTGCGCTTCTGGATCATCTCGGTGATCCTCGTCCTGGTCGGCCTGGCCACGCTGAAGGTGCGCTGATGGACAGGCCCCACGACCGCAGCCGTCAGGCCGTCCGCCTCGAATCCATCGGCGGGCGCTACGACCCGTGGATGCTCGGCGCCGCGCTGGCGCTGGCCGCGCTCGGCATCGTCATGGTCGGAGCGAGCGCGATCGCCATCGGCGTGGAGCTGGGCGTGGGCCAGCACTATTTCCTGGTCCGCCACGTGGTGTTCATGGGCCTGGGCGGCGTGCTCGCCTTCATGGCCATGCGCCTGGAGCTCAAGACCGTCGAGCGCTACGACCGGCTGCTG